>NZ_JHEG04000001.1:7501616-7849112 GCF_000760695.4 Tolypothrix bouteillei VB521301 | reverse complement strand
AAAGAGCGCAATTGCCCTCAGAATAGAATTCTGGGGCTACACAAACAAAGCCCGCCTACGCGGACTTAATAAGAAGTCCACGTAGGTGGTGAATCCAGTCCTGCAGGCGGGTTTCCCGCCGTAGGGAACTGGTGAACCCGAAGGGACTTTGTTTGTATAGACGTGATTTCAATCACAAGCATCTTTTTCCAAATTGGGATGCTCCCAAAAGCTACCGTGGTGTACAGATCTCTAAAAAAGGGATGAAACATCGTGAAAAGGGAGAATTGGAATGAAGTTCCCCCCTTTTTTAAGGGGGGTTAGGGGGGATCTGCAACCTGTGAAATACTCGAAATGCAGACAAATTACCATCACTAGAAGCTGACTTATGCAGAGCGTGGCAAGTAGCTTCTATAATGTTTTCTTATTTTTTACTAGTGTTGTTTCTTGACATTTTACGTCATTTTTCAGTTCATACATACCTTCAGATTTTCTGATAAGTTCGAGAAAAGATGTTCCACGGCTTACAGTGAGTCGTGGAATTTCATAAAAATATTTTCTACAAACAAGATTTAATATCTCATCATTATAGAGATAACTTGATAAATAATATTTAGATACATAAGACTTTACCTGTTGATTGTAAGCTCCATAGGGATAAGCAAAATGAGATGCTACTTTTTTCTGTGGATCTAAATCTTTGGTACATTCTCGTAATTTTGTTTGAGCTTGCACTAGCTCATATACGATTTCCTGAGAACTGAGTTTAGTTAAATTTTTGTGGTTCATCCCATGAGATTGAATATCGTAAAAACCGTTCTTTAAGCCCTCTCTTAATTCCTGACACCCTAAATGAGTTGAGATTTTACTCTTTTGCTTTGGAAAAGTACCTGGATTAATAAATAAGACAACTTTAATTTTTTTATTGTATTTTTTCTCTAGTTTATAAAGAATTGGGAGTAAATTAGTATGGATTGTCTTATGTCCGTCATCTATGGACAGCATAATTGGCTTTTTATTGAGATATTCTTTAGGGATTTTTTTGGCTTTTTTTAAGAAAAAGTCATATAAGTCTTGAGTCGTTAAAAACCAGTAATCGTTACGAATTAGGTCTTCTAGAAGTTCTTCTAGGTCTTGCTGCGGGTAATGGAGTGACTCTTTAGGAGAAAAAATCACGGGAGCTTTGTCATCTAAAATACCATGAAAACCCAAAATTGGAATTTCACGGTCATTTGTTTTGAAATTGAACTGAGAAAGAAAAATCATGGCTAATAGAGCCAAGCCCAAAGCTATATTTTGATTTTTTAGAAAGAACACTGTAGTTAATCTTAAAAAAACTAAAGCAAATTTAACAATGCCCAAAATAGAGAAGACTCTATCGGCGCTTGCAAATTTTTACCGATTATTGACAGTGAATTATAATACAGCTTTTTTGGGGTTTACGAGCACTAAATATATATAGCAATCCTAGTTGAGATCTGAACATGGGGGACAAGGAGGACAAGGGGGACAAGGAAGACAAGGAAGAGGTGTTTGTAACTCCTACACGAACTGCTATATGTCGTGTCGGTTTTTATGATTTAATTTGTCCAAACAGATTTTTATCCAAGAATGAGAAATGTATTTATGCTGCTTGCTTTAGCTGAAAGCAGAAAAGCTTTGCCTGAATGTTTGCCAAATCCACCTGTCGGTTGTGTCATTGTAGGAGTTGAAGAGATCGTGGCAAAGGGATACACGCAAGCACCAGGTATGCATCATGCTGAAGCTGAAGCGCTTCATCAGATTCAAGGCAAAGCATTTGATTCCTTAAAAATGTACGTCACGCTTGAACCTTGTTCTTTTCATGGACGAACTCCCTCATGTGCTTTGGCGATCGCGCAAGATCCTCGAATAAAGGAGATATACGTCTCTTTGGTCGATCCAGATCCTCGCAATAATGGAAAAGGATTAGACATTTTGCGAAAAGCAGGGAAGATAGTTCGTGTTGGTTTATGTGCTGTAGAAGTCAATTCCTTTCTTAACCAGTATTTATTCAGGTTTTGAGGACGTCATCCTTCATACCTCATACTTCAATTGACTGTTTCAATGAGTCATATTTAAAATACGGGGAGTACAGCGCCTTGGTATTTTTGATTGATAAAATCTTTGACTTGAGGAGCGTTAATTAAGCTACCTAGTTTCTGAATTTTGGGCTCGTTTGCTTTCTCTTGCAATGTGACTAAACCCACCGCATAGCGCTGTTCTGAAGCTGATTCTTGTACTAATGGTTTTAGTTGCAGCCCCGCTTGTAAACGTAGAGAAGCGGAAAGCACGGCTATGTCTACATCATCTAAGGAACGCACGATCGCTGGTCCTTCTAGTTCTTTCAGTTGAAGGTTTTTGGGGTTATCTTTAATATCTTTGACGCCTGCAAACTCTCCTACACTGTCTTTAAACTTAATGAAGCCTTGAGAAGCCAGTAGCCTTAAACTGCGATCGCCATTACTTTTGTCATTATAAATAGCGATAGTTGCTTTTTGTGGTACTTCAGCAATAGATTTATATCGTTTGGAATAGATACCTATTGGAGTTAAAAATCCTGTTTTAAGCATAATTAAATTGAGATTCAGTTCTTTTGCAGCATTTTGCATAAAAGGAGTGTGCTGAAAAAAATTGGCATCAATTTGTCCATCTTTTAGCGCCGTGTTAGGTTGTGTCCAATCATTAAAGTTAACTATTTGAATATCCAATCCTTCACTAGCAGCTAGATTGGTTTGAATAAACTTTAAAATATCATCAGAAATCACAGACCAGACACCCACTTTGATAACTTCTTTTTCTTGAGTCACCTGAACGGGAGATGCTGTAGGATTTGCAGTTAAATTTGCAGATATATCACTAGAGTTTTGATTGCAAGCCGAAAAAAGTAGAGAGATCGTAAAGGAACTGACACCGATGAGGAAATATCTACGATTCATTTTCAAATATGTTTGATTTGTTTGTATTTTGTTCATTGACTCTTGTTCCAACTAACTACTATAGGAATCCCATTTTATTTTTTAACTTACTGTAGGGAGGGCAATACTCGCAATATAAGGTTTTTGATAAGATATGCCTATCCTCCAGACCTTAAAATTGTTTGCAAATGATTTATGATTCCTATAAAAACTAAACAATTGCAAAAAGAATGGATGTAAAAAATCCAATTCCAGCGATGAGAACAAAACGGCGACCAATTTCTGTTAAAGGTTCTAATGATTTTGGAGCGTTCATAAGCGAATTTTTTCTAATTTATAGTGGATTCGATCTCGCGTACTTGTTGCAAAGCCTCAAAAAGAATTATTTTTTTCTTAGTTGTCGGGCTAGAAGATCTCCTAAAAATTGTATGAGTTGTACCAGAACAATCAGAACTAGAATTGTGGAGAACATGACTCCTACATCGAATCTTTGATACCCATATTGAATTGCTAAATTACCCAAACCTCCACCACCAACTGCTCCAGCCATTGCTGAAGAATTTAACAAGCTAACGATGAGAATTGTAATCCCTAAAATGATTGATGGTAGGGCTTCGGGGATGAGCACTTTGAAAACAATTTGCCAATAGTTACAGCCCATTGCTTCTGCTGCTTCTATCAAACCCTTATCGACTTCAAGAATGCTAGTTTCCGCAATTCGTGCAAAGAATGGAATAGCAGCAATGGTTAGGGGAACAAGAGCTGCTGTACTGCCAATGGAAGTGCCAACAACCAGTCTTGTAAGGGGAGTTAACACAACCAGTAGAATGATAAAGGGAAAGGAACGCCCGGTATTGACAACTGCACTTAGGGCTTTATTCACTTGTGGGGAGTCTAAAACGTTACCGGGACCGGTCATCACCAGCAACAAGCCCAAAGGTAAACCTAACAATATAGCAACTATAGCTGATAATCCCACCATGTAAAAGGTTTCAAGCGATGCTAGCCACAAACTTTGAACTAATTCCCACCCTTGCATGAATGTACCTCGACTTCAACCTTTGATTTATGTAAGTACTCAAGAGCCTGGGTTAAATTGGCTCCTTTAAGTTCGACTTGAAACTGACCTACGCGTTGGTTTCCTACTGTTTCAACACTCCCGTTAAGAAGATGAATATCAATATCAAAACGACGAGCTAAAGTGGCAAATATGGGTTGGGTAGCAGTTTCTCCAGCAAATGCTAGTGTTGCCAAAATTCCATCAGAATGGTGAGTGTATCCATTGCAACGGGGAAAAAATTCTTGTGCCAGTAAAGTATCTGGTTGAGATGCCAGGTAACTGACTTGCCCCTGCTCGACAATTTTTCCGGCTCTCAGTACTGCTACACTATCACATATGTGTTTGACTACACTCATTTCATGAGTAATAAGCAAAATTGTCAGCCCCATTCGTTTGTTGAGGTCGCGAAGCAATTCTAATATTGAACGGGTTGTTTGGGGATCGAGGGCGGAGGTTGCTTCATCTGATAGCAGTACTTTTGGTTCTCCGGCTAGAGCCCGTGCAATACCAACTCTCTGCTTTTGTCCGCCTGATAGTTGGGCTGGATAAGCATTGGCTTTACTTTCCAAACCAACGAGTGCTAGTAATTCTTCGACTTTCGCTTTTCGTTTAAGTTTGCTGTAACCAATGACTTCTAGAGGGAAGGCAATGTTTTCTGCAACGGTTCTGCTACTCAAGAGATTAAAGTGCTGAAAAATCATGCCGATGTGTTGGCGTGCTTGGCGTAATGCTGCACCGGAGAGGGCTGTTATTTCTTGAGCGTTAACCCAAACGGAACCCGATGTGGGTTTTTCTAGTTGGTTGACGCAGCGAATGAGAGTACTTTTTCCCGCGCCACTCGGTCCGAGGACTCCGAATATTTTCCCTGGCTTGACTTGAAGGGTAACACCGTCTAGGGCGACTGTTGTTTGGTCGCCTTGTTTGTAGATTTTTCGTACATCAACAAATTCAATCATTAATAGTTACTGAAAGGATAAAGTATGAAGGATGAAGGGTAAAAGTATTGTTTTTGCCTTTCTTCTTCCTTCGTGTCCTTTGCGACGGCAGTAGCTCCAGGGAGAACCCCTGCACGGCGCTGCTTTGGGTACCGTACTGGCTCGTCTTTAGGGTTTAGTCAAATAAATTGTTTTGGGACGAGAAAGGAGTTATATAAATGAATTTGAGTAGAAAGTATATAAACTACCACTTCTGAGCGGGAAGCCAATTGTAATTTTTATCTTTAACATCAATTTTCTGAGGAATAACTTTTAACTCATAAAATGTATCTGCCATATGTTGCAACCCCGTAAGCACTTCATCAGTTATAGGTAATACCTTTCTCTCTCCACCGCGCTTTTCAACAATTTCCATTGTTGCTAAATCAACTTTATAAAGTGCTGAAAGCAGTTTTGCTGAATTTTTATAGTTCTTTTTAGACCAATTACCTGCTTTTTCTAGTTCTTGCAAAATGATTTTGAGAATTTCTGGATGGTCTCTGACAAAATCTGGAGATGCATAATAGAAGCCAGGACTTTCTACAATAGCGCGATCGCCAAATACCGTACTGTTATCTGCTAGCAAGCGAGTGGGAAGCTTCCGTTCAGCATCAGCAGTATAGGGGTCCCATATGACCCACGCATCCAGCTTACCCCGTTCAAAAGCAGGCAAAGCTTCTGCAGGAGAAAGATACAGGGGTTGAATATCACTGTATTTTAACCCTGCCTTTTCTAATGCACGCACTATCATGTACTGCGAACTCGAGCCTTTAGCAAAAGCGACTTTTTTGCCTTTGAGGTCTCCAAGGCTTTTGATAGATGAATTTTCTAACACCAAAATAGCGGAACTTCTTGTACTACTTGTATTTGCTGCTACCCGAACAAAGGGTTTATCGCTAGCTTGAGCAAAGACACTCCCGGTACCACCGCCACCGCCAAAGACGATACTACCTACACTCATTGCCTCAAGTAAAGGGGCGGTAGAGGAAAATTCGCTCCACTGTACGGAAACACCAAGCGGTTGCAAGCGCTTTTCTAGGTTTCTTTGTGCTTTGAGTATATTCAGCAGTGCCATCCCTTTTTGATGACCCATTTTTAGGACTTTTAAATGCGTATTTTCTGGGTTTTGCTTGAGTGCGTTTGCAGAATTGGTTGAGTTAGTTTGAGAACAAGATGCAATTGTGATACTTAAGGTTATACCCAGTACAAATAATAAGGTGAAAGTCCGAACGCTGGACTGTTTAAAAAACTCAAAAAAGCTTTTTTGTTTAATCCAGCTTATACCTTGATTCAAGATTCGAGTAAACATAATTTTTTCCGTAGTTGGGTTTCACTGCTGTTCAACCCAAAAAGTCAGGTCTTTGTTTTTTGTTAGGGTTCATTTCTAAAACCCCCAATCTATAATTGATTCAAAAGTCAATTATTCTCAGTATTGCTGACAGAAGAAAGTGTTGGATGAGGTAGCTCGAGCAGGTAAGAAACTATCTCTTTGCGCCAAGCGTCATATACTGGTTCAAGACCTATTGTATTAGCACCAGTAGCGTGAAGATCTTGTTGCCAGCTTGTTTTAATGCAGTCATTGCGCCGTTTTTGAATGTGTTCGTCTATTTCTATTAACAATGCTGCAAGTTCTGTTTTTTCATCAGGAGAGGCTGTTTCATATTTTTGCCGCCACCAATGAGAGATTGTCTGACGGTGGACTGAGTCATTCAATTGGAAAACACTTGCACTGGAAGCTGCTAGTTCGGGATCGTTAATTTTAGATGTACTAATCTTTACTATTTCTGTAGGGAAATTATAATGCTTGTAGTGCAATTCAAAAGCAACAAATCCCAGCCAACTTCGGTATGAGATATCACCCATGATTTCCCAGTGGTGTTGTATTTCTTTACGGATATCGTCAATCGGATCTTCTCCTGTTATTGCGATCGCGCGATCCCGAAAAGCTTGAGCGCGTGCTGCATCATCTCCAATTTGCCTGCTTAAGATCAAATGTAGATCTGGGTCGGAAATTAACCAGATTGCTTTGTTACAAGCTTGGACTGCAAACAAGTCACGAGCAGCAGATGCTACCCAGTATTGATAAAAATTTGATTTTTCTTCTTCTGTTTCAGGTGGTCTAACTTCAGATTGCTGAGTCAATACAATATGTGGAGTGTAGTTGGCGAAAATTTTGTTTAAAATTTCTTGTTCAAATTCCGCGTTCCAGGTACGAGTGAGTGTTGCAATCATAGTATTTTCCTTTTAATCGTTTATGCTGACAAGTTTGGGAAGTTTGGAAACTGGAATATTTAAAAGGTGTGAAAGAACTTCTTTGCGCCAAGCGTCATAAATGACATCAAACCCTTCAGCTTCAAAACCCAAAGCTTTTTGAACAAGTTGCCAATGTTCTTTCAGGTAAGGGTTTCGCCTCTTCTGTCCCTCTTCATCAACTTCAATCAGTTGTGCGGCTAGCTTGGATTTTTTTTCTAGTGAGGCGCTGTCATATATTTTTTGCCACCAAGCAACTACACCCAAACGGTGTACGGCTTCATCTGGTAAGATTCTTTTACTCGCAAAGTTAGATGATTCAGGATCGTTAATCCTTGTCAGGCGACTGTTAACAATCAATTGAGCCACAATATGAAGCTCGTAGTGCAGTTCAAATGCTAAAAAACCCAACCAGTTGCGAACGGGTAAAGCACCCATATATTTCCAGTGTTGTTGCACTGCTTGCTGTATATCTTCAATGGGATCGCGCCCTGACAGAGCAAACACGCGTTGGCGTGTATGTTGAGAATGTTCGCCATCATCTCCCAGCTGTCTGCTAATGAATAATTGCAGGTCTATATCATCTGGTACGATGTCGGTAATTGCCTTAGCACAAACTTGGACAATAAACAGGTCGTGGGCTGCTCCGGCTATGCGAAATCGGTAAAAATTTTCTAATTCTTCGTCTGTAGCAGGTGGTCTGGGTTCGTACAAGCGAGTTGTGGGAAGATGGGGAGCGTGTTGGGCAATCAGTTTATTGATAGTTTCGACTTCCCATTCCGTAGTCCAAGCAGGACGAGTTAATGTTGCTGTCATATTTTTTTCCTCATAAATATCTTTCCGAACCAATTGGTACTATACTTCTAGTGCTAATAAAGCCCAGTCGCAATCATAGAGTTTTGTATCGGTCGGAATTTGTGCGCTTTTACGAAGCAAGTCAGCGCAGGTGGACTTGATTGAAGCCTGCGCAGGCAGGCTTTGTTTGTGTAGCCGCGATTTCCAATCGTCGGCGTTTTGTTCAAATTGGGATGCTCTCATGGTGAGTCTCTCCTTTGCGACAGATAATGACTCGTGTTACAAAGCAGTGGCTGATAAGCGATCGCTAGATAAATGATGGCGAACTCTGGGCATAATTTCTTGAGAAAAGCGTCTCATCTCTGTTGTAAAAGGTTGAAATTGCAGCATAAATGTGTCGATACCTATATTGGCAAAATCAGCTATTCGAGCCGCAACCGTATCGTAACTGCCAACTAAGCCAGCTGCTGTTCCACCGTTGCTTCCTACTCCTGGGTACTTCGCCATATTTTTAAACATGACAACTTCGGAATCGACTCCTTTTAAAAGCTCGGATCTGTCGTCTTGTTTTGTGAGTTCAAACAACCATTGATATTCTTCTTGTGCTTCGACATCTGTCGGTCGAGCAATGACGAAAGCCGACATGGCAAAGCGTAATGGTTTTAACTGCAAACGCACGCGCTTTTTCACATCAGTAATAGTTTCTTGTATCACTTCAAGGGGACGACCGTTAAGAAAAAAGACATCAGCTTCTCTCATTGCCAAGTCTTTAGCGCTATCTGACTCACCTCCTAAATAAACTTGGGGATAGGGGTGCGCTAACGGGCGTGGATGCAAAGACAACTCATCAATTTGAAAGAATTTTCCTGAATAATTAACCTGTTCCCCACTCCAAAGTGCTTTTACCACTTCAATCCACTCTTGAGAATAGCGGTAGCGATCGCTGTGGGATAAAAAGGTAATTCCAGATTTTTCCATTTCTGGCTTAAACCACGCACTGACTAAGTTAATCGCAAAACGCCCGCCACTTATAGCATCTATACCCAGCGCCATCTTTGCCAACACAACGGGATGGAAAAGTAAAGGTTTTACAGCTGCAATGATTTCAATAGAGTCAGTCGCCTCAGCAAGTGCAGCAGCAGCTGTCCAAGTTTCCAACTGGTCCAATTCTTGATTTCTGGGATTGATTAGGTGTTCGGCGATGAGAGTGGTTGTAAAGCCGCATTCCTCTGCTAGCTGAATCAGTTCTTTTGCTCTTTTATAGCTAGCATCACGAGGTTCTTGTGGATGCTTCATTGCACCACAGTTACCGTATACGGGAATCCAAATGCCATAGCGGGGTTCAGACATAGCTTCTTTCACTGTTTTCCCAGAGACTTAAAGCTTTGCTCGTAGTAGAGATGTAGTTTGACAAACGGTATGGGATGAAATATCGTTACCAACATCCAAACAGTTGGGGAAAGAGGAGAAGGTAAAACCAAAGTTTACCCCTCCTTAACTCTGAACTGAAGGTATTTGCGCTCGCTCTACTCTTTTTATAAATTACAGTAAGTCAGTAGACAAACCGTACTTTATTATGACAATGATTTCACAGATTGTTGAAAAAAGCAATGGTGCAGTCAAAGAAAAGCTTTTTAACGTTTCTCCAATTTTGCGACTCGCCCCTCCAATGCGTTGACTTGCTGCTTTAGCTCTACAACCAAAGTAGCAAGTCTATCAAACATGCGATCGCGCTCTTGTGGTGGAACGGTTTTTGGCGATCGCGATGATGGAGTTTGGGCTGTACTTGCAGGAGGTACGCGACGGTTTTGATTGAGTAATGATTCAATACGGAGCACTCTAGTCTCCAAACGGTTCAAGTCTGCTTCCAAATTAGAAACACGGGAGTCATACTGCTCGGATGACACGGAATTTTGCAATATTCCACCCCAGAGGAGAATTCCCAATACAAGTACCGATACGACCAGCCAGAAGCGTTTCATCAATTTCACTCAGGTTTCAGTTGAGAAAATAGACTTTGCCAGTCAATAGAACTAACAATCTTTTCTCCCTCTTTTACCTCAAATGTAACATTACGTGCTTGACTTTGTTGTAGTGCTTCTACACAAAGCTTAGCAACATCCTCACGGCTGATTTTTCCTTTGATATTATCGCCTTGGGCGACAATCAATTCTTTGCCACCTAGTTCCTCTGTTAAGGCGCAGGGTCTAACAATTGTGTAAGGAATTCCACTTTGTCTTAAACTCTCTTCTCCTTTTAATTTCCAAGTTAAAATTCCTCCGAGTTGGTCATTTAATCTAACAGCGGGTGGTTCCTCTTCTAAATTAATTCCCGGTCTTCCGGGACGAGTCACGCCTGCTGAACTCACAAGGACAAACTGGGGTAAAACTTGTTTACCATAAGCTTTGATCGATTCTACTTGTAGAGAAAAACCACCTGGTGTAAATTTTGGATTTAATCCCCCATCGTATTCAAACTTGCTCAACATTAGTTGGAACGAGCAAATTTTACTGGTATCAATGGGTTGAGAATCTTTGAGTGTTTTGGCTCGAAAAACTGCAATTGTATCTGCAAAAGGAATGCGAACATTCATCCAGGTGTTGGGTTCGGTGTCAAAAGAATAGCTGTAAGCGACACCATCCCATTGTGTCTCGGTACGCAGGAGGAATTTATAGCGTTTTCCGTCACCTCTAAGGCGCAACTCTATGCCCTCAGAGCCAGATAAGTTAAAACCGGGAGAAAAATTTTTAGTTCTGACCGAAGCAAATCCTCCTGAGTTGGCGGTAGAAACGCAGCCAGAAAACAGGGCTGTACCTTCCACCAGTTGAATATTGCTTTGACTGACTCCACCCATTACGACATCATCCACCGCGCCCCAAGTCTCTTTAAGTTCTGTGGATGGATTTGTAAAATCAAATAACACTCGTTCGCCTGCTTTTGGCAGATATTTTGCTACAGCTTCTACCAAGTTTTTCACACCTTGGTATTCAACGTTTTCTGGTGTATCGCCAACAATTTCAGGTTGGTAAAACTTAACCCCTTGGTAGTATTTAGCACGATCTGGGCTGTCTCCTTCTACAGGCTGAACGCGCACAGCAGTACAGCAAACTACAGCCTGGATGTTAGCTGCAATCAGAGGGGTGAGAGTTTCTGGGTTTGTAATATCAGCAACCACTAATTCCGTGTCATTGCCAAGAAGCGATCGCGCTTTGTCTATGTCTCGGACTAGCGATCGCACTTTATAACCCCTTTGGAGGAGTTGTCCCACCACACGTTTTCCCAAACCACCCGTTGCACCAGCTACCAGTATAACGCCCACTTGTTTTGCTCCATCAAGTCTGTCTTTATTATGAGGGCGACCTTGGAATAAATCTTGTAGCCAGTTAAGGAAAGGAATAACTTCAAAGTAGGTCAAAGTTTCAAGAAATCTGCCTAAGTCCCACTGCGAGCGATTGTTATCAGCCATATTCCAAGAACTCAAATAGGAGAGACGCATCCCAAGGATATAACACCCAAGTGCTCATACCCAAGATTCTAGAGCAAGAGATTCTAGTGGTTTACCAGATTGATTTTGAGGAACGTAGAGACTGGATATCATCTTCAAAATTGCGCTGTTAGGTATAACCTATTAAGATCGGGCTAGTGACGCTTGCAACAAATTTACTACTTTAA
This sequence comes from Tolypothrix bouteillei VB521301, assembly GCF_000760695.4. Lineage (GTDB taxonomy): Bacteria > Cyanobacteriota > Cyanobacteriia > Cyanobacteriales > Nostocaceae > Scytonema > Scytonema bouteillei_A. Next base: position 7,837,446 of record NZ_JHEG04000001.1, on the reverse strand, counting down.
GCAATAGCTTTGCCAAAACGCCCTCACTCTGGAAGAGTGGGGCTATACAAACAAAGCCCACCTGCGTGGGCTTTGGGTTTTAGCTCACGCAGGTGGGCTTCCTTTATGTAGCTACAGACTGGAAGTCTGTAGTGCTTTTGAGAAATTGGCAAAGGTATTGTTTAAGGAGATGCAATTTTACTTACTCTGCCAATTCTACTGATTTATCTTAGGATTCTGACATTGACGAAATTGCTACTTGCATTGGAGTACGGCCAGAAGCATCTGTTTGCTCTAAATCTTTTACAGTCTGAAGCAATTTTTGAACTCTAATTAAATCGTTGGATTCAATTGCTTTAAATCAATCAGTAATTTCTGATTTTTTTTTGTCAGACATGATTTTCTATGGGATTTTTATCGTATAGGATTGAGATAAAACGAAGATATATATCTTGAAAGCTAGAGTTCATCAGCTCGGGAATATTTCAATGAATTTTTTATGATGAACCACAACCCAAACAACGCATACAAACCAAAAAAGCTCCTAAAATTGAGACACTTTCAACGAGTAATTGAAATGATAAAGGAGCGAGAGCAAATCCCCAAACTAGAGAAATAACTCCCGCTACTAAAGCTGCTATACGGTTAATCTCATCCTTAGTACTTAAACCTACAAAAAAAATCCCCAGACCGATTATTAGTAAAATTATGCCAGCCATAAATATATTTTGTTACCTGTGTAAGCAAATTTTAGAGTATTCACATCTCAACTCTCATAAGGAGCTATTTCATTCCAATCATATGCCATGTAACGAGCTAGGGCTACCACGTAAGGGTTCCATTGGCGGCGCAGAGAAATGTACAGAGAGACACCAGCCTCTAAATCATCTGCTGTCTCTATTCCTTCGGCTTTCATTTTTTCCACTGCGTGATAGTAGCGCTTGCGCCATGTCTGCTCAACTGAGTCATTATTTTTTGAACGACTTTTTGGCAAAAATAAGCTAGATAACTCAACGAGCAATTGTAGACCGCCACCCCACAATTCTTCTACAGCTGTAGAATGCGTAATTGAATGATACTTTTTGGTATTCAACGCACTTTTGATTAACGTGGCTGTATCCATTGCCAAAAGTATCACGCGTGGTAAGGCATAATAGCATTGGCGAAATCGGAAATAGAGCAACGCTGGGTAAGAGTGCTGCGATTCTAGCAAGTCTATTACGTCCGTTGCCATGTTAGAAACATCTTGTTGTACGCCATTCAGTTCACCACTAGCACCCAGTCTCGCTATCATTTCTGCTGCGTCTGCCGTACCAGCACTTCGGTGGTGTAAGCTCAAAGCAAAAGTGTGGCGTCTTGTAATTGCACTGTACACTGAGAGTAAGTAAGTAATCGTTAAAGTAAAAACAGAAAAGCCAAGAGATGCTTCTAAGATCGTTAACAGGCGTTGAAAATCTGTTTTTGGAGTCAAGTCCCCTGTTCCCAGTGTTGTTAGTGAAAAACCACTGTAGTAAAGCGCTGATATAAAATTAGTTTCTGTCTGCCCATCACTTGCTTGTATAGACCAACCCAACTCAGTCCAAACAATTAGGGCGAACCCATAAAGCAGCAAACTCAGCCAGACTACAACAGTTGCAATCATCAATACAGGACCGCTATGAGAAAGTACTTTTTCGTCTTTAAAGGGCATTATACGTGCAACGAACCGGAAGAGCCGCCACATCACTTTTCCAAGATGCAAACTCAGTACGCTACTACCAAGGCGAGGGAACAGGACAGTTAGGTAAATATCCAAAAGTGATAAAACTATCAGTCCTGCACCTACTAATTGCACTAACAATTTCATTCGTGAAATACCAATTTTCGATAAACACCATGTCATTTTTGAATCATGTTTATTTAGCATACTATTCTTGATGCTGGGCTTATAAACTACCTAAGGTTTTAGAAACCTCATCAATCGCAACTCGGCCAAATACAAACATCAAGTCTCCAAGCATCCCTAAAGTTAAAGGAATTGTGTCTTGTGATAGTGTGTCAGCCCAACTGATAGGTACTAACGAGAAGTTGTTAAAAATACTAGTATCAACTAGTACAGGTCGGCGGAAATAACTATACCATTAGAATTGAGATAAAAGTTCCAATAATAAGCGTTTGTGCTTTCTGCCCTCTGCCTTTTGGACTTCTGCCTTCATGTACTAGCTTAAACTCCGGATCGCGATCGCCACGCCGTTGAGTGTAAGGAAATGGGTGTTAAGGATATTTATTTGATGCCCATAGATTCCAACATTCTTTCTCGCTTCTTCCGTGCAATCTCCCGCATATCCACAGTTTTATCAGTCTCGTCTACGATTTCACCAGTGATTACCTCTAACACATCTTCTAAGGTAACGACACCAGCTACGTTTCCGTATTCATCTACTACCACTGCTAAATGTTCGCGAGCCTCTATAAAGATTTTCAGGAGTTTGTCTGCTTTAATGGTTTCAGGTACAAAGCGAGCTTTGCGAGACAGTTGAGCAATTGTTTGATGATTCTTACCTTCTACCATTGCTGTAAGTAAAGTCTGCTTTAGAGCAAATCCAATAACTTCATCGATAGAGTCATCAATCACAATAATTCGGGTATGTTGTGAAAAAATGATGTCTGCTTTTGCTTCAGCAAGAGTCATATCGCCACGTATATGTGTCACTATGACTCGGGGTGTCATTATATCAGACGCTGTTAAATCGTTTAATCGAAACACCCGTTGGATCATTTCTGCTTCATCCCTTTCTATCATCCCCTCTTGTTGACCGATACTCGCCAATAACTTGATTTCCGCCTCATTCGTTGTCGGTCGTTTCTTACCCTTGATAAAGGGTGCAGTAACGGTTTGCAGAATCCAAACTAAGGGTGTGAAGACAATGGAGAGCCCGGTAACAGGTAAAGCAGCAAGTATAGCTAATTGTTCTGCATAGCGTTCTCCAAGTGTTTTTGGAATGATTTCACCAAAGATGATAATTAAGAAGGTCAATACCCCTGAAAATACACCCAGCCATATATCTCCTAAAACTTTAGCAGCAATATTAGCTGTCAGAATACTACCAACGATATTAAAAGTATTATTCAGGATGACGATCGTGGCGATCGGTCGGTTCATGTTTTCACGAATCGCCAAAAGTGCTACTAAAGCAGGTTTGTTTGATTGAGCTAATTGGCGTACTCTTAATGTAGATACAGAAAAAAGCGCAGTCTCTACGCTAGAACAAAGCGCCGAACCACTAATTACAAAAATGACAACCAAAATCAGCAGCAGCATATTTTTTCCCAAGCATGGGAATAAAAAGTGTAAATTTAAATGAAATTATAAGATTTTAAATAATAATAGCTAAAAATGCAACATTCTTGCAAACTCAATCTAAATATTTGCTATGTGTAACTTCAAGTATTCACATTTTAGCAATTAGTTCATCTAGCTAAAGCTATAGATTTACGAACATGAAGAGTAGTAGAAGTTGTGTTGTAGTAAAAATTCTATAGGGAATTCTGGAAATTAATAACTTTAGATAGAGAGCCTTTTTGCAATTCTTCTTAATATATCTTGTAGGAATGTCCATGATAAAAAGGTGTAATGAATTTTCAAGAAGCTGTATCGGCAGGATGGACAAAGGTACAAGACATGATGAGTAGTGCCATCATCATGCTGCCTAATATTGTATTAGCCTTAATTGTCTTTCTTGTATTTTGGTTTGTAGCTAGGGGGGTTCGGTTTTCAGTCAGACGCATTACCCGAAGATACCGCAATGCAAGGAATCTAGGGCTTGTTCTCGGACGTTTGTCCCAGGGAACTATTCTCTTAGTGGGTCTCTTCGTAGCCTTATCAATTGTCATTCCAACATTTCAAGCAGGCGATTTAGTTCAACTTTTAGGCATTAGTGGAGTAGCAATTGGTTTTGCTTTCCGCGATATCTTACAAAACTTTTTGGCTGGTATCTTAATACTTTTAACAGAACCATTTCAAATTGATGACCAAATTGTTTTCAAAGACTTTGAGGGAACAGTCGAAAATATTCAGACACGCGCCACAACTATCCGCACTTACGATGGTCGCCGTATAGTTATTCCCAATGCGGAACTGTTCACAAATTCCATCACTGTCAATACCGCCTTTGATAACCGTCGCTTGGAGTATGATGTTGGCATTGGTTACGGTGACAACATCGAACGGGCAAAGGAATTGATGCTCGAAGCAATGTACAGTGTGGATGCAGTCTTGAAAAATCCATCTCCTGACGTACTGGTTATGGAACTTGATGAAAGTACGGTTAATATTCGTGTTCGGTGGTGGATTTCTCCACCCCGTCGGGCAGATAGTCTTGATTCACGGGATAAAGTTCTGACTGCTATCAAAAATAAGCTCACAGCCAATGGAATAGACTTACCCTTCCCCACCACACAAATACTATTCCACGACCAAACAGAGGAAACAGATGGCGATCGCACTCGTCAACGTGAAGGATGGCCTGCAGGAAAGGGTCAAGTGCCAAAACCGCGCAGAATTAGCGATGCTTTAAAACTGCTAGCTCAAATGCAATTGCAAAATGATGGCACTCAAGCAGATGGCAATGGTGGTGCGGGAAAATTTGATAAGCTACATTAACACTACTTCTGAGTGAAAAAAGACTAGCGATCGCAATATTCCCGTGAAGTACTGCCTTAACGCCACGTTTTGGTGGCGCTTGTATTAATTTTACTTATCACTTTAGCAAAAATGCCGTTATCATCAAAAAACTTTTTCTGAATTGCAGCCCAACCGCCATAGTCATTAGTTGTTGCCAAACTTTTTAGCCGAGGGTATTGATTAACAACCTCTTTTTTTTGTGCTGCGTTCGACTCTATCGAGCGATAACCAGTTTGGGTAAATACCTTCTGAGCTTCCGCAGTATACAAATACTTGATGAATGCTTCTGCTACTTCACGAGTACCGTGCTTGTCTACATTTTTATCAACAATAGCAACTGGGTTATCAATTGAGAAATTGACATCAGGAATAAAGTACGAAGGTTTCTCACCTTTAAGAGCTTTCAAAATTACTTCATTTTCATAAGTAATTAGAGCATCCCCTTCACCTCCCTTGAAAAAGGCGTCCGTTGCATTACGAGCGCTTTCTGGCAAATTTGGAGCATTTTTATAAACATTGCTAACAAAGTCTAATGTCTTAGACTCATCTTTTCCGGCTTTAATCGCTGCATTCCAAAGTGCTAAAAAGTTCCAACGTGCGCTACCCGATGTTATGGGATTGGGTGTTATCACACTAATTCCCTTGTTTGCTAAGTCTGTCCATGTTTTGATGCCTTTCGGATTACCCTGACGAGTGACAATTGCGACAACCGACTTGCTAACAATACCGCCGTTCGGAAACTCTTTTTCCCAACCTGGTTGGATTAATCCTGCTCGTTCAATCTTCTGAATATCGGGAGCAAGTGATAGATGAACCACATCAGCTTCCAATCCTCCCTCAATCGTTGCAAGAGCTTGAGCACTAGAAGCACCATAACTCTGCTGAAAGGTAATATTTTGATTCCGCTCTTTTTTCCACTTTTCAACAAATCGGGGAATAATCTTATCATGTGCGGCTTGGGTAACAGAGAAGGAAACAAGGTTAAGTTTAATATTCTTCTGTTGAGCAATAAGATTGTTACTGTTTCCAGAATGAATCTCTCCTGAAGAATTGCCAATACTTGCAGTGGAAGCAGCAACTACTACGCTCAAGGTAGTTCCTACTAAAACAAGACTCAAAAAGGCTCCAAGAGAATGTCTGTTTAACCAACCTCTTCCTGCTTTACGGCTCCATTGTCCGATAGCTTGTAAAGCTTTAACAACATACCTCTGAAATTGCCCTATCCATTCAGTCCTTAGTTTTTTTGTCTGTTGCCACTTGCTCATCAAATTGCCCCTACATAACCCGGTATTTGTATTTAAATACCGTATTTTTGTGGTATTATAAGTCGATAAGTCAGTTTTTTTAACCAAAAGTTAATTTTTCTTCAATATAAACAAATGCTATGTCTGCTGGAAAGACGCTCAATTGGACAAATCATCTTTACGATTACCTTCTATCTGTCTCACTCCGGGAACCAGAGATCCTCTTTAAAACTTGAAGAATATTTTCCCCCCTTTTTAAGGGGGGCTAGGGGGGATCGTAATTCAACAGTAGGGTTTACAAACATTCTCTAAAGCAATAGGACTTATTCCACCTCAACACTATTTCGAGGCTTTCGGACGTTATCGCTCACCTCCTTAAAAAGAGAAGCTATGCGTAAGCCCTAAGTCAATGTGAATTTTATCTACTCAACCTACTGATTGATAGAAGTTAGTTGAGGATTGGGAAGATCTAACAGGTAAGAAATGACTTCGCTGCGCCAATCATCGTATACTGATTCTATCCCTTTGATATTAGCCCCATTAAAGTTTTCCGCATCCAGCCAGCGCTGTTTGATGTAAGCAGCACGTCGTTGCTGAATTTCTTCGTCCAGTTCTAACAATTTTGCTGCAAGTTCAGCCCGTTCGTTAGGTGAAGCTTGTTCAAACTTTTTGCGCCACCAATTGGCGATTGTGACGCGGTGAATTGCTTCATCATCGGTGAATCGTTCGCTACTTTGTTTAGCCAAAACAGCATCTCCAATTTTTGATGTTAGTTTATTGAACCAAACTTGGGGCAAAATATGATGTTCGTAGTGCAGCTCCCAAGCAATAAATCCAAGCCAGTTGCGATAGGGGACATCTTCTAAAAATTCCCAGTGACGTTCGGCTTCTTTGCGGATATCATCAATAGGATCGCGTCCGGTTAAAGCAATGACTCGTTGTCGAAAAGCGATCGCGTGCGTACCATCATCGCCAATTTGTCTGCTCAAAATCAAATGCAAGTCAGGGTCTGAAATCAACGAAATTGCTTTGCTAGCAGCTTGCACAATAGACAAGTCATGTCCACCTGTAGCAGCCCAATACTGGTAAAAATTGTCTTTTTCCTCTTCTGTTAGTGGGGGACGACTGGCCTGTTCGCGAGTTAAGGGAACGTGAGGTGCATACTTGCCGATGAGTTTATTTAGAGTTTCGTTCTCAAATTCTACATTCCAAGCTCGAGTTAAAGTTGCAGTCATATAAATGCCTTTTAAGTATTGAATACTAAAGATGTTTCATCGTTAATACTGACGAGTTTTGGGAGCTGTGTCTCAGGGAGATTAAAGAAATAAGCAAGTACTTCTCGCCGCCAAGCATCATAAATTAAATCCGAACCTTCAACTTCAATACCAAGGGCGCGACGGGTAATTTGACCGTGTTCTTTAAGGTAAGTATTTCGTCGTCGTTGACCTTCTTCATCAACTGCCAATACCTGTTCTACTAGCTCGGCTTTTTCTGCAGGCGAAGCTTTGTCAAATTTACGCTGCCACCATTCCACCACTCCCACACGATGGAATGCTTCGTCTGGGATAATTCTCTCTGTTGCAAAGTTTGCTGATGCTGGATCGTACAACCGTGACAAGCGACGATTTAATATGGCAGTGACAACAATATGATGTTCGTAATGTAACTCAAAGGCTAAAAAACCCAACCAATTACGAATCGGTAAGTCCCCCATAAAATCCCAGTGCTTTTGCACTTGCTTTTGAATATCTTCAATGGGGTCATGACCAAATAATGCCTCTACACGCCTGCGGGTATTTTCAGCGTGTGCGCCATCATCGCCCAATTGACGGCTTAAAAATAACTGCAATTCAGGATCGGGTATTTGGTTAACGATCTTCGCACAAACTTGAACAATAAATAGGTCGTGGGCTGCACCACCAATCCGAAATTGGTAAAAATTTTCCAGTTCTTCTTTTGTCTGAATGGGTTTTGCTTCGTGCAACCGCTTTTTAGGAATCTGGGGAGCGTGTTTATCAATTAATCTATCGATAGTTTCTGTTTCAAATTCAACTGTCCAAGGCCGACGAGTTAAGGTTGCTGTCATAGGTTACTCCGCGAGTTGTGAGTTGTATAGCTTAATTTGTGTTTTTTTTGTTAATGCTTCTTTCTCTGGTATTTCCCAGACATCTTGTCTTCCCTGTTGTTGCTCTACAAGTAACTGAAGCTGGATTGGGAATTTTGGCTGATGCCTAAATGACCAAGGTTCCCCATCTGACAATTCTCTTTCTATCTCATGAAACATAGGTGTACCATTGTTAGAAGTTAACTGTAACTGTTGGACACTATTTTTTAGTGCAGTTTATTGAAAAACCATTAACTGAGTCCCAAGCATGAACTGCATATACCAAAGCAAATGAAAATCTTCTTCCCTCCAAGTTCTACGCCTCGCTCTCTCTTCCAAGCCAGTAATTTGAGTTTTAATAACCCACTGTTTTATCTACAACATTGCGTAAAGGTTGATCGCTACGATAGCGTGCTAAATTATCAAGAAATAATGCTACAATACGCTGACGCAATTGTGGAGTTAGTGCCGAACAATGAGGAGTAATAAATACATTGGATAAAGACCAAAAAGGGCTTTCTGGTGGTAATGGTTCTGTTTCAAAGGTGTCTAATCCAGCACCTGCAATCCAACCTTCTCCCAGAGCAGTGAGCAATGCTGATTCATCTACAATTGCACCCCGAGCAATATTAATTAAATAAGCACTCGGACGCATTAACCGTAATGCTTCTGCATCTATTAATCCTTTGGTTTTTGGAGTAAGAGGTGTCGCAACAACTACATAATCTGCCTGTGGAAGAAGCGATCGCCACTCATTGACACCAACTATTTTGTCAAAATTTGGTAATGGTTCGGGATGTCGGCGGCTACCCCAAATTCTCATTCCAAAAGCTTTGGCACGCAGGGCAATTTCTTGACCAATATTTCCCGTACCAATAATTAACAGAGTTTTGTTGTACAATTCTTCCAGTTCCAACCACTTATACCAGTAGTGGTTCATCTGTAACTCTTGCAATTTTTGAACTTTTTTTGCGTAAAAAAGCATGAAGTTCAGCACAAATTCTGCCATAGGAATGGCATGAACTCCCGAACCATTTGTAAGAACTATATCATGTTTTAAAAAAGTAGGCGTGAGGATATGATTCACGCCAGAACTTGGTGTATGCTGCCAGCGAATTCCAGGCGCTGCTGCCAGTACTTTATGGAGGGTCGTATTTTTCAACTGAAACCCATTGAGATAAACTTCAGCTTCCCGTGGATCGCCTTCAAAGTTACCATCACTGTCTATATGCACATATGTAATGTCTGAGGGTAACAGTGGCTCGATATCAGCAGCTAGTTCTATGGGTAGAACGATCTTCACAACACATCCCCTTGCGATCGCATTACACAACAAAATCTGTAAAATTAGACAGGTTCGGTATAAAAAACGGTTTTGTTGTTTTCTCCTCCTGCCTGCACCAATTCCTATTTTTTGCTTTCTAACCGTAAATGAAAAAGTAAATAGTCATGCTAAAAGCAACGATTATGACAACTCTCCGAATCATTTGGGGGTCTAGTTGACGTGCGTAATGAGCGCTGACATAACCTCCCAACGAACCGCCTACAGCCATTAAAATTGCTTGCTGCCAAGCAATGACACCTGCAAAAATAAATGGGACAATCGCAATGCCGTTTACACAACTCCCCAAAAACGTTTTAAAGGCATTCATAGTATGAATACTTTTGATACCTAAAAACGATAAGGTAGCTAGCATTAAAATCCCCAACCCCGCACCGAAGAAACCCCCATAGATAGCGATCGCTAGTTGAGCCAACACTAAATTTCGTAAAGGTACGGATTCAGGAGATGACTTCTGGCTTTGAATCTGAAGCCATTTCCTGAAAAAATCACCAAAAGTAAATACTAGTGTTGCTAACAGTAATAAATAAGGGATCAGTTTTTTAAAAAAATCAGCCGAAGTATACAACAAAGCTAAGGAGCCGATAACACCGCCAACCAGGCTTATGCCACATAAGAGCAAAAAAACTTGCCGTTTGATTCCTAAATCTTTCCGGTAAGCTCCAGCACTTGCTAAAGCAGCTACCCATATAGCAGCATTATTTGTAGCATTTGCTACAACTGGCGGTACACCCGTAAAAATGAGGGCTGGAAAGGTAATAAAGCTACCACCACCCGCTACAGCATTTAATCCGCCTGCAATGAAAGCAGTGCTAAAAAGAAGTAAAGTATGAGGAAGAGTTAAGAGTTGGGGAGCGATGGTACTTAGCATTGTTAAGTGACGCATCCGCAGCTATGCGGGATAAAAAACGAATGTTCGCAGTTCGATACTTTCCCGTGGTGGAGCATCTGGTGGGCTTGTCGGATCGTTAAAGGCTGTATGACCTGCAAAACGTGCGCGTCCATCTTCTGCAGAGTCGAAACACTTAATGAAGAGTGCCTCATTTCTGTGCATTTGTGGGAAGTAGAACCACTGATGTCTCGGATTGTGTAAGAGCGCATAAGTTTCACCAACGCGATCGCGATAAACAAGGTCAGTAGCCACAAGATCTGTTGTTGCAATACTTTGCGCGTCACATACTGCTAATGGTGACTCTTGGATTGGAGAAGCGATCGCCCGCCAAACATTGATGATGGCGAAGCGTTGTTGCAATAGCTCGTCAATATTATCAATCCCTCTTGCTGCTAATTCCAAGCGTGCGCGAGTATAGCCGGATTTGGCAGTAAAATCGTTGTGTACGCGTTTGGCAGGTTCTTTAATATTATTCTCTCCTGGCTTCATCCTTTGGACGTTACGAAGAGTATGGTCGAAGATCGCTACCCGTGTTGCACCCGTTACTTCTTTCAATAATTGCTCTGCTTCTGGGTAGTAAACGTGGCGTACCTCATCTTCGTCATAAAAGTTCCGCACGCTAGTATTATGCTCTTTCAAGCCAAAGCCTTCTCGATCCAGAGTTATGTTCTCTGAGATGGAACGAGCATTGTAAATTGGAAATTTGTGTGTCTGATAAGTTCCATTATGCCTGGGAATCCCTGATGGCGGTTCGTAAGTGTAATTGACAGGTCTTTCTGCCATAGGGACTAAGTAATTGAGGTTTGCCTCTACAAAGGGCAAGCCTTTGGAAATCGGTCTGTCTAAAACTTGATTGCTTGAACTCATAGTTTGCCTCCTATCTTTGTTGAATCACACTGCAACTAATTGCTTGCTTGCAACTGCCGGTTCGGGTTTGACCCAAATTGTGTCTACTCCTCCACTTAACAGCCGATACTGCTGGTTTGGGTCTTGCTGGGGATAATCCATCCGTTTGTGCATTCCTCTAGTTTCTTGACGTTGCAAACCACTGTTGTACATCCAACGAGCCGTGGCGACCATTGCTGCAGCTTCTCGCATGCGGATGACTTTGTTATCGGTAGGAGTTTGGCTGTTGCGGAGATATTGCCAGAGGTCATTAAGTTTGTCTAGAGATGCACTTAAGCCTGAGTCAGTACGGAATAAATTGCGATCGTAAGGAAAAACTTCGGCTTGAACGGCTGAAATCGCTTCATCCGGAGATAAAGTATGGTTGCCCTCACTTTGCAATCCAACTTCACCCACGCCTCGTACTTTGCGCTGCGTTGCTTTCTCTCCCAAACTCAAAGCATAGGTAGCTGCTGACTGACCGGACCAGTACCCAGATGACATTGCCCAAGCTGCATTGTGGCTACCTCCACCCGTAAATCCACCACATATTAGCTCTCTCGTTGCAGCATCTCCCGCAGCGTAAAGCCCGCTGACTGAAGTGGCGCAGGTGTCATCTACAATCCGAATTCCTCCCGTACCGCGTACAGTTCCTTCTAAGCGTAAAGTGATGGGGAAGCGTTGGGTAAAGGGGTCAATTCCAGCGCGATCGAAGACAACAAAAAAGTTAGGCTGAGACGCCCGCATCCATGCTTTGGTTTCTTCATCGACACCTTGGTCGAGGCGGGCATAAACTGGCTGAGTCAGCAAAGTTTTGGCAATGACAGAGCGACCGCGCTTGGAGCCTGCACCTTCTATGACCGTGCCATCTTCGTAGGTAAAGGATGCCCAGTCATAGTAACGAGTTTTGGTGACAGAGGAAAAGCTAGGAGAAATAGCATAAGCATTAGAAAATTCCATACCAGAGAAATCTGCACCAACCTCTGCTGCCATTAACAGACCATCTCCAGTCAGCACATTACAACCGAGAGCCTTACTTAAGAAAGCACAACCTCCTGTCGCAATAACAACTGCCCCTGCTCGGATTTTCCAACGTTCTCCAGATTGGCGGTTAATACCCGATGCGCCTGCAACAGTATTTTCTGCATCTACAAGCAGCTCTAAAGCTGGACTGTTGTCTAAAATTTTCACTCCTGCTTGCTTAATCTTTTTCCGCATGAAGCGCATGTAATCCGGACCTTGCAAAGAGCGACGGATGGCCATTCCGTTATTATCAACTCGAAAGGGATAACCCCAATCTGCCAGTGAATTAATATTGTCGTAAGTTCGATCTAAAACGCGAGTCATCCAATGGCGGTTGGCAAGAAATCCTCCCATTGCTTCCCGACTTGCCATTGCTGATTCGCGTTGTTCGACCTCTGGTGGAATGTACCACACACCATTTCCTGATGCTGCGGCTGCACCACTTGTACCGCAGTAACCCTTATCTACCAAAACGACTTTTGCACCACTGGTTGCTGCACTCCAAGCTGCCCAAGTACCTGCAGGACCACCACCAATCACCAAGACATCCGTCTCTAAATTTTGAGCGGAGTTAGTAGTAGATAGCTGTTTGTGGGCTAATTGATTTACGCTCACGAGCTTCACCCCTTAATTTTCAAAATTTGTTTTTACCAGCCATTAAGACAAAAAACATGAATCTATAGCTATCAAACTCTACATAAGCTTTTGGACAAAGGCAAAGACAATGATTTGTCTGTAGAATGCTGGTTTTACAAAAATGCACTTTATCGATAAACTAACCGTATTTTAATTTTATAGCTTCTCATGAAGTATAGGGAAATTCAAGCTCCTTAACAATAAGATATATATTTAGCTTTTGTAAAGCTAATAATTAGTTTATCAAAGTTTTTTACTCAGGAGGTTGAACCAACCTCCTGAGTAAGCAGTGACCGATTGTTTTGCCAACAAAGACGTTCTCATTCTTTTAGGTAGCGATCGCTTGTGGGTTAGCGATGGCTGCTTGCTGCCAGCAGAGGTGAAGCTTTTCCCCACTCTCCAAAAAACACCAACTGCTTCAAAGGCTTGCGGATGCGAGGTGCTAGTTCTCGTTCGCGTAGCTCATTGGAAAGGCTTTGGGGATCGCCAGGATAACCGACTGCAAGTGCTGTAGTAGGCTCATAGCCTTCAGGAATCTTATATTGTTTTCTAGCGCTCTCCACATTGAATCCTGCTATCTGATGGACCGATAAACCAAAAGCGGTGGCTTGAATCACTAAATTTTCTAATGCAAGTCCGACATCATGTAGCGCATGACGATTTACTCTTCCATCATCAAAATACAGTTTAGCAACGGCGAGTATTAACACGGGAGCATTTTTTGCCCAACCTTGATTCAATTCAGCTAAAGTACTGAGTAAACGCTTGTGCTCCGTTGGGTCATCTTTGGTAGCAACGATAAAACTCCAGGGCTGATGGTTGTAGGAAGAAGGTGCCCAACGAGCTGCTTCTAACAGGGTAAGTAGTTTTTCCTGCTCAACAGGACGGTCGGCAAATGCTCTGGGGCTCCAGCGACGGCGAATCAAGTCATGAATGGGATATTCTGTTGCTGCGAGTTTGTGTGTCATATGAATATCTCTTTGTTGTGCTCGGTTTAGGTTTAAGCTGTTCAAAAGGTTCGGTGGGGAGTAGAAAATAATCAATTTCTTATTCCCGATACCTAAATTACTGAATTTGCAAACTAGTTTTTTTGTTTAAAGTTCAAAATTAAGGTATCAATTTCTATGAAAAACAGGCAAAATACTTAAATCTGAAACCATGTCAGGTTTTAATAGATGTAGCCAATTTTGTGTCGATCGCCTGACTCCAATCTGGCTCCTGTTTGATAAGTCCCAAACGAGCCAGTAGTTTTGACTGATTTACAAGGTCGGTGCGATACTCTTGATTGGGCGGCTGCAACAGTATGTTACGACGCGACAGTGTTAAAGCAGCGGCTTCCGGCGCAAGTTTATTTTCTCTAACTAAGATCTCTACTGCTTTCTGACGGTTTTGTTTGACCCAGTTTACTGCTTGTTGATAGGCTTTAAGAAACCGTCGCACAGTCTCTGGATTCTGTTCTATATACTCTGTGCGTCCAAACAGCGCCACATAGTTCAAAACATATTGAGTCCCGTCTGCGATCGCAATTGCCTCTTTCGCGACTTGTACGCTGGCATAAAAGGGGTCCCAGGTTGCCCAAACATCGATCGCTCCCGATAGCAATGCTGCACGACCTACATCATTTTCTAACTGAACCCACTTTACGTCAGTATCTTTTAGTCCAATGCTTTCTAGTACTCGCACTACCAATAAATGGCTTCGTCCGGTAGGCGTCCCTATTTTCTTATCCTTCAAATCCTTAATACTTTTGATAGGCGAGTTAGGTCGAACTAGTAAGGCATGGGTTTTCGGGCTGCGCTCAACGAGGGCAATAACACGAATAGGTAAGCCTGCTGCGATGGCGGGGATTGGCGTACCACCTAAACCCAGATCTAAAGCTCCGGCTGCTAATGCTTCGGTAACTGGCTTCAGCGACAGCATTCGGCGGTATTCAAAACTAGTTGGCTGTCCCGCAAATGCCTTCTCCAATAGTTTTTGCTCTCGCATTGCAAACACTGTCACATAAGGTGGCTGAAAGCCGAGACGCAATTTTGACGCATTCTTGCTCGTGTTGGTTGAGCCTGGATTTGCTTGAGCTAAATCTACTGCATAAGATGTTGCTTCGCGTGTGGAAGCGAGGGACTTATAAGCGAATGAAGCAACTGTTGAAAGGCTCAGACTTAGTACGTGACGGCGTTTAATAGAAGTCATGCGCGATCGTTCTCCTTATAGATGTGTATCAACAGCTATGCTGCTTGCTGCTGTGACTAACTGCAACCGAAATAAAACTTTTTGGGCAAGCAATGTAAAGCTCAGATAGCTTCCCTGGCATCAGGTCAAAATTATAGAAGAGCGAGAAACACATCTTTCAAATCATTCATACCAACACAACTGTCTGCGATTTTCGCTCTTACTAGGACTCTCAGAAGTTGTAAGTTAGACTAAATCTAATAATATACGGTTAATTGATTAAAATTTAGTAATATTAATATTGGCACGGTTACAGGTAAAAAGCAAGATACTCTCCTACTCGCTGTATTTTAATGCAAAAGATTGGCAAAAGACAAATTTATTTTTTAATATTCATCCTCTGGATTGTACTCCACAATATCAGGTTGTAAATGCGGTTGTGCGGCAATAAATGCGGGATGAGTCATACATATTTCATAAATTCGGCGAATATGAGGATATGGCTCTAAAGGGTATTTAAATCGCTCGGCATTATAAACCTGAGGTACGAGAAATACATCCGCGATTGTTGGAGTATCACCATAACAAAAATTGCTGCAAAATCTACTGTTATCTAGAATATTTTCAAGTGCGTTTAGACCTTCCCCCAGCCAGTGATGATACCAATTCATTTTTTCAGCTTGATTTAAACCTATCGGTTCAGTCAAGTATTTACGAACTCTCATGATGTTTAAGGGATGGATATCGCAAGCTATCAAAAGGGCAATTTGTCTTGTATAAGCTCGTGCAAAAATGTCTGATGGTAAAAGTGCAGGTTGCGGATAACATTCTTCTAGATATTCAACAATTGCTAATGACTGGGTAATAACAGCTTCACCATCAATAAGGGTAGGAACCAATTTTTGAGGATTAATTTTTTGGTATTTTATTGTAAACTCTGGTTTACCTTTTCTTAATTCAGAAACACTTTTATACAAATAAGGAATTTTCTTTAACTCTAGTGCAATCCTGACTCTATATGAAGCTGTTGAACGATAGTAGCTATAAAGTTCTAACACGTAGATTCCAATGTATTTAGTAAGGTCAATAGTTTTTATGGTAATCTCAAGAGCCTTCCGTCAATAGCGGCTAATCCTGTAAAAATGAGTGACATACCTGCAAAAGTATTCCAATCCAACCTTTCTCCAAGGACAAATACACCAAGTAAGAGCGCACTGATTGGAATCAAAAACGTTACCAACGAGGCGTTAGTTGCACCTGCAACAGCAAGTATACGGAAATAAATTAAGTTAGCGATCGCAGCAAAGCTAACACGACCTAATACTACCGTAAACGGTTGGAGTTCCACAAGAACAATTTTAATAAAAAAGTAAGAACCGCCCCATAATAAAGACAGAATGAAGAGGAGCATCCATTCTTTAGCTCTTATAGTTGGGTTCTTGACAAATTGGGTTTTCATCTTACCTAACAGTTACGTTATCAACCTCTTGTCCTAAATCCAACTCCAACCTATAAGGTTCAGTAGCACGTTTAAACAACACCATTTTCCCTGACTCGTCTTTTTCAAATTCACGTGGCAAAACCATTCATCGTTATTCTTCTTGTGAAAAATTAAAATGATAATGCTAAAATTTAACTACCCTGCCAAACAATTTCCTTGACAGAAACTTGTTTTGGCAAGAGCTTGATTTTGTAGAAAGCATCAGCTACTTGCTGTTGTCCAGCGATAACTTCTTTTGTCATCGGTAGTACTCCATATTTGCGCCGCCTTTCAGCGATCTCCAAGACAGCAGCATCAATACCCAATTCTGGCGAGAGAAATTTCGCGACATCTGTGGGATTCTTTTGCGCCCAGTCACTGATTTTTTTCACTTGAGCCAGAACTGTTTTTAACGCTGATGGTTGCTTCTGGACAAAAGATTTGGCTGCAAGATAATAACCGCGATTCGATACAAGTCCCGTTCCATCAGTCAGAGTGCGTGCGCCTGTCGCAGCGACAGCAGCAGCTAAATACGGGTCCCAAATAGCCCACGCATCCACATTGTTACCTTCAAATGCTGCACGAGCATCGGGAGGTGTGAGAAAAGCTGGCTTAATATCGCTGTACTTTAATCCTGCTTTTTCTAAAGCTTTTACCACTAGATAGTTAGTATTTGAGCCTTTTGCAAAAGCCACTCTTTTGCCTTTAAGATCCGCTACAGTTTTGATGGGTGAATTTTTCGGTACGATGATAGCCTCTGCTTTTGGGCTCCAAGGATCGTAAGCAACATAAACCAAGGGAGTACCAGCTGCTTGGGCAAATATAGGCGGTGATTCACCTGTGTACCCAAAATCAATACTTCCAGCATTGATTGCCTCTAACATTGGCGGACCTGCTGGAAATTCTGTCCATGTCACTTTAGAACCAGCAGGCAAAGCTTTCTCTAAGTCTTTTTTTGTCTTCAAAGCGTTAAGAACAGTTGCTGCTTTTTGGTAGCCAATGCGAATCACAACGCTTTGATTTGCCCGATTCTGTGCTAGCGTTAGCCCAGAGTGACTTGTATTGCTGAAAGAAAAAACAGAGACAGCCGGACTCAAGATTAGTCCTACTGTAAAGAATAGAGCCAATATACGAATTCTAGATAGTCTCTGTAATAAGCTACTGAAAATTCCCCGAAATCTGACTGATAAGAGTTTTTTCGACATATATTGTGCTTTTACGCTTAATCTTAAAATTTATAATACGGTAAATAATGTAGGTTATCGTATTTATAGTATTGAAATTCTGACTTTGCTTGCAAATAACATAACGCAGGTTCTACAAACCTCACCCTCCCAACCTTTTTCTCCTAACATCAAACTTATGTAACCCTAAGAGGACGTTTTGAAAGTAGTGGCTGAGGTATCCAAAACTTTAGCTCCCCCCTAGCCCCCCTTAAAAAGGGGGGAAATTTTTCTTCAAGTCCCCCTTATTAAAGAGGATCTTGATACAACGATAGACTTTACAAACATCTGCTAAACCATTAGTTAAGCATTTTGGAGCCCAATGTTACCAGCACAGGACCAGATTTGGGCGATCGCAGTTATGAGGTTAGTTAGAGCATAAGTTTGCTACGGAGCAGCAGGGGAAGCAAGAATTGATTGGTATTTCCTGCAGGCTTAATTTTGAATGAATTTTTATAATACTATGCCTTCATTGTAAAATACTTTTAATCGATAGATTTATTGTAGTTTACCGAAGTACAGCGTGCTTGTCACTCTGCAAAGCCACATTTTGCAAGAAATTGGAATCACCCCTTATGCCAAAAGATTGGTTGGAATGGCACGATCTCTATAATACGGAACCAAAATTACAACAGCGTCTGGAAATCGTGCGGGAATACATATCCTACAGCTTGGATGCATCTCCAGCAGGAAGAATCCGCGTAGTGAGTGTTTGTGCTGGTGATGGACGGGATTTATTAGGAACCCTAGCAAATCACCCCCGCGCTCAAGAGGTTTATGCAAGACTCGTTGAACTCAACCCGAATCTAGTTGAACGTGGAAAAGCAACTATAGAATCATTAGGTTTAGCAAAGCAAATTGAATTTATCAATGGTGATGCAACTATCTCCGCTAACTATGTAGGAGCAGTACCAGCAGACATCGTTATTGTGTGTGGTGTCTTCGGCAATTTAGCCGATGAAGCCGAGCTCAAACGGTTGCTAGACAATTTGAGGTTTCTAAGCAAACAAGGTGCTTTTGCTATCTGGACTCGGGGACACTCTAACGGAATTCCCTACTCCGAGAATGTGCGGAAATTTTTGCAAGCGTTTGAATTTGAAGAAGTGAAGTTCAAACTTACCGCTACGGGAGACATGGGTGTAGGTATTAACCGTTACATTGGTGAAAATTTACCCGCACCTAAAGAGCAACAGTTATTTGTATTTTCTGGCATTCCCAATAAAGCGAGGTAATACGATATAGTGCAACGCGATCGCTTTACTGCGTGCTTCGGTAACAGTAAAGCGATCGCGCTTCCGAAAAATACAGCTATCTGCTAGCTAAAGCAAGATTGGCTTCAAAGACACTCAGGGGATCGGTCAATAGTGCTTCAGAAACATTAATACTCTTGGGCAGCAAACCAAAACGATAGAAAACATCAGCTGCGTATTGTTGTTCGGCAATAAACTCTTGCGAAGGTGGGACAAGACCCCAAGGTCTTTTTCTTAGAGACTGTTCCCAGCCTCGGGCATCAATGCCGTTGTTAATTTCTTTGGCTAGTAGTTCGGCTGCTTCAGTAAAATGAGTGGCAATCCAGCGATCGACTCGTTCTAGTGCTCGGATAAAAGCTGACAAGACATCTGGGTGTTGCTCGGCAAAAGTGCGATGGGTAAAGTAAACAGAGCGATTGCTAAATAGCTCAGAACTGTAAAGCAGTACTCTCACTTGATGGGTTTTCTGAACTTGTGCCAAATGTAGATCTGATGTTATCCAAGCATCTATTTCACCATTGAGAAAGGCTTGGAGTGAATCAGCCGTGTGGGGGATGGTTTTGACATTTTGATAGGTAAGCCCTACTTTATCTAGAGCGATCGCTAGTAAATGTTGTTGGTAAGACCCTTCACTTAAACTGACAGTCTTGTCTTTCAAATCGCTCACACTTTGAATGGGCGAATTTTCCAGGACAACAATTGCTCCCTGAACTGGGCGAGGTTGAGATGTAGCCAAATAAACGATTGGTACTCCCTGAGCCTGTGCCAAAATTGGTGGAGTTGTACCTGTTGCACCAATATCAATTTCTGCTGTTTTTAAGAGCTTTACTGTTTGATGCCCACCTGTTTCTGGGAGCCACTGTGCTGATACTCCCGTTGGCTCAAGCAAATCTTTTAATAACTCAGGTTTTCTGCTGAGTGTAAATACTGAGAGGTTATTGACATGGACACCGATGCGAATTGAATGAGTCATAATGTTCCTCCTTGTTTTCACAATAAACCGAGTGAATTAGCTGAAATAATGCCGATTGCAGAGTAAAAAAGCACGTTATTGCTCGTTTATATCTTGGTGACATCAACTACAAAGTTTTCTATAGTGGGCTTTTTGGGAATAATGCCCAGCTTAAAAAACCAGTCACTGACACGATTCATCTTTTCTATTTCTGCTGCACCGACGGGTGTTGGTATTCCCTCTACCCTTTCACTCATAAACTTTTGTACGCTCTCAGAAAGCTTAAATTCCTTACCATAGACTTGCATTGCCTGGGCTGCATTTGATAACACCCATTTACTTTCTTGTACCAGGACATCATAAACAGCTTTCACTATATCCGGATGCTTCTCCAAGAATGCATTGTGAACAATATAAATGCCATCATTCTCCGAATCAATCTCTCCCGCTGTAGCTAAAATCCTAGCACTATCTTTAACTGCTGCATTAGCAAAAAAAGTTCCCCACACCGCCCACGCACTTGCTTTTCCTGAAGCAAAGACAGGAGCAGCATCTGCCGGACCAAGATAAATTCGCTGCACTTGGTCTATAGAAACTCCTGCTTTTTCCAAACCTTTTGCTAGCAGATACTCGCCAGTACCTCCACGATTTACAATCACCTTTTTACCGACTAGATCTTTTACCGTCGCAATCGAAGAGTTTTTCGGGACCAAAATCCCCGATCCATCTTTACCACTGACTTGGTACCCAAAAATCTTGAACGGTGAATTTCCTGCCATAGCCGAGATAGCAGCTGTAGTACTACCACCTGTAAAGTCAATACTACCAGCATTCAAACCTTCAACAGCAGGTGCAAAAGCTGGAAATGGACCTAACCACTGTACCCCAAATTTTTTAGCTTCTAAGTATTGATTCAGAGTGCCTTTGACCTTAGCCAAGTAATAAGGTCCGGGTCCCCTAATAATGCCTATTCGAGCTTTCGTACCTTGAATGCTGGTATCTGCCACATTTGAAAGAGCAGAGCTATTCGCTACGGAAGACTGGGAAGTGGAATTGCTGGTTGTGGTAGTATCGCGATTACAGGCAACTGTTATGGCAGATGTTAGGAAAAATAATGTTGTGGGTAAACTACGACGTTTGATGCGGTAGTTAAGGAATTCAGTCTCGAATATATTTCGATCTTTCATTATACTGTAAAATTGAAGGCGAATTTCTCAAATCAACCCAGTTCTTTGGCAGATTCAGCAATGTCTTTAGCAGAGGAAATAGCCCCTACAGTTTCTCTGATACTGCTCCAGGTAGGAACATGAACATTGATAGGAGTTTGGTTATCGCCCGGTCGAGAAATTGGCAGGAGTGGCAACAATAAATCGGCAACTCGATAAGCTTCTTCAATCAGAGGAATACCCGAGATGATGAAAGTTTCAATACCAATATCGGCGTATTCTTGGAGGCGAGCAGCAACAGTCTTAGGATCGCCCACTACGGCAGTACCGGGACCGGGACGCACCAAACCCAAACCCGCCCAGAGGTTGGGGTAAATTTCTAAGTCTTTAACGTTCTGAGGAATCTGACCGCTATGAAACTTTAACATTCGTTGTTGCCCGACTGAGTCACCGCTATTCAGCATTTTTTGTATATTCATCACTGATTCTCGATCCATATGCTGAAGTAACCAGTCAGCAGCCTTCCAAGCTTCCTCCTCAGTTTCTCGAACAATTACATAGAGGCGAATTCCAAATCGCAAAGTGCGACCGTATTTCGCTGCGAGCGATCGCATTGTTGCGACTCGTTCAGCAATTTGGGGTGGAGTTTCACCCCAAGTTAAGTAAGTATCTATATGTTTGGCTGCAACTTCCAAGGCTGCATCAGACGAACCACCAAACCATAAGGGAGGATAGGGCGATTGTACTGTAGGTATTCCTATCTTAGCTTGCTTGACGTTAATATACTTTCCTTCAAAGTCTACAGTTTCCCCAGCCATTAGCCTGCGCCAAACTGTAAGGTATTCATCACAGTGGCTGTAGCGCTCATCGTGGGAAAGATGCAAGCCATAAGCAGCCATTGTATTGGATGTACCGTTGATAATATTGATTAATAACCGACCCTTAGAAAACTGGTCGAAAGTCGCCGCCATCTTAGCAAACAAAGTAGGCGATAACAAACCAGGATGTACGGCAACCAGAAAGCGCATCCGTTCCGTAAACGGAATCAGTGAGGAACCTAATACCCAGGTATCGTGTACGCCCGTTGCTAGGAGTGCGCCAGAGTAACCCAGGTGGTCAATTCCCCGCGCTAACTGCTGCATATATGCATAATCAATTTTGCGTGCTCCCTTTTTATTCCAAGGATATGGACCATCTGGTGCAGTTAAATACCAAAGAACTTCCATAATTTTTACCTTCCAATATGATAAGTTTTAGTTCAAAAGCACTTAAGGAAGCGGTTTGCTTTTTGTGATTGGGGCTTCTATTCTGAATTTTCAAGCACGTTTTTCGTTAACGACAAACTCATACCAAGTTGCGTTCGTACATCTTACTTTCTCCCGTGTCTCCTTTGTCCCATCAACACGTAATATCTTTGAACGCAACTCCGTATCATCAGAATTTTCTTTACAGAAGCCTCAAACTTAATAATTAGGCAAAAACAGGTTCCGGGAGATTCAAGGCTAATTTCTCAGCTTCGAGCAAGGGCTCTCGAACAATCCAAGCATCAAGATCGAAATCTGCTGGGATAAATCCCCACTTCAAAAGAAAGTCTTTATGTAACTTAAGTCCGGCAATCCATTCCTCTGATAAACTTGGTTGCAAGCGTTGATGCAACCTGGCTCCATAGGCTTTCCGAACTGCTTCTTCACCGCCCCCTGTTTCCTGTGAGACAATTCTAACCACCTCTTGAGCATGAGTTTCCGCCCATTTTGAGGTTTGCAAAAGACACACTAAGTACTGAACCACCAAATCTGGATGCTGTTCTACAAGATCCGCATTAACTGCGATCGTTCTGGGAGTACCGTTGTTCACGCGCACCAGAGGATCGGGATGATCTCCTAAATTGAAGACAACTTGAAAACCATGTTCGACAGTTAAATCCACACCAGGAGCACCTTTAGCATAGATAGCATCTACCTCACCTCGCAGTAAGGCTGTAACTTCTGCAGAATAAAAATTACTCCGCTCTACGTTAGTACTTCCCAGTTCTCGTAAGTCTGTTTGCTGGGCGTTGATATCTACAAATTGAACATCAGTTTCATTTAAATCAGCTAGCGACAGAGTGCTCAAGAAACCCCGCAAAGCCATTGCTCTGGAGAAGTCTATTTGACTTTCAATCCGATGTGGTAATCCCAACCTCCGCCCCCGCAAATCTGCTGGCTGAGCTATTTCTGAATTTGGTAGAGTGAGGATTGCTTGGTATTCATCTACCCAGGTTAAGCCAATAACGCGGGTATCCTTCCCAGTAGCCCGAGCCCAAATCGCCGGAATATTACCGCCCTCGCGAAACAACCCTTTGAGTTTGTGATCGTAATGAGACTCGCGAACAGAACGCTCTTCAGCAGCCCGTAAGGACTTGAAGGAAATACCATTTTTAGCAAAAGTCCGATCTAACCATCCTAAATCCAAAGCCACCCCGGAAATAGTAGGAACCGGACACCGGGTGTACCATAATTCACTAATTGCCAATTTTTCAGTTTTGCTGCTAGTTGACATAGGTTTAAGCTAAGCAAATAAGGAAAAGTTTTTACTGGATTTCATCTTGCTCTCGGGCACGAGCAAGTGTTTCGTAATTGTGCGTGCCCCAAGTGATAGGGCGGCTTTCTGCCTTACCCAACGTAGCGAGCGGGTTTTCTGGTGCTTTCAATGAATTGAGCACGACAGGAGGAAAGACACTGCACTGGGTTAATTTAATAATACGGTAATTTTATCAATTTATCGTATAATATATTTTTAGAGCTACGATCTAGAGTGTCAATGTTGTTTTGAGGAGTTCGGAGTTGTGCTTTAGCGAAGACAGCGCAACTCCGAACTTAAATGAGCAGCCCTCAATTTAAACTTGACAGAGTAGATTGCTACCTTTGATATCTTCCTTGCACTCGATCGCAACACAAAGGAAGTGAACGAGTGCGAACACCGTCCTATGGGTAAAACTTTGGATAATTCACATGAGCTACAACCATATTGAAGTCAAACAAGTAGCTGGTTTCATCGGTGCCGAGATCGGCGGGGTGGATCTTTCGCGTCCCCTGCATGATGATGCAGTTAAAGAAATTCGTCAAGCATTGTTAAAGTGGAAAGTCGTGTTCTTTCGCGGTCAGAACATCGATCGCGCCGCACAAATTGCGTTCACGGCTCGTTTCGGCGAAGTAACTTACGCACATCCACATGAGGATGAGCCGATTGAAGGCTTTGAACAAATACTACCCATTGACCGCAGCCGCTATGAGCGACGCAACGGTTTGCGCCGTTCCAGTTACGAGAACCGCTGGCACACGGATGTGACAGCAGTTGTTAACCCGCCTGCTGCGTCAATTTTGCGTGCAGTTGACGTTCCTAGCTTTGGTGGTGATACACAGTGGACTAATCTAGTTGCGGCTTATGAGGGTTTATCAGCACCTCTGCGGGCGCTAGCAGACACATTGAAGGCAGAACATCGCTTCAATGCACGTTTGCGACTATCCAGCAACAGCAAACTTGTTCAGCGCATTGCAGCCAATCCCCAGGTTTCCATTCACCCGGTGGTGCGAGTTCATCCGGAGACAGGGGAACGCGCACTGTTCGTGAACCCTGGCTTCACCTCGCACATTCTTGACGTGTCACCACAGGAGAGCGATCTCCTGCTCGAGTTATTCTTTAACCAGATTACTAAGCCCGCTTACACTACCCGCTTCCGTTGGAATAACGGTGATATTGCATTCTGGGACAACCGCGCCACCGCGCATTTAGCTCCCCAAGATATAGACCATATAGAAGTTGAGCGGGTACTCCATCGCACCACAATCACTGGTGATATTCCAGTTGGTCCCGATGGTTTCCGCTCGCAGGTGGTTGAAGGTGAGCCCTTCACTAGTGAATTACCAACTGTTTTGAAGAAGAATAACAAGAAGGTAGAAGCAACAGTGCATTCTTGATACCCTCGCTTGGAAGACCCCACGGGGGATTCCTAGAATTACTTTAGTAGGAGCTGAGAATTATGGTACAAACTTCTCTCGTCCGCAATGGTAGCTTGACAAAGCCACCAACCTTTACCTCTGTGGAAGCAGAGCGTCGCCATCGCCAAGAACGTTTAGCTGCTGCTTTGCGAATCTTTGCCCGCTTCGATTTTGCTCTCGGGCTAGCAGGACACATCACAGCTCGCGACCCCGAACTCACTGACCATTTTTGGGTAAACCCCTTTGGGATTCATTTCAGCCGGGTTCGTGTCTCCGACTTGATCTTGGTAAATCCTCAAGGTGAAGTTGTTCGAGGTAATGGCGCACTCAATCAAGCAGCTTTTGCTATTCACTCACAAATCCACGAAGCCCGCCCAGATATTATCGCTGCGGCTCATGCTCATTCCTTCTATGGCAAAACGTGGTCATCGCTGGGTCGATTGCTCGACCCCATTACCCAAGATTCTGCTGCCTTTTACCAAGATCATGCCTTATTTGATGATTTCAAAGGTATTGTGCTAGAGACAAGTGAAGGAAAACGCATTGCTCAAGCACTAGGCGATCGCAAAGCTGCGATTCTCCGCAATCATGGATTGTTAACCGTAGGACGCAGTGTAGACGAAGCTGCTTGGTGGTTCATCCGTCTAGAAGATGCAGCTAAATCTCAATTGCTA
Source organism: Tolypothrix bouteillei VB521301 (assembly GCF_000760695.4). Classification (GTDB taxonomy): domain Bacteria; phylum Cyanobacteriota; class Cyanobacteriia; order Cyanobacteriales; family Nostocaceae; genus Scytonema; species Scytonema bouteillei_A. Next base: position 7,811,787 of record NZ_JHEG04000001.1, on the reverse strand, counting down.
GCAGAAGCTGTCGGTAAACCCATTCTCATTGACCGCGACCTCGCCTTAGAGATTCAAAAACGTAACGGAACTCATGAAGCAGGTTGGCGCGGATTCCAGTATTTATGGGATGAAATTACTCATGACCAACCCGATTTATTGGATTGATGGAAATTGATGATTAATAGAATGAGCGAACGGGTGGATTGAGAAAGCTTTGCCAAGATTTAATTTTAACTCAACCATCTGTTGCATTCTTTTTTCAATTTGGTATAAAAACTTTGTTTAACCATCTGTACGCACAATTTGAACGATGACCCTTAGCCACTGCCCCGGTTCGATTGTCGGTTGGGATCGCTTTGCAGCCCCGACAGACTATCCCCTGAGCCCCCTCTCTCAAGCATTGCAGCAGCCTGTATTACTGGGGTTATTTCTGCCAATTCAGGCAGGTGGTTGGAGTGCTTCTAAATTACCACGCACGACTGACTGGAGCTTTGAATATAATAAGGCTCTAGTATTACACGCTGAGGCTTTGGGCTTTGACTTGGTATTTGCACTTTCACAGTGGCTACCCAAAGGTGGCTATGGTGGTGTGTTCAACGGCCAAGCTCTGGACTCTTTTATGACGACAGCAGCCCTAACAAGTTTGACACAGAAGATCCTGCTGATATCAACCATTCACGTGTTGTACGGACCAATCCATCCATTGCATTTAGCTAAGTATGGTGCAACGCTCGATCATATATCAGGGGGTCGCTGGGGCATCAATGTGGTGACCGGACACCGTGCTATCGAACATGAGATGTTTGGTTGGGATCGTATCGAGCACGATCGCCGCTATGAACTGGCAGCTGAGTTCATCGAAGTGCTGCAACGCTTGTGGGGTGACGACGAGAATTTCTCATTTGAGGGGAAGTCTTCGTGGAAACTTAACGGTGCTTTCGTTACACCGAAACCGAAATACGGTCGTCCAGTGCTTGTTAACGCTACAGGTTCAGACGCAGGCATATCCTTCGCTGCACGTTATTCTGACATTGTGTTTATCACTAGCCCAGGAGGTTCGGACTTCGCCAGTGCTATTGAGGCTCTACCCGCACACACACAAAGAGTCAAGCAAGCAGCACGCGATATTGGACGCGAAGTTTTAACGCTCCTCAATCCTATGGTAATCAGTCGGGAAACTGAACGCGAAACCTGGGCCTATCACGATGCTATAGTCGCCCACGCTGACTCAGATGCACCTTTAGGTTTTAGCAGATTTGACAGCGACGCCCATGCTTGGAAGGGTCGCCGGGGTATAGACGCACCGAAACGTCGGGCTATTGGTGGGAACATTGAGGTGATCGGTACGCCCGAGCAGGTGGTCGAGCAGTTCGTACAGTTGAAAAAAGCTGGAGTAAACGGCTTGCAATTGAGCTTTTTTGACTTTAAGGAAGACCTAGAATTTTTTGGCGATCGCATCCTACCCCTGATGAAACAAGCGGGTATCCGGTTATAGATTATACTCAATCTTTGTTTCTAACCCCTTCTAGCCTAGCAATTGGAAATTGTCTGAACTTTTGAACGAAGGATATAACCAATGAGCACAGATAGTCGTTTTTTCCTTGACCTCCCCTACAGCCAGATGAAGCACTATTTATTAAGTGTTTTGACTCCGCAGAGGATGGAAGGGCAAAGTTTGCTGCTCATACCGGATTTAACGCTCCCACAAGCCCTCTGGATACCCCACCACGTCAGAGTATTGAATTGCGAACAATAGTTTTTTATGAATAATTGAGCGAGCCAAAACTACCCTCAAATGTTTGATAAAATCACGTTCCAACTCAACTAGACGACCTCACCCAACGCATAGATACTCATGTAATTTGGGATAAGTTAGTCTTAAAAGAACAACAAATGCAAATCCTGCTTTAACAGGGTAACTCATGTACGCCAACGCTTGAAAGTTTATTCTGAGTGGGGCTTTGCTAGTAATAGTGGACGTGGTTTGGGTATCAGCGCCCTTCTGACGAAAACAACGTTGTAGTGCTAGGCTACAACGTTAGAGCATAAATAACATTCGCTGATTTATTAAGTTTAAGTGTGACAATTTCAAAAAAAATCAACAAGTAAAGACTTGAAGCACCAATCCAGCAGAAAACTAAGCAATTGTGAAGATGTTATGTTTAATTTGACACATTTATTTAGAACATGATTTAACTCTACAGAAGGATGAATTTTGACTAGAGCTATTATAGATTGTTGGTACTAATTTTTGTCACGAGAATAATACGTCTGTTCTATGAAAACTAGAAAAGAGCACCATCATCTTTGGCTATCGGACCTATGAATCGGGCGAGTGCTCCATCAATTGCAGGTAAGTAGTTCTACTCACCAGTCGTCCTAATTTTTCTAGGTTTTTACCTAACCCTCGGCTTAGCCCAAAAGGTCAAACTGCCTTCTAAGGCATAATCATCATGGATTGATTCATAACTCTAAAGTTGAAACGAAAACAGCCTCATTGTTTACAGTGCGACACTTTATAAGGAGTCTTCATGAAGCCGTTGGTTACTGTTGAGCGCCTCTGTCTCCTTGCTCACATTTTGTCACTGGTGTTTGGATTGGCAGGACTGCTGTTTGTATTGCCCAATCCTGCTTTGATTGCGACCTTACCGCCCATTGGTCAAATAGTGTTTGGCTGGAGCATGGTGGTCGGTGGCGTTGTCTACATTCTGTTGGGAGCCGCCACTGTTGCGATTTATGCTTGCCGAGTACTGGGCTGGCGAAATTGGCTGGGGTTTATGCTGCCAAGCGTGCTTTTGTCACTATGTAGTGAACTGCTGGGAACCAGCACAGGCTTTCCGTTTGGTCATTATCACTATTTGAGCGGTTTAGGTTACAAAATTGCCGGATTGGTACCATTCACTGTTCCGTTGTCCTGGTTTTATTTGGGGATGTCTGCCTATCTACTGGCGAGAGTTGGGCTGGAGGCTATGGGGGTTAATGGTTGGGTCAAGCAGTTGGGGGCGATCGCCCTGGGTGCCATTCTCCTTACCGCTTGGGACTTGGTCTTAGACCCTGCCATGAGCCAGACCCCTTACCCCTTCTGGGAATTTCTTGAGCTGGGACAGTTCTTTGGTATGCCCTACCGCAACTTGCTCGGCTGGTTAGGAACCGGAGCGCTTTTCATGTCCGTAGCAACGCTTTTCTGGCGTGACACTTTGACTAGACTGAGCCGTACTCAACTGTGGGTTCCGCTCTCGATCTACCTGGTTAACTTTGCCTTCGGAGCCATCATCACAATTAGTCAACTCGACAGCCAGTTCTGGATTCCCACAATAATGAGTGTTTTGTTGGGTGTGGTTCCCGCTGTTGCGCTATGGTGGGCTGCCGAGCCTACTGTTCCCCTATCCTCCTCACCCACTGTTGGTGTCCGAGCGGAGGTTTAGCGAAGAGATGCTGGTCTTATCTCTACAAGATTAAACCAGCATGACAGTTTACGGTAACTAGCAAACGCCATCTGATTGAGGAGCCATCCAAGCCTGAGATGTTTTGCTGTCCTCAACACCTACTGTTCCTGACAAGCATTGGTTCAAGCTCTCTTAGTACAGAGACGGATAGTGGATCGTAGCCTAGCTGTTGAGTCATCCGTTCTCTGGCTAAAATTCGGTACTCCCAAAAATGCTCTCCCGCAATACATAGCGCCAAATACATATTAAGAACTTGGGGCTTTCTCAGCAGAAGCGTCCATAGTTGTCGCCAAAACTGCCCTCGAATGTCAGGTCGTCGTAAGCCCTGATGCCAGACTAACTGGGCAATAAGTCGCAACTCCTTACCCAAGGGTAGTTGCATGGTTTGTGTTCGCCTTGCCGGAGGAACAATATTGAGGCACTGCTGAAAACATCGCCTCAGATAGTTCGCGGGTTCGTACAATGTCCAGAAGCCTTCAACATACTCTCTAGCAATTTCGGCAATGGGGCGGCTGGGAACAAAATTCATGAGGGTATTCTGGTCTCCCGTAGCCGTGACGCCGACGCCCTCAATTAAACGCTGTTCTGTTTGGAGTCGGTTCCAGAGGGCAGTGTTGGGCAAGGCTTGGAGGATACCTAGCATCGGTTGAGGAATACTAGTTTGTTCAACAAAGGCTTGAATCCGTTCACCCGCACCGGAGCGTTCTCCATCAAAGCCGAGGATAAACCCTGCATAAATTAGCAGTCCCGCAACGTTGATCTTGCGGCAGGCTTCTACTAGCGGGTTACGTGTATTTTGCATTTTGCGCGTCACGACGAGACTGTCTTGGTCGGGAGTTTCAATGCCGAGAAAGACAGCATAGAATCCTGCTTCTACCATCAGCTCTAGCAGTTCATCATCTTCTGCTAAATTCACAGAGGCTTCGGTCATGAAGGTGAAAGGATAGTTGTGTTGTTTCATCCAAGGAATCAATTCTCGTAAGAGGCGTTTGACATTGCGCTGATTCCCAATAAAGTTGTCATCGACAATGAAGAGTGACCCCCGCCAGCCTAAATCATAGAGGGTTTGCAACTCTGCTAAGGTTTGAAGAGGTTCTTTAGTGCGCGGTTTGCGACCGTAGAGGGAAATGATGTCACAAAATTCGCAATTGAAGGGACAACCGCGAGAAAACTGAATCGCCATCATAAAGTAGGCATCGCGCTCAAGCAGGTCAAAGCGGGGTATGGGGCTAGTCGTGACATCTGGTTTCTGGGTGGAGCGGAAGATTCCTTGGGCATGCCCAAGAGAGATCGCTTCGAGGAACTGCGGAACCGTTATCTCTCCTTCATCCAGGATCAGGTAATGCGCCCCAGAGTCAAGAGCATCTTGCGGCACAGACGTGGGGTAAGGTCCACCTACTGCCACCTTCTTGCCTAACCGCACTGCTTTTTGAATTAGGGCGTGGAAATCCGGTTTCTGCACCAGCATAGCAGAGAGAATAACCAGGTCGCACCACTCCCAATCTGCGTCTGTCTCTAGGCTGACATTGCGGTCATAAAATCTGATTTCCCAATCTTCTCTTAGGAGTGCTGCAACGGTAATAATGCCCAAGGGCGGAATGGCTGCTTTGAGTCCTGCCATTTCCATCGCACGATCGTAAGACCAAAAGGACTGGGGAAATTGGGGGTAGAGCAACAGTGTTTTCATACGCTCCTTCTTTTTAAGATTCTAAGTGCAGTTTTGGTCGATTGTGGTACAAGCGGATGCATAAAACTTTTTACAAAAATCGGATTATGCGACGCAAAAATCGACCATTCAAATCCAAATCCAGCATTTACGAAAGAGGTCTTATGACCGAACTAACGAGGTTGTATAGTAACTCTCTATACATCTCAATCAAATCATTATGAAGTTTTAATAAATTTGTCTTATCGTGTAAGTCAAAAATTATGAGTTGTTCATAAGTTAATTCCTCAAAACACTAACTATTTTCTATTTCCTTCAACATCTACTTAAAGAATGAATTCATAGAAACTTTTTGTAGAACTATGGCTATATTTTAAGACTTAATATTTCAGCTACTCCCTTCCCGCCAGAAGATTACCTACAATTATTTGTCCCTCTTGAGTTAGTGAAAACAACAGAAAAATCGGGCTATGGTTGAATGATATCTACTGTATGTAGTACGTTACTGCTGTCCCAGTTAAAGCTAACTTTTTTCCGCTCGCACTTCTACCCCCCGAACAGTTAGGTTATTTAAGACAGCGTTTTGCAACTAAAGCGAAGAAAGTTTCAGGAGACAATGAACAAACCAATCCTTGAAAAAATAGGCACTCTTTCTGAGTTTGGGACTCATACACCGTGGTATGTGGCGGTGCATCCCCATCCTCTACTTAAAAAAAAATACTCCTACGTGATTGCCATTCATTACGTATTAGAACGCAACCCAGTCCCCATTGCCGACTTTGATTCGTGCCTGTTCGGTTGCTACAGTACACCAGACCAAGCGCTGAATGCCGGAGTAGAGCAAGCCCAAAGTGAGTAATTCTGTGCTATGATAGTAAATGAGAAAAAATTAGGTGGCAGCGTTTGTTTTTAGTATTGACAGGCTTTTACCTTTTGGTCAAGACAAGTTTCTCTCCGAAACCTCTTATCTCAACACCCTGCGATTTCGGATACAATTTATGTCAATTTATCTAAATAATCTATCCTACAAGGTTTCACAACAGATCTGACATATTTTGTTAGTACAACAGTCTACCGTAAATCAGCTTAATCGCAATACGCTCGAGCATTGATGCCTGTGTTCAAGTACTGGAACTGAGGGCTTTTCGTTGTATTCGTGAATACAGACTTGCTAAAAATCAAGTTCTCCCATTGAGTAAAGGTGGCTTGAATATAGTGGCATCTATGATGAAGAGAATGGCAAATAAAATTTAAGGAATGATTTATGACAATACAATCAACTGTCTCTGAGAGTAAGGATCGCCTTGCTATCAGTTGGATAAGTGTTGCCTTTTTTGGTGCAATTCACGCCGTAGCTCTATCGGCTCCCTGGTTTTTTTCTTGGTCAGCTTTGGGAGTCATGCTATTTCTGCACTGGTTACTGGGTAGCATTGGTATCTGTTTGGGGTATCACCGACTTTTAACTCATCGGAGTTTTCAGGTGCCGAAGTGGTTGGAATACATTATTACTACTATTGGTGCGCTTGCCCTTCAAGGAGGACCTATTTTTTGGGTAGCAACGCACCGTTTGCATCACGCCCATACTGAAGATGAAGAGAAAGATCCTTATTCAGCAGCACGGGGTTTTTGGTGGAGCCATATGCTATGGCTTTTGTACCCACGCTCCGAGTTTTTCAACTACTCAAGTTATAAAAAATTTGCACCAGACCTTGAGCGTGACCTCTATTACCGTTGGTTAAATCGCAACTTCTTGCTCCTTCAAATTCCTCTAGGGCTGCTGTTGCATGTTTTGGGTGGATGGAATTTTGTGCTCTATGGCATATTTGTCAGGTCGGTATTGCTTTGGCATAGTACTTGGTTGATTAACTCAGCAACTCACTGCTTTGGATATCGTAATTTCTCTATTGATGATGGCTCTCGTAATCTTTGGTGGGCAGCGCTTTTAACTTATGGAGAAGGTTGGCATAACAACCACCACGCTCACCCAAATGTGGCTTCTTCGGGAGTGCATTGGTGGGAAATTGATGTCACTTGGTGGGCGATTAAAACTTTAAATACTGTGGGTTTAGCTAAAAAAGTTGTGTTTAGGTAGAACTGCGGCCCAATCGTTACTTGCACTATCGCGGCTACAAGAGCCGGCATTGCGGCAGTTTGGGCTTGCTCTACTCTGGCATTCAGTGCTTAGTTTCCCAGCACTTTGCCCAGATTTCCCAATAAAAATTGCACGTTTGTCTCTTGAGAACTGTGCCTAAATTGGCAAACAGACAGACGCTGCCTAGCCCCAATAAAATATACGTGGGAGCCATAACTACTCCCATCATAAACCAAGCAAATACATGCAGTATCATCAATAAAGCAAAGATACTGGCAATGAGAGCCGTTTGCCAGATATGAATAGCCGGACGATCCAACAGTGTAAAAATTATTGTTGATGAGGTAGCAAGCAGGTTCACTGGAATTAAAAAGGCACAAATGCCAATGCAGTAAGTGCTTGAGAATTCAGTTAAGGTGTTAAAGTCAAACATTAGTTTTCTCGCTCAGTTACCAAATTTCATATGGATGTTTGTCTTGAAACTCATGCAGAGGAGCAGAACTAGCGGAGCTAGTTCTGCACTTAGATATGTCCCAAACTGGCATTGTTTGATAACAATGGCTACAACGCCAGTAAATATCACCATGACTTATATGACGGAGTAACCCGTATGAACAGCAAGGACAACTATGATGACTCCACATAGATTGCCAGGTATATGTAGTTGTATTTTCTTGGCTGTTATCAGTGATACTATGAGTTAGTAATTCGCTCGATTTATTTAAGAAATCTGGCATTTTTTATCTCCTTTGTATTGTTGTCCGATACAGATTTTACAAAAGACAGTGGGACTCACTTATCGTTAAATTTACACGAATTTATGAAATGGTGTACTCAGTTTTAGCTCTATTAACCTTGAGGTAGCGTCCCATCCACTGAGTACCTCTTAGCTCCCGAATTGCTGCTGCTTCTTCAGCACCCGTTTCCATTTCAACAACGACAAATCCTTTCTTTACGCTAGTTTTCTGGTTTATATATACTTGAATTTTCTTAACAAACCCATGTTCGGAAAATATCTGCCTGAGGTCATTTTCTTCAAAATTAGAAGATAGATTACTCACATAAATTGACATAAAAAATCTCCAGAATCAAAGGATATAGAAATTCCGATTCGGAGAGGAGTTTATTAATAAGTCCAATCACATAGCCGGAAAGAATTTCTGATAACTTAATTATAGTCTAATACCCAAATATTTGTTGTAAAAATATCTCCTGGGGAAAATGGGGAAGCACATTAAGCAATCAGAAGAAAGGCTGACTAAGTAAGAGGCAAAACAAGAGGAGTTATTAGAGGGGATTTATAAAGGAGCACCGCTCATCTGAAGTCGTTCGTCTCCACTCAAACTTGGGGAGGTTATTTTTTATTTGTCTACCCAAAAGTAGGAGGCAAGCGGTACCAAAATTTGGAAAAAGTTCATGGGTAGAATTGGTTAGTCGCTCGATTTTACAAGCGTAATTAAATATTCCATGCTATGATACAACTAAAGAGAAATACTTTCGGCTAAGTGACTACGCCATAGACACATTGCCATAGACGCCTTCCCGGATCTAAATCTCTACACCCTATTAGGTTCGAGAGGTATTGTATGTCAGTTTATGTAGGTAATCATCAGAGGGAAATTTTATGCGGAAGAAAAACACCATCCAAAGCCTAGAACTGTAGCAAATAATCACCCAGTCTAAAGCTTTGCTCAACAAGCCTAAGTTGTTGGAGCCACAGCAACCGATTATCAGACTGAATACCGTTGACTAGCTGATGTGACAGACCATTACTAAACTTATTGACAAAATCTTTTAACGAAATTTAAGGAAACAAAAGATATGGATACTCAGGAACTTTTGAGACGATACGCATTAGGAGAACGGGACTTTAGCAACGTAAACTTGGTTCATGTGTGCTTAACTAATGCAAATTTGGTTGGGGCACACCTGATAGGAGCACACTTGATTCACGCAGACTTAAGAGGGGCAGACCTAACTGCTGCACATTTAAGTCAGGCAAAACTGAATGAAGCTTCCTTAGCTGATGCAAGAATGATTGACGTGTGCCTGGTAAGTGCAGAATTGGTTAATGCAGATTTGAGTGGGGCAAACTTGAAGCACGCAAATTTCAGTGGAGCAGACTTAAGCTGCGCCAAGCTAGGTGGAGCCAACTTAGAGGGAGCAGACTTAAGTAACGCGGACCTCAGGGGAGCAGATCTCAGAGGAGTAGATTTGAGTGAAGCCAACTTAAAGGGGGCAAAGCTAGATGGGGCAGACTTAGATGGGGCATATCTAGATAACGCAGACCTAAGCGAAGCAGAAATTGCAGGGGCAAATATGAGGGGTACAGGATTGAGTGGAGCAAAGATGCCCGACGGAACAGTTCACTACTAAGGGATAAAGTTGCTGTAGCGCTCTAAACCTAGCATCTGAGCGCTTAGGCTTGAGATAAAGAAGGGGAGAACGTAGTCCTGCTACCCGACTACAGTCTTGCCTAGTGGCCTGTCACATCAACTTTGCGCTCTTGGAGCAATCTTTAAATTCTTCTTTTTTTCTCTTCCTTCGTGCTCTTCGTGTCTATGTCCTATGTCCTTACGGACACGCTACGCGAACGTACACGCTTTGCAAACGTGGTTTTTTCACTCGTCAATTTTGAGTTGACAGAGTACTAGTACAGCGCGGCGTAAATAAGGCAACCATTAGTAACAGATAAAAAGCTTATAAGAAAAGCTTTTGCGAAGATAAAATCATTGCAGAAAATTATGTATTCTGACAATTCCACAATTTTAATAGTAGAAGACAGTCCATCTGATGCATTCTTTATTCAACTTGCTTTTGAGAAGGTGAATTTAACTCATTCTGTTCGGATTGTCCATGATGGTGATGCCGCAGTCAGCTATCTTAGCGCTGCGGGTGAATACGCAAACCGCCAACAGTATCCAATGCCTTCTTTAATGCTGTTAGATATTAACTTGCCTCAGCGTTCAGGTCTTGAAGTCCTCGAATGGATACAGCAACAGGCACATTTAAAACACTTGTTGGTCGTCATGCTAACTTCTTCCGAACTCGATAGCGATATCAACTCTTCTTACGAATTAGGAGCTAACTCTTACCTAATTAAGCCTATAGGAATATATACCCTAGAGCAGATGGTGAAGACCTTTAGCCAGTACTGGCTTCTTCTCAACAAAATGCCAACAGAAAGCAAGGCGGCATCGCCGCTCAATGGCTATGGTTGCACTCAGGCTGATTGGCACTAGTTCGCCGTTGCTTAGGTCGGCCTTAGCCCAAATTCGCACCCGATTGTTGGGCAACAACTTTAACTCGATGGCGTCAAAAGAAACCAACTCATTGGTAGATATGTCGGATAAGGCAGGCAAGAAGAGGTTCACCAGACGCTTTTTCACCCTTGTCCATTAATGGTCGATAAATAAAACAAATCTTTAAAATTCAGGGTTCTTGCGTACTTAACGTGCTAAAATGTTAAGATCATTATCTCTATTCTCAGAAAAATCAGTTATGAAAAGAGTCTTGACCGAACTATTAAATTTGCATGAAAAAGAAAGCTGAACCATATTATCAAAAAAGTGTACAGACAATTCAACGGTGGTTTGGAGAAATCGTCAGATATTTTGACCGAGGGACTACCAGTGGAGTAGTAGAAGGAATCAATAATAAATTGAAGTTAATCAAGAGAAGTGGATTTGGATTTAAAAATTTTCGTAATTTTGAGATTAGAGCTTTATTAGCTTGGCATTATCCTATCAATTTAGCACGTTAAGTACGCAAGAGCCGACTTTTTAGACCCTATATAGCACTTGCTAAAGGCAAGTGCTAATTCTTGTTCTATGCTGCTTGATTTTTACAAGACTATATGACATCATACTTAATATACCAAAAACCAGTATTCCGATAGATTTACTGGTCTTTAAATTTGAGTTACTAGCAATTTCTAACATTGCTCGCTATTCATCAGGTTGGTTTCATCAAACAATTGTCCTCACCTAGTGTTACATTTGCGAAACACAACCCATGATGAATTTTCTTTCTGCTGGCTTAATTTCCCCTTGAGCAAATATCCGTCTGCACCAGTTCATAGCCTAATTACACTCATTCGTTTACCTTAATTTGTGAATTTGGAGAATTTTATATGCCATCTATAACGTTGAGCGTATCTACTGTTAAGCCTCTGGGCGATCGGGTTTTTATCAAAGTCAGTGAGTCCGAAGAGAAAACAGCGGGCGGCATTCTTCTGCCTGATAGTGCTAAGGAAAAGCCGCAGGTGGGTGAAATTGTTGCAGTTGGTCTTGGCAAGCGCAACGATGACGGTACCCGTCAGACAATTGATATTGCAGTTGGCGATAAGGTTCTCTACGCCAAGTACGCTGGAACCGATGTCAAACTAGGTACGGAAGAGTATGTCCTGTTATCTGAGAAGGATATTCTGGCAGTTGTTTCATAGTCAACAGTCATGAGTTATTGGCGATTCTGTATTCCACAAGCCAAATAGCGAATGACGGACAACCGACGACAGTTGCAATCGATTGATTTACAAACTATAGAGAGAACTTGAATTACTATGGCAAAGCGCATCATTTACAACGAAAATGCTCGTCGTGCTTTAGAAAAAGGAATTGACATTCTAGCTGAAGCAGTTGCTGTGACTCTCGGTCCTAAAGGTCGTAACGTGGTTTTGGAGAAGAAGTTTGGTGCTCCTCAAATTGTTAATGACGGAGTCACTATAGCTAAAGAAATTGAACTGGAAGATCATGTTGAAAACACTGGTGTGTCATTAATCCGCCAAGCCGCTTCCAAAACCAATGATGCAGCTGGAGATGGCACTACAACTGCAACTGTTTTGGCTCACGCCATTGTCAAAGAAGGATTGCGAAACGTTGCAGCTGGTGCAAACGCCATTCAACTCAAGCGTGGTATCGATAAAGCCACAGGTTTTTTGGTAGATAAGATCAAAGAACATGCACGTCCCGTTGAAGACTCCAAAGCCATTGCCCAAGTTGCTGCTATTTCTGCCGGAAACGATGAAGTCGTAGGCGCTCTCGTTGCCGAAGCATTAGATAAGGTTGGCCGTGAAGGGGTGATTTCTTTAGAAGAAGGCAAATCAGTCACCACCGAATTAGAAGTGACAGAAGGGTTAAACTTTGACAAGGGCTATATTTCTCCCTACTTTGCAACGGATGCTGAGAGATTGGAAGCAGTACTGGATGAGCCTTTCCTTCTGTTAACCGATAAGAAAATCGCTTTGGTACAAGATTTAGTACCAATTCTCGAACAAGTGGCGCGTCAAGGCAGACCCCTGGTGATTATTGCTGAAGATATTGAAAAAGAAGCTTTGGCAACTTTGGTTGTTAACCGCTTGCGTGGGGTGCTGAATGTAGCTGCTGTCAAAGCACCTGGATTTGGCGATCGCCGTAAAGCTATCTTAGAGGACATTGCCATTCTTACGGGAGGACAATTGATTACGGAAGATGCTGGTTTGAGGTTGGATGCCACCAAACTTGAGCAACTCGGTAAAGCTCGTCGGGTTACTATCACCAAAGATAGCACCACCATTGTTGCCGAAGGTAACGAGCAAGGTGTGAAAGCTCGAGTAGAGCAAATCCGTCGGCAAATTGAAGAAACCGAGTCTTCCTATGACAAAGAGAAGTTGCAAGAACGTTTGGCGAAACTCGCAGGTGGCGTTGCAGTTATTAAGGTAGGCGCTGCTACTGAAACCGAACTCAAAGATCGCAAACTGCGTCTGGAAGATGCCATTAACGCTACCAAAGCTGCTGTTGAAGAAGGTATTGTTCCTGGTGGTGGCACGACGCTGGCACATCTGGCTCCTGGTTTGGAAGAATGGGCAAAGTCTACCCTAGTGGGTGAAGAATTAACGGGGGCGTTAATTGTATCTCGGGCACTGGCTGCTCCTTTGAAACGGATTGCAGAAAATGCAGGTCAAAACGGTGCAGTCATTGCGGAGCGGGTAAAAGAAAAGGACTTCAATGTGGGTTACGACGCAACAACGGGCGAGTTTGTAGATTTGTTTGACGCTGGGATTGTTGACCCCGCCAAAGTAACTCGTTCCGCCGTGCAGAATGCAGCATCAATTGCAGGCATGGTGCTCACCACCGAAGCAATTGTAGTTGACAAACCAGAACCGAAGGATAATGTTCCAACCGCACCAGGTGCTGGCGGCTTGGGTAACGACTTTGATTATTAATCGTTATCTCAACTAGTCAATTCCTCATTTAACATTCCCCGATCTCTCTTTCCCAGTCTCCGCTGGGAATGCAGAGACCGAAGCTCTGCCTCACCGTAGACGAGGCGGAGCTCGGAAATACCTTCAAATCGCCAGGGAATGAAGTGAGGGATCGAAGCCACCATTGACCAACAGTATCCTTGCAGGCGAGCGGTTGAGGATCGAGTCTGTTTCGATATCCAGCTCGCATTATATTATCTCGTTTCTCCTTTGAATCCACCTTTCTCCACTTAGCAACGCGATCCCCAAGGTGACGACACCAATTCCAACACTCTGAATCAAGTTTAAAGTTTCGCCAATGATTGCCCATGCAACTAAAGCCGTTAATGCTGGGCTGCTAGAGCCGATAATAGAAGCAGTATTTGCACCGATCGTGCGAATCCCTAAATTGTTGAGAGTGTGTCCGATAAAGCTAATCAAACCCGAAAAAATACTGCCAATCCAGATAGGTGTCCAGTCAAGCTGGGTTACAGAAGGTGGAAAGAACAATAAGCTAACACCGGAGAGCAGCAAAGTTAAGGCAAAACTAATCCATGTGAAGGGAGCAGGATGAAATTTTTCCAAACATATTTGGGCGATAACGTTATAAAAGGCGTAAATTACCCCAGCCATAATGCTTGCAAAAATTCCAATAGCAATGCTGTGACTGCTGTAAGTTGCTCGATCTTGAGGAATGGTGAGAACTCCACCCACCAAAATAATACCCATCACTAGCCAACGGAAAAGTGTAGGGCGATCGCCAAAAAACCGCCACGACAGTAGTGCTGTAAATACAGGATAGGAGAAGAAGAGGGTGAGTGCAATTCCAGTAGGAATCAAGCCAATCGCGATGTAAAGAGAGGCAATATATAAAAACATAAGTACTCCACAGCCAAAGGCTTGGAGCATAACGTCTAAGCGTTCTCGCCTGAATAAGCTTTGGAATTCTTGAGGAGCAGATGGATAGAGTTTAAATGCTACAGCCGCCATAAGTGGAACCACTAATAGCATTCGCATAAACATCAGTAAAAATGAATTCTGCAGATCGGGTTTAACGTATCCGCCAAGCAAAAAGAAACTCAGAACGAGATGTTCTGAAAACAAAACTCGGACAGTAACGTTGTGAAATGACAAGAACAAGGAGGATAAAAGAACTGTCAGGATGCCCAACAAAGCCAGAAGTTTCCTTAGTAGCAACTCTTGTGCTTTACCACAGCCACGGCATCCCCGACAACAGTACCCGATAGTGTCTCAATCACACTACTCCGGTTATCAGTCATTCATTAACAACGATCGCACTTCAAACGCCTGGAGTCTGCCCTCCATCAACAAGAATCTCTGCGCCTGTAATCGAAGCAGCGAGATCGGACACTAAAAAGAGTGTTAATGCAGCAATTTCTTCTGGCTGAGCAATTCTCTTGAGAGGAATTCCTTGTAGGGTTTCTGCTTTTGCCTGTTCAACTGTAATTCCACGCGCTTGGGCGTTTTGTTCTGCCAAGCGTTCAGCCCGTTCTGTAGCAGTAGCTCCGGGCGAAATGGCATTAATCCGAATGTTGTACTCGGCTAATTCTTTAGAGATTCCTCGTGTGAAGTTAAGCAAAGCAGCGTTCGTGGTACCACCAGGTAGGAATCCAGGACGGGGTGTCCGACCTGCACCACCAATGATATTGACAATCCGTCCATCGCGCCGATTTTTTTGGTGCGGAACAACGGCTTTCACCAGGCGAATGTAGCCCAATAATTTTAAGTTCCAAGCATCTAGAAATACATCATCGCTCAGGTCAAGGAAAGACCCCGCACGAGCAGAGCCTGCATTATTGACTAAGATATCAATTTGTCCAAACTGTTCCAGTGTGGTTGAGACGACTTTATCAACACTTTCTGCTTGCGTGAGATCGGCAGCGATCGCAATGACTTTCGCCCCTGGTGTTGGTAGAGACTGGATAGCACTGACTGCATTTTCCAATCGCTCTGGGTTTCGCGCTGCAATAACAACATTCACACCTTCACTGTAGAGGGCTTTGGCAATGGCTAAACCAATGCCTGCACTACCACCCGTGACAATTGCCGTTTTACCTGATAGTTGTAGTTCCAAGCTCATGAGATCGATTCCTATATTTGGTGGTCTAACTTTGTACTGTCTGCAACTGACTCTCTGCTGTCAAAGTTTCTTGGGAAAGAGTTGTAATGATATCTTCGAGCGCTCGATTGCTATCCCTTTCTTCTGGTGTTTCTTTACCCAGAGACGTTTCTTTGACCAGGCGGTAAACCTCAGCCGCTCCTTGGAAAATTCGCTCTGTCAATTCTAACCCTTCAAAGGTTTCTGCTATTTCTTCCATTTCCCCGATCCACCGATGTGCTTTTGGTGTCATGGATGGAATGGAACGAGAGAGTATTTTGGCTAGTTCTGGTTGGCTATTCGATACTTCATCCCAGAGTTGTTCGTCCAAATCAAGGCGATGGGCTGCAATGAGTAATTCTGTGCCAATTGCTGTCAGTCCTTTTGTTAGAGCTGCGTAGCATATCTTCAAACCAGAAGCACGACCAATTTCATTTCCGATCGCTCGTATATCTAATCCATACTCGCGCAATTGTTGGAATTTAACTGCCTCTTTTCCGGATGCATAGATACGGGTGCGGTTAGGCACTCGTGGAGGCGGACCAATAATTGATGCATCGACAAATTGTCCGCCCTTGGATTCAATAATGCGGGCAATACTTTTGACTTTCTGGGGTGATATAGCGTTACAGTCAACGTATAAAATGCTTTTACCAAGACTGCTGATAACCTCAGCAACTTGTTCTGCTGCTTGAGTTGCGGCGGCGGGTACTAAAATGGATAGCACTACATCTGATTCAATCACCAGTTTCTCAAGAGAACCAACATCCCGGACCTTGGCAGAGGCGGCTAATTGTCGAGTGCGATCGCTCCGTTCGTTCAAAGCAGCAATCGTCTCCAGTCCGTTTTGATTGAGTACAGCTGCTACTGCCTGTCCCATGTCACCCGGACTTAAAATACCAACAGTTTGAATTTGCATGGAAAGCTTGATTCCAAAATGCTAGTCAAAGAGTACTACCGTGCTTTGTTGGACTCAGCTCCGTGTACTGGTATTCAGCATGGGTTTGGAGCTAGAGTTATAAACTATAATACGGTAAACTAATAAATAAACTGTATTTTTGATTAACAAGAACTTACCACAAATCTATTTTAGGAAGCAAGCCACTCAATGACTCAAAAAGCAGAAGTATTTCGCTTGACTGCTTACAGCAAATTTCAACCTGGTGAGGTACAAAAATTACCCCCCTCTGTCCCCCCTTACCAAGGGGGGATGAAAGGGGGGTGTACCTCATGAGACTGAGAAAGGCTATATAAAAGTCAAGGCATATATGTGTAAACGTCGGATCGCGTAGCGTGTCCGTTGGACATAGGAGATACCTGGAGGGTAGGGTTTTATTCTCCGTTGGCAAAAGATACACGGAAGATAGAGTATGACTTATTACTTTAAATACTTATTCCTCCCTTCTGCGCTCTGTCTTTCCCAAATAATTTAGTGGATAAAAACTAAAATATGTCAGAAATTACCGATTTTTCTGCTTCTCAACTCTTATCCCTCTATCGAGAGCGCCAACTGTCACCACTAGAAGCAACCAAAGCTGCTCTAGAACAGATTCATACTTACAATCGCTCAGTGAATGCTTTTGCGATCGTAGATGAAAAGACTGCCCTTGCCGAAGCCCGTGCCTCAGAAGTGCGTTGGCTAAATGGAAATCCGCTTGGCTTGGTAGATGGCATACCCTTTACTGCCAAAGATTTACTGTTAACGAAGGGATTACCAACGCGCCGGGGAAGTCAAGCGATTACCGCCAATCAACCTTGGGACGAAGATGCACCTGCTGTAGCTCGTTTGCGCGAACAAGGAGCAGTATTACTGGGAAAAACCACAACTTCGGAATTTGGTTGGAAAGGTGTTACCGACAGTCCCCTCACTGGTATCACCCGCAATCCTTGGAATACAGATCTGACTCCCGGAGGTAGTAGCGGCGGGGCGGCTGTTGCTGCTGCGTTAGGAATGGGAACGCTCCATTTAGGTACCGATGGTGGAGGATCGTCAAGAACACCCGCAGCGTTAACGGGGGTGTTTGGTTTCAAACCAACTTTTGGATATGTAGCTGGATATCCATCAGCCCATACAAGAACTTTGTTTCATATAGGGGTTCTTGTTCGCACTGTGATTGATGCAGCAGTCACCTTAAATGTCATTGCCCATCCTGATGTCCGCGATTGGTATGCTTTACCAGATAATCGACAGGACTACACTTTTGATTTAGATCGAGGTGTGGCGGGATTGCGAATTGCTTACAGTCCCAACTTTGGCTACGCCGATGTTGAGCCGGAAGTCGCCACCCTCGTGAAAGCCGCAGTTGATGTTTTTGCTAAACTAGGTGCTGCGATTGAAGAAGTCGATCCGGGTTTTGCTAATCCCCGTGGTATTTTTCAAACCTTATGGCAGGCGGGTGCTGCTAAGTTACTGCGTGGTTTTAGCCCAGCACAACAAGCTGTGATTGAAGAAGGCTTGCAAGGTATTGCTAAAGAAGGCGATCGCATAACTCTAGCAGAATATCTCAGCGCCCAAGATGCTCGCGAAGCTCTAGGAAGGCATTTGCAGCGCTTTCACGAAAACTATGATTTACTGATTACTCCCACCTTACCTATAGTTGCCTTTCCTGTCGGACAAAATAGACCCCAGTCGTATATTGACAAGCCGCAACGAGATTGGTCTCCGTTTACATATCCTTTTAATCTCACGCAACAACCTGCTGCCTCTGTACCTTGTGGCTTTACTAAAAACGGGTTACCTGTCGGTATACAAATTGTCGCTGCTAAATACCGAGATATACTAGTCTTGCAAGCAGCTAGAGCTTACGAAACTGTTTTTCCTTTCATCATGCCTTCAAAATTGAATACAAATTTATTTCAGTAATTTTATCTAACAACGATTAACGTTACCTCAAACTATCGTCTTACCAATCCAAATTATTTTGCAATAATTAATGTTTGATATACTAATAATTCGTGTATCATACAATTATGTTTCGCAGTACATATTTTGTGTGTGTGTTGTGTAAGAAAAAAACATAAAGATTATTACCCCTCTTCCCTTCTTTAGATAACAAGGACACACCCACGGTCTTTCACCCAGAGAGAGCAACATGACAACAACGACTGACCACGATTTTGGCGCTCGCGAGGCACTACGCTTACTGGGTCCCGATCCAGAAAACTGGGTGAGCGATCGCCCAGGCATCGACCACAACGTCACAATAGTAGGTGGTAGCGGCAGTGGGAGCACCTTCGCATTTGCGCTACGGCGTGCAGGCATCGGTCGCGTGACAACGATTGACGCAGCTGAGGACGAAACCCAAGCAGGAGTGTGGCTCACACGAGCGCGGATGAAAAAGCTACGCACGCCAAAGAACCTACCCGGTCCCGAACTGGGTATCCCGGAACTATCCTTCCAATCCTGGTATGAGGCGCGACATGGTGCTGAAGCTTATGCAGCGCTGGATCGCATTCCACGAGTAAAGTGGGCTGAGTACCTCAATTGGTATCGGCAGTTCCTGGGCATTTCAGTTCGGTACCGGACAAAGCTAGTGCGGGTTGAGCCAGCAGAAGGCTTCTTTCGCCTGCACCTTGAGGTGAACGGTACCCGGCAGGTGGAGACTACACGTAAGATTATCTTCGCCAACGGCGTAGCAGGTACTGGCGGTCCTTACATACCACCCGTACTCGCTAATTTACCACGCACGCTGTACGCACATACTGCTGATGCAATCGACTTCGACGCACTGCGAGGTAAGACTGTGGCAGTGCTAGGTGCTGCAGCCTCAGCTTTTGACGCAGCAGGAGTAGCGCTAGAATCAGGAGCAAAGGCAGTACATCTGTTTGCACGGCGCTCGACCATTGCATCCCTGCCAGTAATTCGGGTGCGGGGTTACCCCGGTGCTTACTACAACTATCCACAACTGCCAGATGCAGCTCGCTGGTTCCAAGCTTGGCGCTTTCGACAAGCAGGCTCTACACCTCCACCTGATGCGATTGAGCGTGCGATCGCGTTTTCTAACTTCCACCTCCATCTGTCTGCACCTTGGAAAACGGCGCAGGAAAAGGGCGGTCGTATTGTCGCTCAGGTAAACGACGATACTTTCGAGTTTGATTTTGCCATCGCCGGCACTGGTTACTTTGTCGATCCGACAAAGCGTCCCGAGCTAGCCGACTTTGCCCATCACATCGCTCTCTGGCGCGATCGCTACGAGCCCCCATCCGACCAGCGCAACGACGATTTAGGGACGCATCCCTACCTCGGTAGCGCTCACGAGTTCTTAGAAAAAATACCTGGTACCGCGCCCTACCTCAAAGACATTCATGTCTTTAACCCGGCAGGCTTCGTGAGCTTCGGTTTGCCTATCGGTGACGTACCTAGCATCCGGCGTGACGTACCAGCAATAGTAGGGCGTATCAGTCATGACTTGTTTTTTACCGACTGGGAGCAGCACGAAGCACGCATTACCAGCGACAACATCGCGCCGGACTTTCAAGATTCACTGTATGCCAAAGCAGTGTGGAAACAGCCAACAACAGTGGCAGTTAGTTAGTAGAGAGGACTGGAGACAAGGGAGACAAGGGGGACAAGGGGAAAATAGCAATCCCCAATCCCCAGTCTAAAATTTCCAACTTTAAGGAGTTACGACTATGCCAGTAGAAAAACGCTCATATGAGAGTAGCAATGGTTCTTTGCCTTATCTTTTTTCGTCGGTTGCTGACAATGCCAGTCAACCCGCGCCTCTGGTACTTTTTCTGCATGGAGCCAGAGATCGCGGTGACGATCTCAATGTGCTGCTGAAATGGGGTCTACCTCGTTTTGTAGATGTGTCAGGTCCATTACCCTATATTTTCGCAGCGCCTCAACTTCCTGAAGGACAGACTTGGGTGGAGCGAGAGTCAGATGTCATTGCTTTGCTCGATAATCTCATCGCCTCTCATCCCATCGATCCGTCTCGTATAATCTTGTCTGGGTTCAGCTTAGGTACGGCTGGAGCTTGGCATATCGCCGCTTCCCATCCCGGACGCTTTGCTGGGTTGGTAGCAGTATCGGGTCGCGTACCCAAGACATTAGAAGAAACTCAATTAGCTGCACTTAAAGAAATTCCCATCCAGATATTCCAAGGTGGAAAAGACGAAAAACTACCAATTGAGGATACAGAGTCTATTGTCGCTACTCTACGCGGGTTGGGTGGAACAGTAGATTTTACTCTACTCCGTGATGGCGATCATTTTATTGCCGATGAAGTATACGGCGATCCAAAGTTACAAGAGTGGCTGGTTTCACAAAGCCGTCACAACACTGCCTTAGTTGTCTGATACATTATGTCTTACGCTCAATCCGACTTCTGGAACCAAGCCTTCGCTAAATGGAAGGATGCTGGCACCGATCTAGATTGGGGAACTCAATGGACGAATGTTCATCTTCCGTTCCTTAAGTCTGCCAATGTTAAAACCGTACTTGACCTTGGTTGCGGGTCGGGTAATGACGTGTTACGTCTTGTACAACAAGGTTTTACAGTCATTGGTATGGATTTTTCAGATGAGGCAGTGCGACAAGGACGCGAGAAAGCAAAAAAGCTAGGACTAAACGCACAGTTTGTCATTGCAGACATGGCAAAACCTTTGTCATTTCAGAGTGCAAGCTTTGATGGCAATACAGCCTAACTAACTTGCGATCGCAATCTTTACTGAAGAAACTCATAGCATTTTGGATTTTAGATTTCAGATTTTGAATTGAGAAAGTCTTTTCTAGACTGCATTTCAATGAACTATCTGTCGTATTCTTTTTTCAAATTGGTATCAGTTTCTAAATTCTGCTGTTTTCAATCAACAACAATTAAGATCGCCATGACATTACCAACTACAAATCTCGGTAAAACAGGATTGACTGTTTCGCGCCTTACTCTTGGTACCATGACCTTTGGATTGCAAACTGACGAAGAAACTTCTAGGGTCATCCTCGACACAGCCGCCGATGCTGGTATTAATTTTTTGGATACAGCGGATGTTTATCCCCTTGGTGGTGGAATTGCTACTGCGGGACGTACCGAAGAAATTATTGGGCGCTGGCTCAAAGGCAAACGCGAACATTTCATCCTAGCGACTAAAGCTGTGGGCAAGGTTGGTCCTGCGCCTTGGGATCAAGGTGCTTCGCGCAAACATCTTTTAGATGCGATTGATGCTTCCCTCAAACGACTGCAAACCGATTATGTGGATCTGTATCAATTGCACTCTGATGATGCATCAACCCCCTTGGATGAGACTCTAGAGGCTTTGGATACTATAGTTCGGTCTGGTAAAGCACGTTATATTGGGGTTTCTAACTTCTTAGCTTACCGACTCAGCCGCGCTTTAGGTCGTGCTGATGTTCGCAATCTCACTCGCTTCGTTTCGATTCAACCCCGTTACAATCTGTTGTTCCGCGAAATTGAGCGAGAACTGTTGCCCCTAGCACAAGAAGAAGAGCTTGGTGTAATTCCTTACAATCCCTTAGCCGGAGGTCTACTCACTGGTAAACACAATCTTGCTCAAGGTCCCACTGAGGGAACTCGTTTCACCTTAGGTGCGGCTGCTGAACGCTATCAAGAACGCTATTGGCACGATCGCGAGTTTAAGACTGTTGAGGAATTACGCACAGTAGCAGATTTGGCTGGATTGTCACTGACTACCCTAGCAGTGGCTTGGGTTCTGGCTAATCCGATTATTACTGCTCCCATAATTGGTGCTAGCCGTCCGGAACAGCTTGCTGACAGTCTCAAAGCAGTGGAAGTCAAACTTGATGACAGTTTAAAACAAAAGCTAGACGACATAACCGCTGAATATCGTAGGGGAGATGCTGTGCGCTAAGATTCCTAACTCAGCGATTTTATAGAGCGATATGCTAAAAATTAGCCAAGCAAAATTGCATGATGCTGAAAACATTAAAGCTTTTTACAATCGGTGTGGTTATGGAGGCGATCTCAGTGAGGAAGCCTTAATATTCATTGCTCAATGGGAGGAGAGAATTGTTGGTGCAGTACGTTTGTGTCCAAATATTAAGTTCTTTGTGCTTCGGGGTATGCAGGTATTAGCTCCGTTTCAGCGTCAGGGTGTTGGCACGCAGCTACTTCAAGTCTGTACCGAGCAACTCGCCGAGCGAGTTTGTTACTGTATTCCGTGGCAGCATTTGAAATCGTTCTATCAACAAGTAGGGTTTCAAGAAGTTTCACCGATTGAGGTTCCAGACTTATTGCGTAAGCGATTTAGTAACTACATTTTCAGAGGAATGAATGTTATTCTAATGCGTCGGTTACCAATCGAACAACAAGCCCATCGTATTGAGTGATTCAATCAATGGTGAAATCAGTTCTTTTCGATTTAGATGGAACATTGCTGGATCGCGATACCTCGATTCAGGAATTTATCACAGCACAGTACGATAGGTTGATTGCCCACTTAAATCACATTCCTAAAGCGACTTACATCACTCGCTTCCTCGAGCTAGATTGCCACGGTTATATTTGGAAAGATAGGGTTTATCAAGATTTGGTCTCAGAATTTGCAATTATGGGGATCGGTTGGCAAGAATTACTTGAAGACTACGAAACCCAGTTTCAGTTTCATTGCGTTTCATTTCATTTCCTTAAGGAGACGCTGAGTGGGTTGAAACAGCACGGCTATTTGTTAGGGATCGTCACTAATGGATTGGGGCATTTTCAAGCTCGTGCGATTGATGGATTGGGAATTCGAGACTACTTTGATGTCATCTTGATTTCGGAAGTCGAAGGAGTCAGAAAACCCCAACCTGAAATTTTTCGGAGAGCCACAAATCGATTAGGAGTGACAGCCCAGGATAGCGTTTTTATTGGAGATCATCCTGAAGCGGACATCATCGGGGCAAAGAATGCTGGGATGATGGCGATTTGGAAACGGAGTCCACACTGGATGGAGGCAAAAGAAGCAGATGCAATTATCAATGAACTGAATGAAATTCCCTATATTCTTCAAGTCAATCGTAGATGAAAAGTATCAATCTTGAAATGGATGCGATCGCCCCAAAAAAATCTGAATGCTTGGGATCTAGCTCGATCGATATTGTGTCAAGTTGAAGGATACTTCTCAAAGAATGGAACGTATTAGCAAACTCACTGAAATCAGTGAAATACTAGCAGATTGTAATGATGATGTTAGGGAGAAACTGAAGTGATACGACGCGATGGCCGTTTTTTTATCAAAAGACCACGTTCACCTCAACCGTTCCAACGTGCTGCCGGTGCGCCACCTCTGCCATCAACACCCTTCAGGTTCATTTGCTATTTTGTTAACCAGTTCCGTTGGTGGTATGTGGCAATGGTAATTTTGGAGGTGATACACGCGACTTGTGGTATCATGCTACCTTATGCCATTGGCGAGATTATCCGAAGCGTAACGCGATCTACGGGCGACACCAGACCCATTTTTGATGCAGTGAGACAACCTCTGATATTGTTCACCGCTTTGAGTATAGGTGAAGTGGTATTCGGGCGATCGGCTGGTCTTGTGCAGACTCTCCTCCACCCGATCCACCGACAGCAAATCGTCCGCTCCCTATATGCATACTTGCAGCAACATTCGCATCGCTATCTGAGCAGTAGTTTTGCTGGGGCATTGGCACATCGTATTAGCGAAACCTCTCTGGGTGTGACGCAAACGATGCAAATGATGATTACTGAATTCATGCCAGTCATCATTGTATATACTGTCTCAGTAATATTACTCTATCGCGCCTATCCTCCTCTTGCTGCACTTGTGGGGATATGGGCAGTTCTTTTCATCAGCATTTCGTTTTGGTTAGCAACTCGTTGCCGAATTCACTCTCGAAGAGCTGCCGCTGCAAGAAGTGACACAACTGGCATTATCGTAGATTCTGTAACAAATCTCACAAGTAGCCGCCTGTTTGCTCGTTTGGGTTTTGAACGACGCTATTTGAATGAGCGATTAAAGTACGAACTCAAAGAGGTAAGAAAGTCAAACTGGTACTCGGAGCGAATCCGCTGGTTTCAGTTTATTTCAGCAGCTATTCTAAAAATCGGCACTCTGTATTACTCGCTCTACCTCTGGAGTCAAGGCAAAATTGCTGCTGCTGACTTCGTAGTAGCCACTAGTTTGTCGCTGTTGATCATCAGTGAAGCTCGTAATTTAAGTAAACGATTTCTAGAATTCTTTGAACATATTGGTAATATTGCTAATGGTGTCTGCACTATTGTTCAACCTCACGAGTTGGTCGATCGCGAGAACGCCATTGCCCATTCAATTACTCAGGGACGTATTGAATTTCGGCGAGTCAATTTTAACTATTCAACTGAGAAAAAAGTATTCCACAACCTTTCTGTGATCGTTGAACCCGGTCAACGTGTGGGACTAGTGGGCTACTCAGGCTCTGGTAAATCTACTTTTGTCAATTTGATTTTGCGGTTGTTCGACCCCCAATCCGGACAAATTCTCATAGATGGAGTCGATATTCGAGATATGACTCAGGATGCCCTCCACTCGCAGATCAGCTTAATTCCTCAAGATCCATCTCTGTTTCATCGCACGTTACTAGAAAATATTCGTTATGGGCGACTCGAAGCAAGAGATGAAGAAGTTTTTGAAGCAGCATCTAAGGCTTATGCTCACGATTTTATCGTGCCAATGGCAGAGGGTTATTATTCTATGGTGGGAGAACGCGGTGTTAAACTATCAGGAGGACAGAGACAGCGTATTGCGATCGCTCGGGTCATTCTCAAAGATGCACCAATCCTGATTTTAGATGAAGCCACCTCTAGCCTCGACTCGATTACCGAAAAAGCAATCCAAGATACCCTAGATTCAGTGATGCACAATAAAACAACCATTGTAGTGGCTCATCGCTTGTCTACTATCGCCCATCTAGACCGCATTTTGGTGTTCGATGCCGGTCGCATTGTCGAAGATGGTACCCACGCCGAACTTTTGGCACGCGGCGGTGCTTACTATAGGTTATGGAAAATGCAAGCAGGTGGATTTCTTCCTGTAAAAGCAGTTTAACAGTTAGTCAAATAATTAGATATACTTAAACAAGGAATTTCTACGGATGAAAATAAGTAAACTGTAGGAAACTTTAGAAGAGGTATAAACATGAAAACAGAACACGAAAGACAAGAAATAATAAAAGCTATCAACATACTGCTAAATCAAGCTTACGATAGTACTTTAGATGAAATTTACGCATTCCTACAAAAAATCGAAGCAGAAGAGGAGGAGAACGATTTAAGAGCCTATAATGCTGTTAAAAGTGATATAGAAAATAATAGTCTTATCGCATGGGATGAAATTAAAAAGGAAATTGCTGCTGAAAGAAAAAAGGACGTAGCGTGATTTACGAAATTAAATTCACAAAAGCTGCGCGAAAAATGTTTAGAAAACTATCTCAAGAATTGCAAGATCGCATACAAATCAAAATAGATGACTTAGCAATAGAACCACGTCCTAACGGAGTTAAAAAGTTACAAGGTAAAGAAAATTCTTATCGAATTAGAGTAGGTGACTATCGCATTATATACGATATTTTTGATAATGTTCTATTGATAAGCATTGTGGAAATCGGACATCGTAGCCAGGTATATAAAGACAACACTTAACAATCAAGAAAGCTTTGATGGGCAATGCCCACCTGATTCTATCAAAGTAATCGTTTATACTAAAAAGTTATAAGGGTTCAGCCTCGCATCTATAATCCAGTTCCTTTGCTAATTTGTTGCTGGGCAGACTGCCGAAGCTACATCTATCCGCTTGGGAATTACTTTTTGTTCCACCATCCAATCAGCAACTTCTTGAATATCAGCAATGACTTTCGATTCTAAAGGCAGTACTTTTTCAGGAGGTCGGTTGGCAACCACTCGTTTGATGACAGCCGGAGATAGCCCCATGGCTTTTTCTAAAATGGTGGCAGATTGTTGGGGATTTTCCGTTGCCCAATCTCCTTCTTTTTTGAAGATATCTAAAATAGCTTTCACGGCTTGAGGATGTTCGGCTAATACCGGGCGACGAACTACATAAACTCCATAGCTGGGAGCAGGATTGTTCTGTAGAATTCGACGTGCTCCATACTTTTCTTCCGCCGTTGAAAGTCCTGGGTCCCAAATTGACCAAGCATCTACATGTCCTTGCAGCAAAGCAGGTAGAGCATCAGTTGGCCCCAGATAAACTCGCTCAACTTTGTTTTCTGATATCTTTGCCTGCTTCAATGCTTGCAGAAGTAGAAGTTCACCGCCACCTCCCTTATTCACTGCAACTTTTTTACCTATTAGATCGGTAACCTGGCGAACAGGAGAATTTTTGGGCACAATAATGGTTTGTGACTTGACATCTGGAGGACGATATGCAAGCAAGCAAATATCTGCACCACCTGCCAATCCTGTAATTACCGGGATACTTCCGCCAGAAGCAATATCTGTACTCCGTGCGTTTAATGTTTCTAAAAGTGGCGCAAAATTAGGGAAAGGACCTACCCAACCGATCTGAATATTTTGAGAAGCTAGTTCTTTTTCTAACGTACCGCGTTCTCTAACAATGGGGAGCAATGCCCACTTGACGTAAGCAATCTTGATAGTGGTTTGATTTCCATTTTTGGCAGACTGATTGACTAGTGCAGTTTGAGGTTGATTTCCAGCAGATGCAGTAGTGGATTGATTATTGTTACCTGTATCGCATGCCGTTGCCAGAAAGCCCGAACCAAAGACAACGGTAAAAAATAAAACAAGTTTTTTCCAAGAAGAAACACGGCAACGTAAAGAAGGGGGGACGCGGAGAATCCTTTCCCCGCCCTCTGGTGTTCCCTTATCACGTTCATTAGTCATTTTCCTACCTCAGCTAATGGTCTCACGATTGGCAATAGTGTTTCACCCACATCTGTCGATCGCAGGTGGTCTCGCCAATAAATGGTGTAATAGCAGGTAAAATCTTGCACTCATCGGGAAATGCTAGCGCATCGGCAAAAAACACCATATCGAACTTGCCACGCTCCAGAGTTTGGGCAATTGTTTGATAAAATTCTGGTCCCAAAAAACCCAGTTCGGTCTGGGGATGTCGCCATATACCGTGGCTGAGAACTACATGGGACGAGTGCATAAAGCCGACAAGGTGCATTTGTTTCATAATGTGTCTCACGCGCATCCTGATACGTCAAGTAACTATGCAGTTAGATGTTGTGCCCTTAGAAAAATCCTCTCTGTGGCAGTGGCGTGCCGTTGATTTCGTAGTCTCCGATCGCACGAGCTTTAAAATGAGAAGGGTTGTGCGATGCTAGAGTACGTGCGTTTCGCCAATGGCGATCGAAGTTGTAGCTTTGTTTTGTTGTTGAAGCTCCACCCACTTCAAATAACAGGGTGGCTGAGCGTAGCGATAGATCGTCAACAATCAATTTGGCTTTAGCTGCACTGAGAGAAGCTGCTAGTGCCACTGCTGTCTCAAATTCCTCTCCCTCGGAACGAGCACCGTCTAGGCGATCGAGAGCATCGGCTGCTTGTAGCACGATCGCTTCGGCTGCAAAGGCGTTGGCTGCAATTTGACCGACAGTCTGCTGCAAGAGTGGATCGTCAACTGCTTGCTCGGCTACAGCATGGTAGAAAGTCCGAGGTCGGGTATGGACGAGCTTTTTTGCATCCTCCAAAACACTGCGAATAATGCCAGCGTTAATTGCTGTCAGAAACAATTGTGGGACAATGTTGTAAGGTGAGTTATCTTTGTCTGTATCTGTCTCAAAAAATACTTCATCTGCTTCCACGCGAACATTGGTGAATGTCGTAGTCCCCGTACCCGTTAGCCTTTGTCCGAAGCCGTCCCAATCATCCACAAGCTCAATTCCTTCGCGTTTGGTAGGCAGAAGTGCGATCGCTATGGTATCGTCAGGTGCTAGTACTCGCACGAAAATTAAGTCTGCATAAAGGCTACCAGTACTGTAATACTTCGTCCCGTTTAGACGATAACCGTCGTTATCGGGTGTTAATTTCGTATTCGCCACCGCGCCACCGCCAGCTCGTTTAACTTCTAGTTCGGTTGAAGCAAGTCCAATAATCGCCCCATCAACAACCGCCTTCAGCCATCGACGATTCCTCTCACTGCGCTCGGAACGCAAAATACGCTCCGTCACGGAGAAATGATTCCGCACAATGTGAGCAACGTTTGGGTCAGCTTCTCCCAATCGAATGACGACTTCAAACAGTTCCCGTGCTGAGCTACCGCCACCACCTTCGGAAACAGGAATTCGCAATGCACCCAGCCGCGAACGACGAATCAGTTCGACAACATCGAAAGGAAGGATGCGATTGCGATCGCGATCGGCAGCCCCCAAAGCGATAAAGTCGAAAAGCTGCTGGAGTTCCGGCGAGTTTGCTGTCAGAGGAGTCGAAAACTGAATTGTGGTATTTGAAACTTTTTCTAGACTCTTAATCATTGTTTCTATCTCCAATATGTAAAGTTTGCAACTTGTGAAGCAGTCCGATTTCGGTGCTTTTCTCAAATACGATCTAGGCTGGAACAGCTTGACGGTTTTCACGAGCATATCGGCTCTGCGGGCGTTCCAACCCATAATGCTCCCGCAGGGTGCGCCCTTTATACTCAGTGCGGAAAATACCCCGGCGGCGCAGTTCCGGTACTACAAAATCGACGAATACTTCTAGCCCTGAAGCGATTGCGTCTGGCACCACATTGAAGCCACCAACTGCACCTGACAAGAACCATTCTTCAATGGAATCTGCCACCTGTTCTGGAGTGCCAACGACAATGCGATGCATTGTACCACCACCGCCTAGAGCTTTAATCAACTCGCGCACGGTGAGATTGCCACGCCTAGCAACGTCAACTGCAACTTTGAACATAGTTTGATTGCTATTCACAGGTAGTGGCAAATTTTCAGGCAAACGCTCGTCTAACTTTAAAACCTCTGGCTCGACTTGAAGTATATTAGCTAACCTACCCAGACCGTATTCTATCGGTACTAATTCCCAAAGTTCTTGTTCGCGGCGCTTTGCTTCAGCTTCCGTGCTACCAATGACGGTGACAAGACCGGGTAAGATAACAATGGCATCTGGCGATCGCCCAAATTTGCGGGCACGGTTGCGTAAATCATTACTATAGGCAACTGCCTGTGGTAACGATTGAGCTGCAGTAAAAACGACTTCGGCATATTTCGCTGCCAAGTCTCGACCATCATCCGAACCACCCGCTTGAACCAAAACTGGCCGACCCTGTGGCGATCGCGGTACATTCAACGGCCCTTGTACTGAAAAATACTTACCTTTATGATTGATTGGATGGACGCGAGAGGGATCGATAAAGCGTGCAGATGCCTTATCACCTATAAATGCGTCATCCTCCCAACTATCCCAGAGGGCTTGTACAACCTCGGTAAATTCTCCTGCTCTCTCGTAGCGCGTATCATGGGAAATGACATCAGTCTGACCGAAGTTATATGCGGCTTCAGGGTTGGCTGTTGTAACAACATTCCAGCCGACACGCCCACCACTTACACGATCTAACGTCGCAAAGCGACGGGCAATATTGTAGGGTTCATTGTATGTAGTCGATGCGGTGGCGATTAAACCGATGCGCTCGGTAGCAGATGCCACTGCTGCTAGAGCGATGGTTGGTTCTAGCGATTGAAATGGACGGTACTCAGAATATTCGCCAAGGGCAGGATGATCGGCTAAAAAAATCGCATCGAAAGTGCCGCGCTCGCACAGCTGTGCTGTACGCACATAATATTGAATGTCTGCAAAAGCTCCGGGATCGCTATCAGGCCATCGCCAAGCCGAGCTGTAGTTACCAGCATTATTAAACAGCAGATTCAGGTGTAGTTGGTGACGATCTGTCATTGTCTTGATTCCTTTGAGATAGTCGGAACGACTAAAAAACTACCTGCTAAGCTATAGGAGAAAATATTCCATACCGTAAATACCGATCGGTAATTTCAGGCTGATAATGTCGTTGCCGAATTGAACTTTCGGCTGTGATGTACATTCACATTGATTTTTTTAGGAATTTCTCCCGCTTGAAACAACCTATCAGCAAGACCTTGCTGACGTTTGACAATATCATCATCAATTGGAATGAATGCTGCAAAATCTTGTGCTGCGAAATATTTTGCTAATTTAAGCTTCTGCTTCCGTTTTTCAACGTAAATCTTCTCGACGACATCGAGATTTTTGGCATACCAGTCATAGTGTTTGCGGACTCGCTCGAAGAAATCAGCCAGCGCCTTGCTTTTATCTGGATCGCGAATGACATCGCTACGGGCTGTGAAAGCACCAGCAGCAAGCATTCCTAAATCCTCTGCATGAAGCAAAATACGGGCTTCACCACTGTCTAGAGCTTCCTTAATCGTGCCAATACTTCCCGAAAACACGTCAGCACGCCCTGCTTTGAATGCAGCACCAGCCGCAGATCCGTCAACAAGTTCTATGTAATTGATATCGGTGACCTTTAGCCCCGCTTTAATACGCGACAAGACATACATGAAATAATTGATACCACCAAAATTCGAGACCCATTTCTTGCCTCGCAAATCTGCTAGTGTCTTAATATTGGCACTGTTGCGTACAGCCGTGATGGTTGCTCGGTATTCCGGACCGGGATTCTTCCTGTAAGCCACGTTTTGAAGGGGAGCGGTTTCCTCCGTCCATTCAATTTTTGCACGCCCTTGCTCTACAATCAGTGAAGTATCACCCACCAAACCAACATCAATGGCTTTAGAATAGAGTGCAGCCAACTGAGCGGCAGGACCGGGAATAACTGCCCATTGCAGATCGAAGGTTAATCCCTCCAACACCCCAGATGCGGCTACAGTTTCTTGTAAGGCATTATCCTGTTGTCCGACAATTAGTTTGACTCGACCTGAGTTGGAACTTACAGAACTTGCTATGGATGAATTGACACGGTTATCGCTCTGGCGGAGGTCGCGGCAGCTAACGATCGCTCCCGCAGTGATTGCGCCAAGGGATAAAAAAACTTCTCGTCGGCTAAATCTCACGATCGGATCTCCAGTTTGATATGACTGCGTTTTGGATCGGTTCAGTGGGTGGTTTGGCGTGGTTTGGAGCAACGCCAAGTTCTGCAAGCAGACGGACGCGGAGCGCTGCAAAGGCGGGATCTGCGCGATCGCGAGGTTTGTCCGTGTCAATTGTTAGATCGAGATTAACAGACCCATTTGCCAGTACCAGAATGCGATCCGCCAGCAGAATTGCTTCATCAACATCATGGGTGACAAGAACAACAGCAGGATGGTGGCGTTCCCAGAGTTGGGCCACGAGTTCGTACATTTTGATGCGGGTTAGAGCATCGAGGCTAGCAAATGGCTCATCGAGAAGCAACAAACTCGGCTGTCTTACCAAAGCTCGGGCAAGAGCCACCCGTTGAGCTTCTCCACCAGAGAGGGTTTTGGGCCATGCATCAGCATGGTTGCGAAGACCTACTTCTTCCAAAGCTTGCAGTGCATCCCGCCGTGCAGCACGTCCTTGG
This sequence comes from Tolypothrix bouteillei VB521301, assembly GCF_000760695.4. Classification (GTDB taxonomy): domain Bacteria; phylum Cyanobacteriota; class Cyanobacteriia; order Cyanobacteriales; family Nostocaceae; genus Scytonema; species Scytonema bouteillei_A. The sequence continues at coordinate 7,779,783 of NZ_JHEG04000001.1, read as the reverse complement.
CTTCCCAGGACTACGTTTTCCCAGACTCGCTTGGCAAGAACCAACCGAGGTTCTTGGAAAACAACTGAGCGGTTTGCGGCTACTCGCACCGAGCCGCTATCGGTGCGATCGAGACCGGATAGCAGACGCAGCAATGTAGTTTTACCAGTACCAGAGGGACCAAGCACTGCCACAAATTCTGCTTGATGAATTGTCAGATTGATGCCATTGAGGACAGCCCGCTTGCCAAAGACACGACGAACGTCGGTAAGTTCAACGGCATGTAAGGTGCTAATCTTAGCTGGTGCGTGCGTGTAATTAGTTAAGGACAATGTTTGGCCTCCAAGGTAGTGCAAGCCGCTCGAGCAGACGCATCACGATATCATTGGCGATCCCAAGTGCTGCATAAACAATGATGCCAGCAATTATGATGTCGGAGCGTTGGTTTGCATTGGCATTGTTGAGGATATAGCCGATACCCGATCGCGCATTGATTTGCTCGGCTACAACCAGCGCCAGTAAGGATGTTCCCGCAGAAAAGCGTAAACCGACCAGAATAGAAGGTAATGCGGTTGGGAGGATGACATACCGCACTGCCTGCCGGCGAGAGAGCCCAAAGACGGTGGCAGCTTCTAAGAGTTTGGGATCGACACCCCGAACACCGGCGTAAGTATTTAAGTAGATAGGAAAGATAGTGGCAACAGTAATGACAATAATTTTAGCTGTCTCGTCAATGCCAAACCAAGTGATGAAGAGCGGCACGAGGGCGATAAATGGGATCGTCCGCAACATCTGAAGTGGCGCATCGAAAATTTCTTCCCCAACACGCCACAAACCAGCGAACAATCCGAGCACCAGACCAATGCTTCCACCGATCGCCAGCCCTGTCAGAGAACGAGATAACGAAGTCGGTAGTGCATCTTGTAGCTCGCCGAGCCCGATCAACTCTCCAAAAGCCGCTAAAATATCTGTCGGCGACGGGAGGATCTCAGATGGAATGATGCCAAACATAGAGACTGTCTGCCAAAGAATGGTAATCAATACTGGGCTTGCCACTCTCAGCAGTCGCCCACGCCATAAATCCCATACTTCACGCCAAGGCGATCGCTTTATTCTGGCACTGAGATCGACGAGGACTAGAGATTGACTGGATAATTCTGCCTGCGGTTGAACCTTACTGGAATTGAAAGCACTCACGGTAAGAATCCGAATTCTGTATTATGGTGACTTAAGATAATGTGATAATAATTTAATTTCCCAGAAAGACTTTTCCGGTCGAGCGACAGCTGAAATGACTGGGTAATTTATGTGATAGCAGTATCTAAAGGAAGCGAGATTTAGAGCTTCCTTCGCTTCTCTGAATTCAACCCGAGTCAATGGAGCTTCTGCCTTAAAAAAATGCGGCTGTTGGCAGAGGTGTGCCATTAATTTCGTAGTTGCCGATTGCGCGAGCTTTGAGGGAAGCAGGGTTGTGTGAGGACAAGGTGCGGGCATTGCGCCAGTGACGGTCGAAATTGTAAGCCTTTTTCGTTGTGGAAGCTCCACCCACTTCAAATAACAAAGTAGTTGAGCGCAGTGTCAGTTCATCAACAACCAATTTTGCCTTGCTTGCCCGCAGAGAAGCCTCAAGAGAAGCGGCTGATTCATCCTTGCCTTTGGCTCGTGCGGTAATGATGTCATCGAGACCGTCAGCGGCGCATAGGACGATCGCTTCGGCGGCAAAGGCATTAGCAGCAATTTGACCGACTGTCTGCTGTATGAGCGGGTCATCTGCTGCTCGCTCGGCTGTAGAATGGTAAAAAGTTCTGGGTCGTTTGTGGACGAGGTTAATTGCGTCGCGGAGAACATTGCGAATAATACCAGCGTTAATTGCAGTGAGGAACAACTGCGGGACGGTAGCATTGTAGGTTAGGAGACTGTTATCTGGGTCAGTATCAAACACCACTTCATCAGCCTCTACGCGTACATTTGTGAATACAGTTGTTCCAGTCCCCGTCAGCCTTTGTCCGAAGCCATCCCAGTCGTCTACAAGCTCAACCCCCTCTCGTTTGGTTGGTACAATGGCAGTTGCTGAAGTCCCATCAGGTACTAACAAACGCACAGCTACGAAGTCTGCATAAAGGCTGCCAGTGCTGTAATACTTCGCTCCATTCAAACGATAGCCACCGTCATCAGGTGTCAATTTTGTATTCACCACTGTGCCGCTCCCGGCTCGCTTGACTTCCAGTTCGCTCCCAGCAAATCCAAAAAATGCTCCATCAACGACTGCCTTTAACCACCGACGATTTCTTTCGCTGCGCTCGGAACGCAAAATCCGCTCGATGACAGTGAAGTGATTCCGCAGAATGTGAGCAACGTTTGGATCGGCGTCTCCCAATCGAATCGCGACCTCGAACAGATCCCGCACGGTACTACCACCACCTCCTTCAGCAATAGGGATTCGCAATGCACCCAGTCGCGAACGACGGAGCAGTTCGATAACGTCGAAAGGAAGGATGCGATCGCGATCCCGCTCGGCAGCCCCCAAAGCGATAAAATCGAAAAGCTGTTGGAGTTCCGGCGAGTTTGCCGTGACAGGAGCAGAGAACTCAACTGTGGTTTCTAGAACTTTTTGGGCAATCTTGTTCATTGTTGTTCTCTTTATCTATGGTTGCTGACAATTCAGATGAAAACGCGGGTGCGATCGTCTCAAGACAGGTGTTGATACAATCCTTTAACTTGGAGCAACAAGCAATTTATGAGTTTTGGATATTGGGAGCGTTAAAATATCTTCAGTAGTCGTATTTCGAGATCCTACTTTGAGTGATGCTGTCTTCACTGAGTAGGTAATTAAATGGCTAACTGAGCGATCGAACGATGAATTCTGACTGGAGGTACAGGTGGTAGAAGTTGATTGCTTACACTCCTCTATATTATACGATATTTTTGTAAAAACTACTGTAATTCTATCAATTTATAGTAATATATTATTGAATATCTAAAAAAAAGGTTTTCTTAAGAAAATTAAATTGTTAGATACCCCAAGCGATTAACAACGCTTTTACCTATCTTTACAAATACCTCACCAGTTCCTCACTTTTTATTTGTAGTCTTAAGAAGACTACAGATAATTGATATGGAATATAGGAAATAGACATATAGCAATCCTAAATCATTTGTAAAAAATTTGGATTGCTAATTGCTAATGGTCAATAGGCAATTAGCCATTAACAGTCTTCACTCTTATTCTTATATTTCATTTAGGACTGCTATATTGAACCGAGCAAAGCAATTGATTCTAATATATCTGGATGGAAAATAGATTGGAATTCATATAAACATTTTTTTGTCAATCTATAAGTTGTAGTTCATATAATTCGCGACTAAACATAAGGGAAAACTTTTATTATGGCAATGCAGCTAACTAACAAATTTAAATATTCAATACTAGCTTTATTAGCACTGACAAAAAATCATGGCAGCAGCGAACCATTGCAAACGCACGAGATAGAAGCACTACAAGGTTTAGGCAATCGCAATTTGGAATCACTGTTAACAACTTTAAAACGTGGTGGTTTAATCAAAAGCATACGTGGCTCGCAGGGCGGCTATTTTTTAGCGCGAGAACCTGAAGATATTACAATTTTGGATGTTTTTAATTGTATTGAAGAATCAAAAACTCTTGTACCACCAAAATCTACTTCATCTAAAACAATAGAGAAAATTTTGATACAAAATTTACGGGTTGAAATGTATCAAGCTGCTTTTTCGACTTTTCAGAAGTATACACTCTCAGACCTGTATCACCGACAAGAAATTCTGAGAAGAGTGCCCATGTACTATATTTAACGGCAACTAGTTTAGTTGCACTTGGAGATTGCCTCGTTAAAAGTATTATCCCATAAAGGTTGTACATCAACCTTTGATGGGATAACACTAGCTTTGTAAAAAGTGTCTGCAACCTTTTGCTGGGATGCGATCGCGCTTTTTGAGATAGGTAACAACTGAAAGCGGCGCTGTTGCAATCCTTCCTGGGCATCCTGGTAGACAATATTTTCATCAACATTAATGGCAGAAGCATAGTTTTTGGACCAAGCCCTAATATTGGAGTCGCGCCAAACTTGAGATTTTTTAATTCGACATAGAAAGTCGGAAATTGCTGCCTTCTTATTTGGATCGGCGATGGCACTGGGTGCTGCTATAATAACGAAGTTACCGCTTAAAATGTCTTTAGCTGACTTGAGAACCCTAGCACCATCTTTCTGAGCTTGTGGGATTGAGTAACCGTAAGTTGCCCAAGCATCAAGATCTCCCTTTCTAAAGGCAGAAAGCCCGTCGGGGATAGACAAAGGAATGGCATTGACATCCTTAATTGTCAAACCGACTTGTTCCAACATCCGAATTAGAAAATAATGAGCGGTTGTCGCTTTGACATAACCCACTTTTTTGCCTTTAAGATCGGCGATTGTCTTTGCCCTAGAGTTTTTTGGCACTAACACAACTTGACCTACAGTTGGTCCTTTGGTGGTTGCAATTATTTTTACTGACGCTTGGGAGTTCGCTGCAAAAATAGGTGGAATTTCACTGGCGGATGCAATATCAATAGCATTTGCGTTAATTGCTTGTACCATTAAATTTCCACCTGTAAACTCTGAGTACTTAACTTGATAGGGAAACTTATCTAGCCCAGCTAGTTTAAGCTGGAGATCCCAACCACCTTTGTACTTAGCAACACGCAGCGTTACATTTGCTAAATTAGCAGGCGCGGCATTTTGAGAATTGCTACGAGTACTAAATGCGATCGCCAACGTTACATAGCAACTGAGAGTTAACATTAACACTGCGCTCGAAAAGAGCCTTTGCTGGTAAGACACGTTTATTCTTCCTTAAAATATAGAGACAAGCTGATAAATTCTGCCCCTAAAGATTTGAGCAGTAGTGAGGATCTGTGGCAAACTTACGCAATTAAGTACCAAGCGGACACACCGCAGCAGAAATATCGACTCGTTGGGGAATAATCTTTTGCTCTAATAACCAATCAGCAGTTTTTTGAAGATTGGCTATATCTTCCGGAGTGGGAAAAGTGTATGATTCCGGACCTCGATTCTTAGTTGCTTGCTTGGCTACAGCCTTTGAGACTTTCAGTTCTTTGACCATAAAATCGGCTGCAGCTGTGGTGTTTTGATTCAACCACTCACCATCTTTACTTAAAGCAATCAGAGCAGCTTTGACAGCAGTTGGATTTTCACTAACGGCTCCGCTCCGCACAACCATAATGCCGTAGGTAGGAGCTGGATGCGTTGTAGTAATTCTTCTTGCGCTATGCTCTAGTTCTGCAATGGAAACATAGGGTTCCCACACAGCCCAAGCATCAACAGAGCTTTGGTAGAGAGCTGGTGCAGCATCATTAGGTGACAAGTAAACGCGCTGTACTTTTTCTTTAGGTATGTTCTCTTTTTCCAAAACTTTTAATAACAAATACTCACCCGCACCTCCTTGATTCACTGCTACTTTTTTACCAATCAAATCAGCAGGTTTGCGGATAGATGAATTTCCACGGACTAGGATGGCATTGCTTAAAGCATCGAGTTTGGGCCTCTGTACAGAGCCAATACAAAGCGGTTGTTTGGCAGCAATTCCAGAAATAGAAGGGATATCACCACAGCCACCAATGTCAGCCCGATTACCATTGAGAGATTGGAGAAGTGTAGCACATCGGTCAAATGGACCGCTCCATTCAACCTTGATATTTTGAGATCCTAACTCGCGTTCTAATTCTCCACGCTGACGCGCGATCGGGATAATGCCTCCTTTTTGATAGCCCAACCGAATCACGTTATTTTTTTCTTGAGTTTGAGTGCTAACGGGTTTGGTAGAAGAATTGGCCGAGCGATCGGCACCATTCACAGCCGTTTGGGTGCAACCAGATGCCATAAAGCTAATGCAAAAAATTGCAAATAACAAGCTGCTGTACCGAAAGCGGCTCTGTTGTAAAGGAATCATGACAATTCACTCCTCAATATCAATGAATAGGAGCTTAATTAGCTAAAGCACTTATATTAACGATCTGGGTGAGATAAAAGTTAATTACTATATCTCTACTGACAAACCGTATTTTACTAAACAAGACTTTTGCATAAATAAATAGAAAAATCAAGTTGAGTTTTGTTGAGTTTTTTGGATAAGCTAGGACTGAAACCCGAGCGCTTTGGTTTGAAGCTGTTACTAACCAACCTTTTGCAACAGATCTTAACTTAACGTGAGTTCGATGAAGCCAAAACGGACCTTACCTCAAAATTCTTTCCAAGGTTTATTTTGGCTGATTTTAACTGGTAAAGCGTGACAGTATGAATTCAAATCTACCGATTTTACAGATCTATGAAGATATTTGTAAAATTTTTAGTGATGTATCAAAGTTTCGCACGGCCCCTAAATTCACACTCGCTCCACACTCCCCTTAAAAAAGAGGATTTTGAGAATATTTCTCCCCTTTTTAAGGCTAGGTTTTACAAACCTCTGAAATAGTTTCCTCAAGGAAGTTGTAACCTCAAGTTTACCCTACCCTAACCCTCCACCCGTGAAAGGGGAAGTAGCTTAACTTCTTGTGACCCCTAATACATCAGGGTGATTAAGGGAGGTAAATCCGACTTTTGAACGGTATCCTTGATGAAGGGAAATGGAGGACTCAAACTTTGAAAACATATCCTAGGGGGCTCGTGCATAAAATCTGATATTTCGAGAGACATCTTCTGAGCAGCGTCTCACTCACAAATTGGAGAGTTTTTCATTGAAAGGTTTTTAACTCGTAACTGTCCCATCTGTCGTTTACTGTTCGCATTGCTTTCTGTACAAGTATTTAGCAATAAAATAGTTAATTAATAGAAAGACTAAGAAAAAAAATCCAGTAGTTTGATAAATCTCACTGATGTCGTTAGTCCCGCTAAATTCAATAGGCTCTGGAGCTACGGAAGCTTCAGAGTGATTGTATAGTTTTGTAACATTTTTATGTGTTTGAACATGATTTTGTACTGATACAATCATTGCTTCTTCTCCTAGTTGTTCCCGTATGTTCCTTTAAAGTTAGTGACAGGATATGAAAAAAGAGATCGGTGCTAACACGTAAATCCCAACAGATTCTTTTTTTCAGACATACTTGTTGAAAGAGTATATAAGCTGTAAGTCTTGAAAAAGCCAAAACTTAAGGCAAGAATCAATTATTACAGGTATAAAGGCAAGAAACAGATAAGTAACTTATTAGTCGGCTATATAGCGTTTCCTAAGTAACCTTGCGGTACACCTAAATCCGTGTACCGCAAGGTTACTAGTCTTGAATATGTACCTCACACCAAAGGGGGACCACTATATAAGCCCTGCTATTATATTAATACTCAGCGCCAAAATAATCGTGTTGAAAAAAAACGTTAATATACTGTGTACGAGAGTCAAACGTCTCATACTGCGCGAGCGTACAGGAACATCGGAAACCTGACAAGTCATGCCAATAACAAAGGAAAAATATAAAAAGTCCCAGTAATCTGGTTGTTCTTCGTCAGGAAAATCTAAACTGGTAATTGCTTGATTGCTAAGATTCGTACTATTTTCATGGCCGTAGTAGTACATATGCGCGTATCGCAAAGCAAAGGTAGTATGTATTAATACCCAGGAACTGATGACTGTTACTCCTGCCAATATAACGTGTAGAGTCTTGAAAAACTCTGACAACCCTTTCGTGTCTGCAAGCATATAAATAATAGCTAATAAGCTGCTACAAGCTGAACATATAACAAATGTCATCAAAGCCCATCGCTTTTGATACTGACGCTTAGCTAAAAGACGCATTCTTTCCGGAGTGGCTTGGAGTATCATTAAAAATATTAAAATGAGAAAACAAATTGCTCCTGAGTTCCAAGCTATTAGTATTGATGTTGCTGGTCGTAGAATAATTTTCAGTACAAGTATATAAACTAACAGGGCAACTGCAATGGAAATAATTAATTTGAGTCTATTATTTAAAAAACCAATTGCCTTTGCTCCAGACATATATTTCACAGCTATTGCCTCAATTTTATAAATTCACGATACATACTTTGCCTCAATCTCTAACTTATTACTAAGTGGGCTATCTTGCCTGGAACCATGTCGCAATTTAACAGACGATTGAACACATGAAAAGCGACCATCATGTTGGCTTCATTTATGAACAATCTTGAATTCACTTTAGTAGTAGGTATCTGCTCCATACTAGCTGGATTGTTAGGTTCTTTAAGTGGGTTGGGGGGAGGAGTCATTTTGGTACCAATGCTGACTTTAGGATTTGGCGTTGATATCCGCTATGCCATTGGAGCTTCTTTGGTTTCTGTCATTGCTACTTCTTCTGGAGCTGCGATCGCCTATGTTCGTCAAGGCTACACAAATATTCGCCTTGGAATGTTGTTAGAAATAGCAACCACTTTTGGAGCAGTTTTTGGCGCATCAGTTGCAGCGATCGCACCTACAAGAATTATTGCAATTGTATTTGGAGCCATGTTGCTAATTTCAAATTATCTTGCCAACCAACCTCACTTAAAGCACGCAATCAGTTTCCCCACAAATCCTCTAGCAACACGTTTGAAACTTAATGGTAGTTATCCCACACTAGATGGAGATGAAGCATATTGTGTTCAGAACGTTCTTGGAGGTTTTCTCCTCATGATAGTTGCAGGTATAACTTCTGGATTACTCGGCATTGGTTCTGGCGCACTTAAGGTGCTTGCAATGGATCGAGTGATGCAATTGCCGTTCAAAGTTTCTACTACAACTAGTAACTTCATGATTGGAGTGACTGCAGCAGCTAGTGCTGGAATTTACTTTAGTAGGGGATATATCGATCCTGAATTATGTATGCCTGTTGTCTTGGGGGTTTTGCTAGGAGCCTGGTACGGAGCCAGATTATTAGTAAAACTCAACACAAAAATGCTTCATGCAATCTTTAGCATACTCATTCTAACAATTGGCGTTCAGATGATTTACAAAGGATTTACGGGAGATCTTTAGTATGGCTCAATTTACAAAGTATTTACGCCGTTCCTCCTCCAAAAAAATACTCTCACAGCAATTATATTCTAACTGGACAGATTCACAAATTGAAATTAAGGTTAGCAACCTTTTATTTGTAGGAGTTACTTTAGCAGCAACAATCATCATAATAGGAGGAGTAATTTACTTAGTTCTTAATGGTACTGGCATACCTAAAGACCACATTTTCTATGGAGAACCAGCTGATTTACGCCAGTTTCCAGGAATTTTACACGATGTTTTAGTATTGCGAGGACAAGGAATTATTCAACTGGGCATTCTATTGCTGATTTTCACTCCCGTAATACGAGTGGGCTTTTCGGTCTTTGCATTCTGGAAACAAAAAGATTCACTTTATACAGCGATCTCTCTCATTGTACTTATAGTTTTAATTCATAGTTTGCTTTTAACAAAGTAAATTAAAAAATCTCTAACTTTTTTCTAAGTTATCAATCTTCACTCCACAACACTAAAAAAGCAAAGATACTTAAAGAGAAAGATAAAGCACACCGTAGGAGCGCAAGATCTTGCTACCCTACGTTACATAATTAGCCATTTAATCAGTGAAAGGAGTTTTCTAACTATGGTTTTTACAAAACAAATATCGAAACTAATTATTACTAGTAGCTTGTTCCTATCCTGTAGCCTAGCATTAGGTCCACGTTTGACTATAGCAGCAGAAGTTCCAGTACAAGCTACTTCCTTTGCAAAGGCTCCATATAGTAAATTATTTACTACTGGCTCAGTTTATGCTGTTAAAGACAAAGATTTTACCAGTGGCGATTCATCTGTTGGTGTCTTTACTCTTTGGAGTAAAAACCCTATCAACAATGACATACAAGTTACTATCAATTATGCCTTACACGATAAATACATTGCAAATCCAAGTGCTTATTTAACTGGAATAACGCTTATGGATAATAATCAGCCCTTGCTAACCATCAATCAACTTGTGAAAGCAGATAGCGCTCACACAAAAATCACCAGACCTGGGTATTACGAATCCTTTGATGCTCTTTGGGCTGATAATTTTTGGGATAACCCTTTTTGGGGCGATGAAGATCCTGTTTATATACCTCCATCAACTGCTAGTGGGGGATTCAGTCAGTTTGATATTTCTCAACTCTCGAATGACATCGCTCAATTACCAAACCACAATCTTCAGATGCGATTGATGTTTAACAATGGAGAAATACAAACATGGCATTTAGGCAAACGTACAGTAGAAGCGTTAAAAGATCTAGTGGCAATTGATTAAAAGCTTGCAGGGGTGTATCTATAGTACCCCTGCAACGCGATCTCTTAGCTCTTTTTTTAGGAAAAGAGACTACTTAATAGCAACCGTCATGTTGTATCTAGTCCATTGCGATGACGGGTTATCGATAACAAGCTTGTAGTTCTCTGACATTGGCAAATGTCCGTAATAAATATTGCTACCAGTTTTGCTTCCGTTACTTAATAGAGTTCCATCAAGCCCATACACTGTTAGAGTATCTCGAGAGGGAGTCGAGTTGACATTCACTGACATAAACTGTCCCGCTCTAGCTCTTAATATATATGTACGTTGACCGCAGGCAGGCATACTAGATTGAATAAATGTTGAGGTAGTTCCTGGAGCAAACTCAATTTGTTGCGGGGGAAGTTCATTAGCACCAGCCGCACCCGTTGGAATCGTTGTTGCTCCAACAATTTCCAAACCAAAAATTCCAGCAGCGATCGCGCCTTTTAGTATCTGTTTCATAGCATTCTCCTTTAAAGTTTGAAATGATTGGGTTAGATTTGCTCAGCTAATACTTGCATCAAATCTTATGAAGTTGTACTTAAAATTTAAATGTTGAAAGTCAAGAATGAGGAAAGATAAGATAAGCCCATTCTATTTAATTTTTGAACTATAGCAATCCTAAATGTTAGGTGAGAAAATACGTAGCAATTGTTTCTGCTCTTGATGTCAAATTTCATTCAGCCTTTGCAAATATAATTCGCAGCTATACAGGCAAAACCTGGCCAAACACGGGATATCTCATCCACAATCCTATTGCTTAAAAGGCTGATGCATAGGAGGATTTTGGCGATCGTATCCAAAGTTCAAATGGGTAGGCAATGCTAGCCCGGTCAAGGCTAGTATTGCCTGCTCCAGAGTATTTACAGCGCTTTGCATCTGAATGAGGTACACCCTTTCATCCCCCCTTACCAAGCTACGGTGGTGTACGAAGTCTTACAGAGTGCATTCATTGCGGTTTCGATCCCCCCTAACCCCCCGATACATTGGGGGGAACTTCATTCCAATTCTCTCTTTTGACGATGTTTCATCTCTTTTCTAGAAATCTGTACACCATCGTAACCTTACTAGGGGGAGACAGAGGGGGTAATTTTTGTACCTCACCAAGTTGAAATCCGCTGTAAATCTTAAACTTCTAAGTTGTCCTTAACTTTTCCCATAACTTGCTCATCTTAACCCCATTTCTTTCAGGTATGAACAAAACTAGAGATAACGAAAAATGACAGCTAACAACTCAAAGGAGGAGATATGAAACAGCAAGATAAACAAAACCTTCTTTATCCTCAATTTCGCTATCATGGTAAATTCACACCGCAAGCTCTAGTATTTAACGCCAATTTACAAGAATTTACAACAAAAGTTAGTTATATTTCCAATTTAGAGACTGCTGGAAAAATATCTTCTCAAGAAGCGTACCAACAAATTAAAAATCTTTGGAAACAGTTAGAGTTTAGCTATTCAACACTGGAAATTGGTAAAGATAACATTTCATGAATCTTGGAAATTTACCATTTGCTTACTACGCAATTATTGAACTGAAAAATCAATAATTTCACAAGAATGCATTTACGTGTAAAACTCCAATAACATAATTTATCGAATGAATAGCAATCTTAACCTTATTTTTCTATTTCTGTCATGTTTGAGTCTTATCTGCATCGGGTTTTGGTATAGAAATTACCAAAGTTTAATACGATTTCAGCACATAAAGACCTTAGAACAAATTTGGGAACTGACAGAAGAACAACAAATGCCCGCATCAACACACTTCGAGCAAATCGAAGCTTTAGAAGAAATTTGGCAGTTACCAGCCAAACGTGAGTCATAGTATCAGTTATCGAAATCTGCGCGTTAATTTTACTGTTGACTTAGCGATCTTATCTAGTGTGTAGATAATAACATGACTTGCTTGCATATTGCAGAAATTGACTTATTGTAAGATGGGCATTCTTCGCGCCCGTTCATTGAAAAATTCAGTCATCAATTTCCGAGGTTGAAAATGAAAATTATTAGAAATATAGGATCGCTTACATATACTTTAATTATTATTCTAGGAACTAGTTTAATACTAGTTCCTACAGGCAAAGCAGTTCAATTAGATGACGGAACTGTTTATTTTAATGAACCTCCTAGCTTGGGAAAAGTGGAAACCAGTGATAATACGGTTAATAGCAAAGATGCAACTTATTTCTTTAATGTTAATATACCTGACATCGCTGACGAACCATTAAAGAAAATCAATCTTACTCAGAAAAAAGGAGAAGTTAACATTCAATTTAATCTAAAAAACGTTGTAGCTTTCCAAAATGACAATCATCAACAACGTTTATCACTCGAACAAGTCACTTATGATAAAAAGACACAAACAATTTCTATTATTTTTGCGTCTCCAGTAAATCCTGGCTCAAGTGTAACAATTGGCGTGCAACCTTTGCAAAATCCTTCTGAAAGCGGAACCTATTTATTTGGTATTGAAGCGTTTCCTCAAGGAAATAAAGCCCACGGACAGTTTTTAGGTTTTGGTCGATTAGAGTTTTTTAGTCGCTAGCCAAATTAGTAATCGGTGACCGTTTTCCTATGTTACAAAAAACTTTTCCATCTCCTGAAACGCTTCAACGTTTCTCTTGTGGTTTGTCCGACGTTGCGGTTACTCTTGGTACTTTAGTTTTATTGGGTGTTATTGCTTATATAAGTCAAGGAACGTTTGTACCTTTTGTACCGCCTAATACAGTCCCGAGCATCAGTCTCGATCCACACTACTTGCCTTATTATGCCGGACGTTCAACGTTACGGATGTTTATTGCCTTGTTCTGTTCGACGATATTTGCTTTAGTCTACGGTTATGTTGCGGCTCGCAACCGCTATGCCGAACGCATCATGGTACCGTTACTGGATATTTTACAATCTGTTCCAGTATTGGGATTTCTTTCTGTTACGGTAACAGGGTTTATTGCTTTGTTTCCCGGTAGTCTTTTAGGTTTAGAGGCTGCATGTATTTTTGCTATCTTCACAAGTCAAGCATGGAACATGACGTTCTCGTTTTACCAGTCTTTAAAAATGGTTCCTCACGAGCTAGATGAGGCTGCTACTCTCTATCAATTTACAGGTTGGCAACGGTTTACTCAACTGGAGTTACCAAATGCTACCATCGCTCTGCTTTGGAATGCGATGATGAGCTTTGGGGGTGGCTGGTTTTTTGTTGCTGTTAGCGAAAATATCAGCGTACTGAATCAAAAATATACGTTACCTGGGATTGGCTCTTATGTAGCAGCAGCAGTGGCTGCTAAGGATTTATCCGCTTTGGGTTGGGCGCTCCTAACTATTATTGTGGTCATTGTGTTGGTCGATCGCTTGTTCTGGAGTCCTCTAAATGCTTGGGCACAGAAGTTTCGATTGGAACAAAGTGTGACAACTACTGGTACTGAGTCTTGGCTGCTGGATCTACTCAAAGCTGCTCGATTGTTGCGTCTGATGCGTCAGATTTTTGCTCCCATAGGAGAAATTTTTAACCGCTTTATGTCTTTTCTGACACCGCCTAGATCGTTTCAACCCCGCGAGACGACTGGGCAACAGTGGAGCGATCGCATCTACAATTTAATATTACTGCTACTGGTTGGAGCTTTATTAGTTGCTGGAGTACATTTTATTCTTGCAACCGTTGGGCTAAGCGAAGTCTTTAAGACCTTTTTACTCGGACTCTTAACTCTTGGAAGAGTATTAATAGTCCTAGTTATAGGAACGTTAATTTGGACACCTGTTGGTGTCGCTATTGGCTTTAACCCCAAATTAGCAAATTTATTGCAACCAGTCGTCCAGTTTTTGGCATCTTTTCCTGCAAACTTTATCTTTCCCTTTGCTACGCTTTTCTTCATTCGCGCCAATATTAGCTTGGATTGGGGGAGCATTTTATTAATGTCCCTGGGAGCACAATGGTATATCTTATTTAATGCGATCGCAGGAGCAATGAGCGTCCCAACAGATTTGAGAGAAATGGCATCAGATGTGGGATTACGCAATGGGTTACTGTGGCGTAAATTAATCCTTCCCAGTATTTTTTCTGCATGGATCACAGGTGGTATTACAGCTGTAGGGGGTGCTTGGAATGCCAGCATTGTTTCTGAAGTTGTTTCTTGGGGACAAACAACTCTCACCGCCCGTGGATTGGGCGCATATATTGCCCAAGCAACAACCGTGGGAGATTGGTCTCGCATCACTTTGGGAGTTGGGATGATGAGTTTGTACGTTATTGGGATGAATCAACTGGTTTGGAGACGCTTGTACCAACTTGCAGAAAACAAATATCATCTTTAAAGGAGATAGAAAAATGGCGATCGCACAACAAATAGATAGCATTCTGATTGCCGTCGAACAAGTCAGTAAAACTTTTTCTCTCCCAGAAAGCAAAAGTGAGTTTACAGTTCTTCGCAACATTAACTTAACAATTAAAGCAGGTGAAGTCGTCGCATTATTAGGGCGAAGTGGTAGTGGAAAAAGCACCTTATTACGTATCATGGCTGGTTTAATTCCACCAAGCGAAGGGTGCGTATTCAGTAGTGGTAAACCTTTGCGTGGTTCCAATCAAGAAGTCGCAATGGTTTTTCAAAGTTTTGCCCTGCTACCTTGGCTAACAGTATTAGAAAATGTAGAAGTGGGGCTTCAAGCACGAGGTGTAAGTCGGAAAGAACGTCAAGAACGTTCCTTTCAAGCAATAAATTTAGTCGGTTTAGACGGCTTTGAAAATGCTTATCCAAAAGAGTTATCTGGAGGAATGAAACAAAGAGTAGGGTTTGCCAGAGCTTTTGTCATAGAGCCAAAAGTCTTATTTATGGACGAACCCTTTAGCGCTCTTGATGTATTAACCGCAGAAAACCTACGCGGAGAAATCGATGATTTATGGAATGCAAATCTATTTCCATCTAAAAGTATCTTGATTGTGACCCATAATATCGAAGAAGCTGTACAGTTAGCCGATAGAGTCATTATTCTAGGAGCCAAACCAGGTCATATTCGAGGTGAAGTTACTATCAATTTACCCAGACCGCACCAGCGCACCCATCCCCGCTTTAAAGCACTAGTAGACTATATATATACTGTCATGACTAATCCAGATGTTGAAGTCACTGGAGAAGTCGATACAACAAACTCTATATTCAAAAATCAAACACGTTCTCCTTATGCACAACCGTTACCCCATGCAAGAGTTGGTGGTATCAGTGGTTTAGTAGAACTCATATTAGAACAGCCACACGGACGAGATGACATATCACGCCTAGCAGAACGATTGCAACTCAACGTTGATGACTTACTACCAATTTTAGACGCAGCAGAATTACTAGGTTTTGCCGAAGTTGTTCAAGGAGACATCCAACTCACAGAAATTGGACGAGACTTTGCCACAGCAACAATTCTCTGGAGCAAAGAACTGTTTCAGCAACAAGCGATCGCAAACGTACCAATGATTGTCAGTATAGTAAAGACACTGCAAGAAAAACAGAATAAGACAATGTCAGCCGATTTCTTCTTAGATTTTCTAGATGAATACTATCCGCGTGAAGAAACCGAGCGACAATTTGCGACTGCAGTTGATTGGGGACGTTATGCAAAACTCTTCGAGTATGATGCACGAGAAGAATTACTGTATTTACCTGACGCAAGTTAAGTTATCTCCGCCTCAACCTCCCCGCACCCCCAACCTCCCCTCGTTCCGGTGGCTCCGCCTGGGAATGCTTTAGTAGAGGCTCCGCCTCTACACATCCAAGGTAATATAAGTAGGTGGGCAAGAAAAAATATAGCTATTATACATTTCAAATATTTACATTTTCTTGACATTAATTACCTATATTTAAATTAGCCAATGAGATAAGTAAGAATTAGCTTAAAAAGGTTTAAGAATAGTTTTTAATTCATAAATTTTCAATCTTTTGTAAGCTTTTATCATTTTTACGACTCATTGTTAATCATAGTAAAAACTGTGGAGTACAAAGATGAAAAATTTTAAACAAATTATGCAAAGACTAAAAAGATTGAGTCTAACAGCTTTAGCGACAACCTCTTTAGCAATTATTCCTGTTGCAACTTGGAACAAATCAGTCATGGCTGAACAACCTCACAATTTTAGCGTTGTTCCTGGAGTAGCGAATAATGCACTTAATGGCAATTGGAGGTTATTTTGGCGCTTTGACGGAGTCCCTCAAAATGCTTGGCTTCATATGAATGGCAACTATGGCACCATGACAGTTAATGCTGTTCTTCCCAATGGAAGGCGAATCATTGCTCGAGAATCTATGACTCTTACCCCAAATGGAAATGGGTTTATCTTGTCTGGTAGCCAACCTGTTTATCCAGGAACTTGGACTCCTAATTATAATTACAACCCTGATTCGTTTCAGATTCAGGAAAATTATAATGGCTCATTAAATGTCCAAGATTGTAGTAGTGGGGCTTGCGTTCCAGTCACTATGATCCACCAGTATTATTAATGTCTTATCAAGAAAGGCAGACGGCAAAAGATATATAGTTCGTGAAGAACTTTCTACCTTTTGTCTCTGTACTTTTGCCTTTGTTCACAACTCACACCCTAAAATAACCATGACGATTATTTCTGATAACCTATTAATGAAACCAAGTGAAGGCTCTGCTTCCTGGGTACTTGGGGACTTGTACACCTTTAAAGCTAAGGGCGAAGATACAGGTAAAGCTTATGCACTCATTGAGATTGTCATGCAACCTAACAATGGAGTTCCACCACACGTTCACACCCATGAAAATGAAGCTTTTTACATTCAAGAAGGTGAAATGGAATTCCAACTAGGAGAACAAACAATTGTAGCTACACCCGGAACTTTCCTCCATACTGCTAAAGGACAGCCCCATAGTTTCCGCAACATAAGTACAAAACCTGCTAAGTTCTTGTGTTGGTTAACACCAGCTGGATTGGAAGAATTCTTTATGGAAGTGGGTGTTCCTGTATCGGGGCAAAATCTTACACCCCCAGCTGTAACTCCCGCAGACGTTAAGAAATTAATGCTAACGGCTCCTAAATACGGTTTGGAAATTATTTCTCCATCCTCTGCAATTTAGACTTATCCCTCGTTCCCAGGCTCCGCCTGGGAATGCCTTACTAGAGGTTCCGCCTCCATCTAAGTTAAGGCAGTTCTGATGCAAAAATTTCACTGCTAAGTATAAAAAAGGTAAAGTAGTTCATATCTTGCACCAAAGTATTAATACTAGATTTTTGTATTTTTAATAAACATATATTTTTATCAATAACACGAAAAATTAGAATTTATAGCCTGCGTAGGCAGGCTTCATTTGTATAGCCTCACCCTTATAGGGTGTAGGTGCAAGATATCAGATAGGGCGAGCATTGTTAGCCCAGTCCGGTCAACTGCATTAAAGTCGAGGCGGAGCCTCGATCTATGCATTCCCAAACTGAGCCTGGATACGAGAATAACTGGTTACCGATCGCTAGTTATTTATTACTGGTCCTCGATTGCTAATTTTTAAATTTATGCTAAAAAGCTTTATCTTGCCTGGTATAAGCTAGAAAATAGGTAAAAAATAAATAAAGAAGTTAGTAATAAACAGGAATAAACACAAATGTATTACCGAATGTTAATGGATGCAACACTCTTACAACTGACCAATGACAAATGACATCAAGCACCCCCAATCTAATCAACAAAAATTCTTAATAATTGACGACCACGAGACAATCTTGGAGGGTACGGTTCCTGCTCTAAAGCAAAACTACCCGATGGCTCAAATTATTACAGCACAGGATGTGCAAACTGCTCAAACTCAGATAGAATATTATCATCCCACACTAGTCGTAATTGATTTAAGTTTACCAGAAAAGCCTTGCGGGTCTGCCACCCCGGAAGTAGGAATGGAATTTCTTAAACGCTTAATTGAGAGTCAGTTAGCTCCCAATATTCTGGTGCTCAGTACTAACATTAAACCTCTCATACAGCTAAAGCCGATGATTAATGCTTACGAAGGTGGCTTTGCTGCAATGGATAAGTCTCTACCCATCCGGGAGATGCTGCGATTGCTTGATTTTGCTCTCCGAGGTTCTATCTACTTACCTCCTGAGTTACGTTCTCGTTCTGAATTTGACCGCAGGTGGCTGAGAGTTTTGACGTTGAAGTTTCAGGAGGGACTAACCGATAAGGCGATCGCCAAGCAGATGCAGGTCAGCGAACGCACTGTTCGGAATTACTGGATCAGGCTCCAAGATGCGCTGGGTGTTTACGACGATCCAGATAAAGAACTCCGGATTCAAATTGAAATTGCAGCGAGAAAGTTAGGATTAATCAGTTAGTCAAAAATAGGATAAATTGATTCTAATTCCCCCTTTTTTAAGGGGGGTTAGGGGGGATCAAACCCACAAGAATACACTTGAAAAAACTTGTATCTACACGTACTTTTTTAAGGAAAGTTGAAGAAATTTAATAGTATAATGAGAGTTTGCCGAGCTTTAACTAACTAAGTAACCCCTTATTTTATCTTGATGACCGCGTAAGATATTCAAAGCTTGCATCTCTATTTGCCGTACTCGTTCTCGACTAATACCCATACGCTGACCAATTTCTGCTAAAGAAAATTCATGACCGTCTGTAAAACCAAAGCGCAAACAGATGACTTCTCTTTGTTGAGAAGATAAATTTGACAATAAGCTGTGAAGATCTTGCTGGAGAGATTTTTCTACAGCATAGTTAAAGGGAGAATGAGCTTCATCCTCTAAAATTTCTTGTAATTCTGTGTCTCGTTCCGGTCCTACTCGTAACTCTAGGGAAATAGGTCTGCGAGAAAATTGCATAACATCCCGAATTTGGCTTGGAGTTAAAGAAAGGGCTTTGGCAATTTCTACAGTTGTAGGAACTCGACCTAGCGTTTGAGATAATTCTCGTTGAACTTTCTTCATTTTGTTCAGCTTTTCAACAACGTGAACTGGTAATCGGATTGTACGTCCCTGTTGTGCGATCGCTCGTGTAATTCCCTGACGAATCCACCAATAAACATAGGTAGAAAGCTTGTAACCTTTAGTGAAGTCAAATTTTTCAATTCCTCGCTCTAGCCCTAAAGTACCTTCTTGAATTAAATCCAGCAACTCCATATTGCGTCTTTGATATCTCTTTGCGATCGCAACCACTAGTCGGAGATTAGCCTGAATCATTTTCTGCTTGGCTTTGTGTCCTTTATGAAGCACGTCAAGCACTATTTTTGGCTGTAGGTTCATTTCAGCAGCCCATTCTTCCAATGTAGGTTCATTTTCTAATTTAACAGCCAGCTTTTCCTTAACATCTAAAAAGTTCATCATTAACTGAATTTCTGTAGATAAAGAAATTTCTTGCTCTTGAGTCAATAGAGGTACGCGTCCAATTTCCTGAAGATAATAACGTATAAGATCTTCACCATAAATTGTTTTACTTTGACTTACAAAAGCTGTATTCGATGTTGTTGAATTAATCATTTCCTGAATCTCCCAAAGACAGTTAAAGTTTTGTTTGTTCTTTTATTTCTTCGATTATTGGATAATTTTTAATAAATAACCTAAAAACAATACCAATCCAAAAAACAAAAAAATAATAAGAAAAGAATCTAGAGCTAAAAATCCTATCAGCATATAGCAATCTTATTTCCAATATATACGTAGGGTATCCACCAAAAACTCACTCATCAAATGTTCACCTGGTTGAATAGTAGGTTCCATTGAGAAGGTACATAACGTGTTTCAACAATAAAGGTACGAATTATCAAAGCGGTAATAAAGTTAAAAATAACGGTTTTAGCAGAGTTATCCCAAAAGTTTTCTGACTGGATTTGGTTTATGTGTTGCTTGTTAAATACAGACATAAGTTTCAAACCTAAAGAACATTAAATATATTTAAACTAAGGTGTTGTTGTAGCAGTAGTTGCTTGAGGGACAAAGAGATTTCCAGCTGCATTATTTGGATAAACACAAGAAATTTGAGGCGAATTTTCTAATTTACCCGTGTAAGCAAAAGTATTTAAACTGTTTTTACAAGTGCTGATTTGTTGAGATGTTACCAAGTTTTTTTGTTGCAGAATTGACCAATCACTTGTACGCAAAACACATCCAGGTTGCATTCGCGGTTGAGAAACATACACCCTAAAGGGGTTCAGGGTAACAAAGATTCGAGCATCCGTAACAATAGCACTTGCTCCATACTGCACGCAGACATCAGCATCTGGCGCAGAACTGTCAATATAGGTGCTACTAGCGACATTATCTGGGCTGGAATTAGCAACAGTACTTACACTCACACCAATGAGAATTCCCACTACCAAAGCGGTTCCAATAATTGCTGCGATCGTGGTGTTAGTACGAAAAGAAAAAGACTTATTGCTGGATATTTGAGTTCGCTGTACCATAACTAAAATTTTGTCATTTGTCACTGATTACTGGTCACTGTCACTGTCACTGTCATTGTTATTTGTTGTAGGTAACACCCCCGGTTGCAAATTTACATTCAGCGTTTTTCCTTGGCGCTGAATTTGTAATTGTAAGTTTTTACCTATAGAAGTACTATCTACAATTTGTTGCAACTCATTTGAGCTATCAACAGCTTGATTGTTTGCCTTCTCAATAACATCACCTGCGCGGATTCCCCCACGAGCAGCAGGCGAAGAAGGTATCACTTTGACAACCAGCACCCCTTGAGATTCATCAACACTAATTGGAGAGTTGGGATCGCTGTTTAGTTCTTGTTTCACTTCAGGTGTAAGCGTTAACATTTGAATACCCAAATAAGGATGCTCAACTTTCCCTTTAGTGATGATTTGATTGGCGATCGTCTTAGCGACATTAATGGGAATTGCAAAACCCAAACCTTGAGTATCTTTAAGAATTGCAGTATTCATTCCAATGACTTGACCGGAGGAGTTTAACAACGGTCCACCAGAATTACCCGGATTAATAGCAGCATCAGTTTGGATATAGTTAACTCGTTCATCTGGCATTCCTACCTGAGAACTAGAACGACCTGTAGCACTGACGATACCTTGAGTGACGGTATTATCTAAACCGAGGGGATTTCCGATCGCTATCACCCATTGTCCTGGTTTGAGGCGCTCGGAATCACCCAATAACACTACTGGCAAATTATTAGCCGAAATTTTAACTACAGCAACATCTGTTACGGGATCGCTACCCATAACTTTACCTTTAAAAGTACGTCCATCTTTAAGGGTAACGGTTACTGTTTTCACTCCTTTTACGACATGAGCATTCGTTAGAATTTCACCATTAGGATTAATAATGAAGCCCGAACCAATTCCGTGGACAGTCTCATTTGATGGCACTTTAGGAATTTCAGAGCCAAAAAATTGCCGGAATAATGGATCGTTAAAAACACTAGCCTGAGGGTTTTTTACCGTTTGAGTAGAATCAATTCTAACAACAGCAGGTCCAGTCTGATTCACGACTGAGGTGATAAAGTTCAAACTATCAAGTGTAGAAGAATTAACAGGTGATTGAGTTGCATTAACTGGTTGATTGGAAGCTAGTGGTTGAGGTAGCAAAAAATGATTTGCTTGGTAGCGCATAGTAAGAACTGTCATTCCTGCGCCAACTAGCACGCATCCTAAATAAGTAATTGGTTTTTTCCATGCTCTATAAGATGGTTTGTCAGATTGTAATTTTGGATCTAATGTAAATTTATCAATTTCCTGAGAATTATTTCTGGTATCTTGGTTTAAATTATTCATGATTTTCAACTGGTTTATGCTTGTAGTCTGACTGTAGAAAGAAAAAGTTAAGAACTTGGGAAGATTTTCTTGAAAGGCAAATACGTCTGATTGGGACTGTCGCGATGGTGGTGGTGAGCACGATCCGCTTAGCCCTGTCATCGGGTAGGGCTGTTTGATTTTTTAGAGAAAAACTCTCAAACGCTTATACAAGAACCGCCTTACCATTCGTTCCTGAGATCCATCCTTGGGCTTCAACCACTGGCGACGATTTAGCAGAATTATTAAATCTGTTGTCAGTAGCTGTATCTTTTGGAGCGAGAGCATTCTCCTGTTGCGTTGAGATTGTTGCACGCAAGTGGTTACCGTGTTACAAGTATAAGTAAGTTTGCACGATCGCGTTTGTATTGGGAGATTGGATACCAAGCGGATTGTGATACCTATTTACCAGAACCCTTTAATGTTTTGTGATAAGTTATAGCTTTTCTATGCTATCTTGCCTGGACTTAATTCTAGTTTTAAGCCCATAATAACTATGTCACTCAATCATCTCGTAAATATATGGCTTTTATCAGACGCAGGTGGTTTCAAATATTCCTCAGTGGGCTGGTTCTGCTGTATCTTGTTGAAAAAGCTGTTATCACGACCAATAACCCCAACTTTATACCGAGTGTTATCTTACTAGGTTCATTCCTCGTTCCTGTTACTTTTGTAACTTATTTATATGAAAATTTACCTGATTGGGAAGACTTATTACCCCCAATGGCAATCTGTTTTCTTTGGGGTGGAGTTGCAGGCACGGTTATTGCAGGAAATTTAGAGTACGATGTCTTCAAAGCGTTGGGTTTTTTACCCATGCTTGGTGTTGGACTGATTGAAGAAAGTGCTAAACTAATTTTTCCTTTAATGTATTACTTACAAGGGCGTCATCGTTCTTTAACAGCAGGAATACTTCTAGGGACTGCTTCCGGGATGGGTTTTGCTGCACTTGAGACAATGGGCTACAGTTTCGTATCCCTTTTGGAATCAAAAGGAAATTTGGTCGTTCTTGATGGAGTTTTGCTTGCTCGTGGATTATTCTCTCCCGCCGGACACGCGGCTTGGACTGGGCTTGTATGTGCTGTTATGTGGAGACAGAGAAATCAAGTAGGGCACAATACATTATTGAATTGGCAAGTGGTAAAGGCTTTTTTAACAGCAGTATTACTTCATGCTTTATGGGATATCTTTAACAGTACAGGACGGGATACGTCTATTGAATTTATTATTTTAGAAATATTAAGTTTATCAGTTGCGTATACAAGTATAAGCTTGTTGAACAAGCAAGTCCGTGAAGCACAATTACCCTTTCAGTAACCAGTAACTCGTGCTAATCTTCTTCCAAAAGTAGTATATTAATATTTAATCTAACAGAGCCAA
This sequence comes from Tolypothrix bouteillei VB521301, assembly GCF_000760695.4. GTDB lineage: Bacteria > Cyanobacteriota > Cyanobacteriia > Cyanobacteriales > Nostocaceae > Scytonema > Scytonema bouteillei_A. The sequence continues at coordinate 7,756,361 of NZ_JHEG04000001.1, read as the reverse complement.
GATCATGGATTTGCCCGTAGGACAACGAAGTAGAGGTGTTGTACTTAGTCCTAAAGGACAAGCAAAGTTAGAGAACCGGATACGTCAGCTAGAAATCGAACGTTATCCAGTTCAAGAGTTCGTTCGTCGGTCTCAGCTTGAAGGTCAGGGTTTGCATCCCGCCACAATTAGGAAAATTTTGCGCGGACAGGGAGTCGATCGAGATTCAATAGCCTTAGTATTTAAGGCAGTGGGCTTGCAAATGGAGCCAGAAGACTACACTGGTGCAAAACAGAGTTTAAACGTAAGGACAACAACTCAAGAAATATCACCACAAGAACAATCGTCCCCCCCTCACCCCCTCACCCCTTCACCTCTTCACTCCACTCCCCATACCCTCACAGACTGGGGTGAAGCTGTCGATGTCTCCTTCTTCTGCGGTCGCGTGGAGGAACTGGCTGTACTCGAGCAATGGATTCTTCAAGAACATTGTCGGTTGGTAGCGTTACTTGGAAGCGGTGGAATTGGCAAAACGACACTGGTGACTAAGTTAGCCGAGCAGATCCAAGATCGATTTGAATTTGCGATCTGGCGGAGTCTGCGTCATGCACCTCCCTTCACAAATCTTTTAGACGATTTGCTGAAATTTTTATCCCCCCAACACGCGGTTCAACTACCAGAAACCAAAGCCGGGAAGCTTTCCAAATTGATGGAACTTCTCCGGGAACATCGCTGCTTGATTGTGTTGGACAATTTAGAAACATTAATGCAGAGTGGGGTGTATGCAGGAACGTTCCAAACAGATTGTGAAGGTTATGATGAATTGCTTCGCAATATAGGTGAAGTTCCACACCAAAGCTGTTTATTGTTAACTAGCCGAGAAAAGCCCAATGCAATCGCCATGCAAGCAGGAGAAGCTCTTCCTGTGAGAACGTTGCAACTTGCGGGGCTGAAAGCGGAAGCTCGAGAATTACTGAGTATTAAAGGGCTTTCTGTATCCCAACAAGAAAGCGAGCAATTGATTTCACGGTACAGTGGAAATCCTCTAGCCCTTAAAATTGTTGCTACAACTATTCAAGAATTGTTTGGTGGTGATGTTAGTGCTTTTCTAGAAGCAGGTATTTCTAGCTTCAACAGCATTCGCCTACTGCTAGATCGACAATTTGAACGCTTAACACATACAGAAAAAGGTGTAATTTACTGGCTCGCTATTAATCGTGAAGGGGTTTCGCTTGTGGAACTCGAAGATGATATTTACCCTAAGTTACTCAAGCATCAACTTCTAGAAGCTTTAGAATCCTTACTCAGACGCTCTCTTCTCGAGCAAAGCTTTCAAAAGAAGACAATGCAACCCGTCATTATGGAGTATGTCACTGAGCGGTTAGTTGAACAGATTAGTCAGGAAATAGGGGACTGGGGAAATGGAGTAGACCGGGGAACAGATTCTACCTTATCTCCTTATATCCCTGTTCCCCCTACTCCCCTCATTCACACTCACGCTCTCCTGAAAGCGGCTGCAAAAGATTATATTAAAGACGCACAAATTAAATTAATTGTCAATCCTATAATTGCCGAACTGCTGCGTAAATTAGGAACTAGAAAAGCCATTGAAGTGCAGTTGATTCAAATGCTTTCCTATCAGCGCCAACAAGCACCGAAGGAATCGGGATATTTAGGTGGAAACGTTTTCAACTTGCTTTCTCAACTCAAAACGGATTTAAGAGGCTTTGATTTTTCTGAATTACCGATTTGGCAAGCTAACCTTCAAGGACTCACTTTGCATCAAGTGAATTTAGCCCGTGCCGAACTTAGTAAATCTATTTTCACACAAATTTTTGGTAACGTATTAGCGATCGCATTCAACTCAAACGGTGAAATTCTAGCAACTGGTGATGATAAAGGCGATATTTATTTATGGCGAGCAACAGACGGTCAGTTGCTATTAACTTTAAAGGGGCATACAAGTCAGATAATCTCCATTGATTTTCATCCTGAGAGCCCCATTCTTGTCAGTAGAGGTCAAGACCAAATCGTTAAGTTTTGGGATGTGAATAAGGGGCAAGTTATACGAACATTGCAACGGTATACTAGCCAAGTTTTAAGCGTTCTTTTAACACATCAATGTCAAATTCTTATCAGTCAAGCAAGAGATAACACAGTCAGCCTTTGGGATGTAGAAACAGGGGAATGCTTGACAAGTTTGCAAGATAATATGAGCCCCATTCATTGCGTTGCTATAAGTTCCGATAGTCATATTTTGGCAACAGCAAGCAATGAAGAACCTATTAGGTTGTGGGATACAAAAACAGGGGAATGTTTTCTTACCTTATACGAGCATACCGAAAGAGCCCAATGTATGGCGTTTGCTCCATCCTCCAACCAGGGAACGGGAGAAATTTTAGTTATTGGCAGTGCAAGCGGTTCTGTAAAATTGTGGGATATCAAAACAGGGGAATCGATCGGAACATTACAAGGGCATAGCAGTCAAGTTCTGTGTCTGAAATTTAGCCCAGATGCATTAGTTGTTGCCAGTGGAAGTGCCGATCGCACAATTAGGCTGTGGGATACTGCTACAGGGCAGTGTATCGCAGTTTTACAAGGACACACCAATTGGGTACGAACCCTAGAGTTTAATCCTGATGGTTCAGTTCTTGCTAGTGGAGGCGACGACCGAACGGTCAAGCTATGGGATACGGAAAGCAACCAATGCCTTAAAACATTACAAGGATATACCAACCAGATACCTTCAGTATGCTTTGGTTTTTCCTTAAACAGGAGCGAACAAGCAGAGGTCGTTCTTGCCAGTGGGAGTAATGACCATTTGGTAAGATTGTGGGATAGCGAAACCGGGCAATGCTTAAAAGTGTTGCAAGGGCATACAAACCAAGTTTCCGCCATTGCATTTCACGAAACTCGAGAAGCAAGGAGCATTTTAGCAAGTGGTAGCACCGATCGAACAATCAAGTTATGGGATGTAGAAACGGGACAATGTTTCAAGACTTTAGAGGAACACACAGAAAAAGTTTTCTCAGTCGCCTTTAGTCACCTCAATAAGAGCAACTCGGGGGGAATATTAGCCAGTGGTAGTGCGGATTGTACTGTGCGACTGTGGAATATCGAAACAGGACAGTGCTTGAGAGTCTTGCAAGAACACGAAGGAAACGTTTTTTCAGTCTGTTTTAGCCCAGATGGTCAAGCGATCGCCAGTAGCAGCGCAGATCAAACCGTGAAATTTTGGACAATCAATACCGGACAGTGCTTTCAAACCTTACAAGGACACACCAACTGGGTTTTGTGTATTGCTTTTAGTCCGATCCCCTCCTCTCCGCCCTTAATAAGAGGTGTTGGAGGCATTCTTGCTAGTGGAAGTGCAGACCAAACCGTGAGATTGTGGGATGTAGAGACAGGGCAGTGTCTTAAAATTTTACAAGGACATAATAATCATATTTTATCAGTTAGTTTCAGCCCTGACGGGCAAACCCTTGCCAGTGCCAGTGCAGATCGAACCGTAAAACTTTGGGCAGTCAATACCGGACAATGCCTCAAGACTTTAAGAGGACACACAAGCCAGGTGTTATCCATCGGCTTTAATCCTCAAGGTAACATCCTTGCAAGCAGTAGTGCAGATGAAACTATCAAATTATGGGATATTAATACTGGAGACTGCCTCAAAACAATAAGAGCCGATAGACCCTATGAAGGAACCAACATTACAGGTGTAACTGGTTTATCAGAAGCACAACGAGCAACACTCAAAGCATTGGGAGCATTTGAGTAGCTGATATCAAGTTGCATTCATACATCCGACTCTCTTCCTTGTCCCCCTTGTCCCCAATCGCCAAGGATAAACCAAGTAGATGCGCCAAAACCCTTTGCAAAGCTGGCTTTCTCCTTTAGTAAGAAGCGTACCCCTCAGTCGGGTTCTCGTGGGATCGTTTCTCCTACAAATCTTGCTAGCTGTAGGATTAACTGCTTGGTTATCCATTCGTAACGGAGAGAAAGCAGTGAATGATGTGGCTGGCGAATTGCGTCGAGAAGTCGCCACTCGAGTAGAGCAAAAACTACAAACTTATCTGTCTACACCAAGTCAAGTGAGTCGCAGCAACCAAAATACCATTGATTTTGGGCTGCTCAATCTGCGAAATCTTGCAGATTGGGAACCTTACATGATACAGCAGTTAGAATTATTTGACCCTATGAGTGTTATTCTAGCGGTTGGAAATGAGCAGCGCGAGTTCTTATCGCTCCAACGCGTGAATGAAACAAGGTTTTTGCTGAGAAAAGCGGGAAAATCGACTAGATACGATTTAGAAACTTACGAAGTTGAGTATAAAGTCGGAAAACAAACTCGACTTATCAAGGTGTTTAAAAATTATGACGTGCGATCGCGTCCTTTCTATCAAGTTGCAGTTAAAAATAAAAAATTTAGCTTCAGTCAGATTTTCACCGATCTCAACGAATTACAACTTATTATTAGTGCATCACAGCCAATATATAACGAACAAAATCAATTATTGGGAGTCACAAGCACCTTAATTCCCCTAGACAAAATTGATAAATTCTTAGATTCCATCCGCGTCGGTAAATTGGGTCAGGTTCTCATTCTAGATCGCTCGGGGCATTTAGTAGCAAGTTCTACACCTAATGAGCCATTTCGGATAAAAGGGAATCAGCTAATACAGATCGCTGCAACTGAAAGTGAAAATTCTTTAACTAAAGCAACGGCTCAATATTTGGTTGGTAAATTTGGGAACTTTAGTCGGATAAAGAATTTAGAGCAACTCAAATTTCAATTTCAAAACCAACAGCAGTTTTTAGATGTCAGACCATTGCAAAGCAACCTGAGTGTAGATTGGCTGATTGCAGTGGTTGTTCCAGAAGCAGATTTCATGGAGCAGATCGATCGCAACACTCAAACCACCATTTGGCTTTGTATTGCAGCCTTTGGACTAGCCACAGTGTTGGGAATTTTCACCGCCCGCAGGATAGCGAAACCAATCCATTGCTTAAGTTTTGCTGCTAAAGAGTTAGCACTTAGAGCTACAGAAGAAGATTTTGCTCATGGGGATTCAATCCCAACAGTCACAGTAAGGGGGATCGATGAACTAGAAGCGCTGAGTGAATCGTTTAACCAAATGGCACAGCAATTACGCGCATCTTTTGCTGCCTTAGCAACTGCTAACGAAGAGTTAGAACAGCGAGTTGAACGGCGAACTCAAGAGTTACAGCAAGAAATTCAAGAGCGGATGAAGAACGAGCAACGACTGCAGCAACACAGTTTAGTCTTATCGGAACTGGCAAATCATAAGGCGATCGCAGATGGAGATTTGGAAACGGCATTTCAAGCGATCGCACAAAAAGCAGCCAACGCTTTAGAAGTAGAGAGAGTCAGCGTGTGGCTTTATAATAGCGATCGGACTAAGTTACAATGCGCCAACCTTTACGAACGCAGCCAGCAGAGACACTCCGCAGGAAGCGAACGCAACGCAGCAGACCATCCAATTTACTTTCAAGCGCTAGCAACTGCCCGTACTATCGCCGTGACCGACACTCGCAACGATCCACGGGTACAGGAATTATGGGATGAACTGCTAGAGCCAGAAAACATTATATCCCTGATTGATGCCCCCATTTTAATTGGGGGAGAAGTCGTTGGAATGGTATTTCACGAACAAGTCGGAACCGAACCACGCGAGTGGGAACTGACCGAACAAAACTTTGTAGGGTCAATTGCCGACTTTGTAGCGCTAGCACTAGAAGTAAACGATCGCAAACTGGCTGAAATCGCTTTGCGCGAGGCGAAAGAAGCTGCCGAAGTTGCCAACCGTGCCAAAAGTAGCTTCTTAGCAAATATGAGTCACGAACTGCGGACTCCCCTCAATGCCATTCTAGGAATTACAGAAGCACTCAACGATGAAGTGTGCGGACCTGTGACAGAAGAACAGCGAAAATCTCTCACCACCTTAGAAAAAAGCGGTAAGCACCTACTGGAACTCATTAACGACATCCTCGACCTTGCCAAAATTGAAGCTGGTAAGATGGAACTACAACTGGGTTTCACATCGGTTCGGGGATTGTGTGACTACAGCCTCAGCTTTGTGAAACAGATAGCATTTAAGAAAAAGGTTCAATTGAGTTCGCATTTACCAGAAGGAATAGATCTTATTCAAGTGGATGAAAGACGCATCCGCCAAGCACTCATCAACTTGTTAAGCAATGCCGTCAAATTTACCCCAGAAGGAGGCAAAGTATCGATTGAAGTTCAAGCAGATTCAACAGCTAAACTGATTTACTTTACCGTAGAAGATACAGGTATTGGCATTGCTCCTGAGAACATACCCAACTTATTTCAACCTTTTGTCCAGTTAGAAACCTCCTATACCCGTCGATTTGCTGGAACGGGGTTAGGATTATCATTAGTTCGGCGAATTGTGGAAATACACAACGGTACTGTAAGCGTTGAAAGCGAACTAGGAGTTGGTAGCAGATTTACAATTGCACTTCCGTGGGAAGAAGTAAGAGACAAGGTAGGACCGGCTTCCTTATCTCCCCCTTCTCCCCCCTCCCCCTCATCTCCCCCCTCTCCCTCCTCTCCTCCATCCCCCTCTCCTCTATTGCTGCTTGCAGAAGATAATGAAACAAACGTCTTCACCATGACGCAGTATTTAAAAGCGAAAGGATACCGGATCTTACTGGCTAAGAATGGACGAGAAGCAGTAGAGATAGCAAAAACACAACAACCCGATCTCATTTTAATGGATGTACAGATGCCAGAAATGGATGGTTTAGAAGCTACGCGCTTCCTCCGGGCGGATGCTGAAACAGCAAACATTCCCATCATTGCTTTGACCTCATTTGTCATGGCAACAGATCGAGAAAAAGTTATAGCATCTGGGGTGAACGACTACATACCAAAACCAGTCAGCTTAAAAGAGCTAGTCGCTGCTATTTCCAAAAATCTTAACCCAGTCACAACTGACAACTAAAGCAATCCTATTTAAGATCCGAACAAGAGGGACAAGGAAAAGGTGTTTGTAATTCCTACACCGACTGCTATAACAACTAACAACTAACAACTAACAAATGGCAAGAGCAATGGAACGCAAACAATCTGTGTGGATAGTTGATGATGAGCCAAACGGATTTGAGGTTATTGAGTTGCTGCTGCGGCGCGAAGGATACCACCTGAACTACTATAACAGTGGCAAAGAAGTTTTAAACCGTCTGGAAACAAATCTTCCCGATGCTATCTTACTGGATGTAATGATGCCAGAAATAGATGGGATTGAAACCTGTAGCCGTATAAAGGCAAATTCTCTTTGGAAACATATTCCCATTATTATAGTAACAGCGCTGGATTCTAAGGAAGATCTAGCACGTGCTTTAGAATCTGGAGCCGATGATTTTCTCACAAAACCCGTTAACGGGCTGGAATTACGCGCTCGTGTCCGTTCCATGCTGCGGATTAAGCAACAGTATGATGCACTGCAAGCCACTATTAACCTGCGTCATGATTTATCTAAGCTAGTGGTGGAAGATTTAGGACAACCAATGTCTACTCTGTTACTGGGAAGCCACTTATTACTGCAAAGCAATCTAGAGTCTAAAGACCGGGAACGTGCAGAAATGGTTTATGCAGCTGGTCTGGAGATTGATGCGATCGTCAACGGTTTATTGCGATTGGCGAAGATGGAATCGAACAGGTTATTGCTAAATCGCGTTGAGGTAGACCTGAATGAACTTGTGGAAGTAGTCATAGCGAATTTTCAGGCGATCGCTAATTCCAAGCAAATACAATTAAAAACCGAACTCCAAAAGCAACGACGCTGGCTCTCCATAGATACCAATCTGTTCCAGCGCTTGCTAGATAATCTCCTGACTAACGCAATTGAGTCGTCTCCTTCTGGGAGCACGATTACATTTCGCGTTAATTATTCAAATACAACCGAACCTCTCAAACAAGCAACTATTACCATTACCGATGAAGGAACTAGTAGCAAACACTTACAGCAATCCATTCTCGAGCAGTATGAGTTAGGGAGTTTGGTAAGTGGAGCTTCCCAAATTGGGCTGAGACTTACATTTTGCAAAATGGTAGCTGAAGCTCACGGTGGAGCGATCGCAATCAAAGATAATCAGCCGCAAGGTTCAATTGTGACAGTAGATATATGAGTGTTGCTCGTAAATCTCGTAAATGTTTTTACTGTGCATCAATCAGATTCTTGTAGAATGGGCGTTCTCGCCCGTCCAATTATACAAAATCTAGAAAAGCTTCATTATATTATCAACTACACTTTTGGTAAATGTGAAGACATTGAAAGTTTGAGAATACTGAAGTTCACCAACCATAACGCCACGACCGATAGTAGCGACATAAATAATATTCTTCTGGCGCATATCGCCTTCCATCCAATAAGCTGCTGGAAATTGGAGTGTCTGAGGATCGCTAATAGCTTTCCAAGTTTTTCCCATATCTTCTGATTTATACAGAGTATCTTTCTGTGCTCCATTCACGCGTCCAAACAGGTAGATAGCAGGAATATTGTTGTCTCCTTTACCAAAAGCAACGAGCTCGCTAGAATCGACAGATTTAACCTTACTAAAAGTTTGACCTCCATCAATAGATCGATACAGAGGATTGCGTTGTATATCTTCTGGATTGCGTTGAAAGCTGAGCCAAACATCTCCTGGCTTAAGTGGATTAGAGAGAATAATGGGGCGCAAAATCAAGCTGGGGAAATCTCCAGCCTTGCTTTTAGTCCAGATTGTACCACCATCTTTACTATAGTAAAATGCAGTTCCATCAAAGTAATAAAATGTTTTTCCTTCAGAATCAGCTTTGTCAGCTGTAACGATGTAGGAACTTACATATGGATGAATCCTATTCCCCCAAGAATTAGGTAAAGGTTCTCCGTTATTCGTCAAGGCAGGTTTCCATGTTTTCCCACCATCCATCGTATAATGTGTACTGGGTCCCCATGTAGGTGCCCACACCATATTAAGTGGATTGGTAGGTGAGATAGCAATCTGACCTCCGGAAGCATATTCACTTGAGGAATCTTTCCCAACAGGAAATGATTCAAAAGCTTTCCAAGTCTTTCCATTATCGGAAGAATACCCATGAATTGGCCAAAATCCTTGCCAATTATGAAACCCTACTACCGCCATGTAATTGGGTTTGGTGTAAGCGTAGTCTAAACTTGTTCCGGTTGCTACATGAGGAAATGGTATTGGATAGACATCCCAGTTAGGATTAGCCCAAGATTTTGTAGCTGGGTTGACAGGAATTCCCACAGGATTAATCTTGTTTTTAGGAACTTGGTTGCGAGAGGATACCCGAAACCCGATCGTATCCTGAGATGCAATGACTAGTTCTGCTCCGCCGTCTGACAGTGCTTTTGGCGGTACCCTTACCATTGTAGCAGCCAGCTCGTTCAAATTTTCTTGTACCCAACTATACACTGGCTTTTCACTATCTGCATTGTCTGTGCGTGCAACTCCCCAGCCATTTGTCCACCAAACTTTTTGTGGATTAGAGGGATCTATAACGATGGATGCTGCTCCTTCACTGGCATAGGATAAGAAGTATTCAGGCGCTGATGAATTAACAGGGGCATCTGGAAAATTAGGGTCTTTACTTCCCATAGCCATCTCAATGCGCTGCCAGGATTTTCCACCGTCCTTTGTTCGATAAACCATCCGATCTGATATAGCCATAGCCACCGTAGGGCGATCTCTTTGCACGCTAATAGCTGCGTAAACTCTGTTTTTTGTATCGGGCGTAATATCCCAGCATCTTCCATTTTGAAATTTTGCTATACCACCAGTTTTGTTATTCTCGCCATAAGTTCCATAATTAACGTAAAGCGTTCCATCAGAAGCAACTGCGGCACGTAATGGATCTTGACGACCCCCAATATTTCTCCAGGATTTCCCGGCATTTTTACTTTGCCAAACACCACTACCGTGAATACCAACGTACAGAGTCGGTGTTAAATTTCCTGGTTTACCTGTTGTCTTATCAAAAACGACGAAGGTAAAGCCAGGACCGGGCTTCTCTTGTTTTTCTTTCTTTTTATTTTCAGTACTGGTAGAAGTTGAACGCTCGGAAGTACATGAGCTTTTTTCAATATTGGTTGCAGCTACAGATAAAGAACCAGGAGCGGGTAGACCTCCCTTAAGATTTGTCCAATCATTCTGTTTTTCTTTTCTCCACAATCCGTGTTTGCGGGAAGCAAAATAAATAATGTTAGGATTATTAGGATCGATCGCTAACCGTTCTCCTGTTTCATTACGGTAATCATCGTTTGGACCAACATAAATACCGTGTTTAACAAAGCTAGTTGGATTCCACGTTTTACCCCTATCATTTGAAACTAAAACCTCCCCTGCATAAGTATTAACTTTTTTACTTCCGTTGTTGCTAACACCTGATATTGATTTGACAACAGCATAAACTCGAGACGGGTTGACCGGATCGGCAGCTATACTTTCAACACCAACAGATCCCCCTGAGAAGCTTGAAGAGAACATATCCATCAAGGGAATCCACTTTTCATTCTTTCGATCGTAGCGGTACGCGCCTCCTATATCTGCTCTGATATAGACATCGTGTGGGGCAACTGGAGAAATAGACATACCAGAAATATACCCCATGCCGTTGAGCCTGACATTTCGCCAAGAAAAGAGATTCTTCTGCTTGGGGCTGCTCGTGCTTTCAATTGTTTGCTCTATGGCTCCATCTGCTGTGTTTTCTATAGGTAAAGCTAAGAAAACAGTTGCCAGAAGCATTTTACTTCTCATATTATCTGAGAAAATTCCAAATCCTGCTCTTTGTAAAATCCTCAAAAGCTGTTGGTTAGAGTGTGCTGGAAATCTTGTCCCTGGAACAGGCGCTTTCTTGTCCTCAGTAGCGATCGCTTTTCTTGCAGGTATCCCAGCTAAATCAGCGATCGCATTGTTAATTAACTTGTTTTGGTTAGTCGTATCTGGTGCGACTGTAATGAAAGAGGATTCAGCAATCGCAGGTGCGATCGATAAGACAATAAAAATACTAAGTAGGGCGGTAGGTGCAGCCCTACGTTTGTTCTGAGGAGAGAACATACGTCAGGATTGGTATAAGGTACAGCCAAGTGATTGACCGTAAACATCCTCAATCATACCAGGTTGATTGGATACAATTTGTCAACAAAAATATTTAATGCAAATCGCGATCGCTAATATGTTATTTCCAAATAATCCAGCACTCTCAATACGTAAGAATTTCGATATTACTATATATTCGGTGAACTGATGGCTATTTGTATCGCATCAAGTGAAAATGGCTGAAACTAGTCTCTAACCTTTTGTGCTTGAGCATGAAGGCGTAATGCCCTGGTTCCCTAAACTTCGCATCTCTCGTTCCCAGGCTCTATCTGGGAATGCCTGAAGAGAGGCTCCGCCTCTCGTACTCAAGATGCAAGGTGGGAGATATTATGCACGTATAACTATAATAAAATTTCTATTTTTTGTAGTTGTCATTTGAGTTGTTAAACGCAAGGCATTGTGCTCTTATACCAATTCTATGTGAAGTTGCACATTATTGCCCTCACTCTAGAAGAGTGGACGGCAGGCGCTTCAACGCAGGAAACCTCCGTTGAAGCACCTGTCGTCTTTGCCCAAGTGAAGCATCTGACGTGGAAACCCCCAAGCCGCAACTTCTCTGGGCACGGCGCTGCTCTGGGCAACGCGCTGCCTCGGCTATACAAATAAAGCCTGCCTAAGCGCAAAGCGCACGCTACGCGATGCCGCAGGCTATGCCCGTAAGGGCTATACGCAGGCTAATTGTATGCAGCTTCATATTAAATTGGTATTATGGTGGTTCGTGTTAGTTTGTATCAACACTCCGTTATGCAAGCTTATTTGCTGAAACTGCTGAAGGAGCAAAGCTGCCAAACGTAATTGTCCTTAGAACGAGGTGGAGAGATTATGCACGCACAACTGTGATAGAACGTCCATTTTTTGGTGACTGGGATTTACGCGTAGCCCCTCTTGGTAAGGTTTGGAAGAATTTAGAACGCATAAAATCCTCAAAAAACAGTTGAGGTTGCGTAAATCCCAGCCAGTTAAAAGTTATAACCAACGCCTACTTGAAAGCCCAGCGCATCTGTAGAACTGTTGCGGTAAGCATCAAAAGCCAAATCAGTACTGGCATAAGCATTCACATTTTTGCTGATTTTAGTTTCTACACCACCAGTAATGATTGGAGCATTTTTATTTCCCAATGGAGTATCTCTACCCTCGTCTGTAACAAAAGAATAGCCACCACCACCAAATACGTTAGTATTTTTAGCAACGGGCAGATCGTAAGTAACAGTTGGGACAAGATCTGCACTGTGGCGACTGATAATCGCAGAAGGACGTACTGATAATTGTGTCTTTGGTATGGCAATACGTGCAGTAACATCACCTCCTAAGTCTGATTTATCATCACTATGTCCGCCACTCGTTACACCAGGGTTAATACCAACCCCAATGTAATCACCCGTCAACCCCAGTTTTTTAGCGCCAGGATTTTGTTGTACTGGCTGAGACTGAGCAACTGTAAACCCAGGTGCAGAAGCCACTGGCATTTGTGTACGTACTTCAGCAGCTGTTACTGTTGTTTGTGCAGGTAGGTAGGTGGAGAAATACATAATCTTGGCTCCTCTGTATGAATGTTAAACCTAATAATTTTTCATGAAAGAACTCAATTAGCTCTTTAATGTTGATGAGCAAGGTAATATATAAAAGCATTTAACCTTGCAAATCTCTTCTGTTGATTTCACTGTAGGCAGTAAATGTCAAGAACTTGGAAAGATTTATGTCTAAAACAGCAGAAACTCTAAATGGGTCGGTAGACTCTCTAACAGATGTAAAATATTTGTCATCATCAACACGATATCTTGGAGTATCAATTTTTCTTATTCTATAAATGTAAGATTGCTATATTGAAGCTTTCTAACTTACGTCTTCACTGGTTTATCTTGACTGTTAAAAATTCCAACCAACCAAGACAATACTTATAGATTAGATTTACACAATACACTATCTCTTCAAAATACCAACTCGATATAGCAGTCCTAAATGAAATATAAAAATAAGAGTGAAAACTGCTAATGGTGAGACCAGAGAAAGCAGGCGGTGAGTCCAGTGCTGTAGGCGGGTTTCCCTCGCCCTGGGGACTGGCGAACCCGTATAGCCCTTACGGGCATAGCAAAAAGACATCGCGGAGCGTGTGCAAGGCACATAGCGTCTGTGCTCCTGAGATACCTAAAGGGCTAATAGCTAATGGTCAAAAAGCCATTAGCTATTAGCCATTAGCCATTAGCTATTAGCAATCCAAATTTTTTCCAAATGATTTAGGATTGCTATATCTGCATGACTTTTAAATGACAATATGAAAATTGACAAATCCTTAGAAACCCGTTATTGGACAAACAGTGGGTTTCTTTTTCTTACACTTTGCATCTAAATGGAGTTCCCCCTTTTTTTAGGGGGGTTAGGGAGGATCGAAACCACTTTTAATGCACTTTAAAAGACTTGGGTGTACACCGTAGTTTTTTTAGGAGAGGGTGGTGGGGTAAAACTGACGCAAAAACTTAACTACCAGAATTATATAGAGTAATAATCCTATCAGGCGAAATAGTAACAACTTGATGGGATGAAGAAGAAGTTGCAGCCCCTACAGCAGCACCAGCCGCAGCACCACCTAAAATATGGCCCAAAGATAAGTGGTGACCAAATAACTCATCTATTGCAACCCCAGTTGCAGCCCCAATTCCTGTATCTTTAGCAACGGCATTCCTGCTAGTACTGCCATACCCTTCAATGAGATCGGAAGATGCGTTAAGCCCGTAAGTCATATCATCAAAGCTGACTGAATTCGCTACATAGCGCAAACCTCCACGAGTAGGCTCAAACTTTCCTTCAATAACTGCACCAGCAGGGATATAAGTATTGCCAAAATATGTACCTCTGGGAACTCGTAAGTGATATTCGTAGCTCCGATTGGCATCTAGATAGACAGGGCGATCGCCAGTACTTACCCCTTTAATAACAACGCCTGTAGGTGCTATGAGTTCATAACCCCCTTCCTCTTGAGCAACTACAGGCTTAACAGCACATAAAGATGTGCTTGCAATACCTGTCATCACCAAACCAGTTAAAAATACGCTTTTCAAGATTGCTTTCATAGTTCTACCTTATAAATGCTTAAATCATTACAGACTCTGCTGTGATATCCTGCATATTATCTTGTAAAGATTCAAAAAGTTCCTCACGAACTGGAAAACTAGCAAGACCATCAATTGTAATGATGTACCTTCTTTGAAACTGCTGAACTGCATTAATAGTTTGGCGTCCGTAAAATGGTTGATTGAGAGGGATCTTTGTTCCCACAACCTGATTCAACTTGTAGTGGAGAGTGTTAATTTCTTCCTGCATTTTCGCAATTGTTTGTGAATTCACAACACCATCCACTCTAAGATCGCAATCTACTTGAAATTTCATAATCGCCTTTCGTGTCGGCTCATCAGTTAATTCTGACTCATCCTGAGAAATGGGAAAATCAGGATCGTTAGTATGGACCTGGCTTCTGTAACCCAAACCATTCAAAATGCTGCGGATTTCAGAATTTTTATAATTAATCATCTTTAGAGGTCTCAAATTGCAAGCTTAATAATTTGAGTTTCTCCTCAACCAGGGTATTTGTGGGTGAAGATAGATAACTTAAAGTAAAAGATAAGGAAAACTCTATTCTTAAGTTTTCTCTAACTTAACAGCTAACTTAACCTTCTTCACCCACAACAGACCTTTCCTCAAGCGAATATTCAATTGAGAACGAGAAACCACTCGTTGTCCTAAACCCTTGGAAATACTTTTGCTCTAGTCGTCTATGTTAATTTCAAAATCTGTTCGCAAGCGTGGTGTTATCCTTTCAACTACTGGTTGGGACAAACTTCAAACCGTCAAACGCTCCAGTGAGTTCCGCGATAACAATGGTAGTCGCTACACGTATGAAGAACTGAGCGATCGCACGGGTTTATCATTACATACCATTTCTCGAATTATGGGACGCACCGAAGCAGTCGATAAACTTTCCCTGGAATACTGCTTTCGAGCCTTTAGTTTAGAATTAGAAAAAGCCGACTACACTCGCCCAGCTGAACGTAACGCTGTTGATTGGGGCGAAGCAATGGATATTTCTACGTTCGTAGGTCGGAATGAAGAACTGACACAACTCTATCAGTGGGTTGTAAAAGAACACTCTCGTTTAGTAGCAATTCTGGGGATGGGCGGAATTGGCAAAACCGCATTTGCTCTTAAGTTTGCCAAACAAGTACAGCACGAATACGATTATGTCAAATGGCTTTCCCTATCCCATGCTCCATCATGTGACACCACGATCGCAGAGCTAGTATCTTTCCTTTCAAACCAACAAGAAAATACACCCGATTTAGGACGGCTCAAACATTACCTGCGTACCTCTCGTTGTTTAATAGTCATTGACAATTGGGAAATAATATTAGAAGCGGGTCGTGCTGGCAATTACCTTCCCAGTTATGAGAGATATAATGAGTTACTCCAAATTGTAGGAGAGACGCAACATCAAAGTTGTTTAATTTTGACCAGTCGAGAAAAGCCAGCCCTAGTAGACGCCATTGCAGGAGATTTCTTGACAACACGTTCTTTAAAGTTAAATGGTTCCAAAGAAGTGGCAATGGCTGTCATCAAAGCTAAAGGACTTACAGCAACTGAAATTCAACAGCAACAATTATGCTCTCTCTACAGCCATAACCCTAAAGCCTTAAAAATTGTTACCAGTTCAATCCTAGAACTATTTGACGGCGATGTTAAAGCATTCTTTCAGCAGAATGTGATAGTGTTTAATGGAATTCGTCGTTTGCTAGATCGGCAGTTTTACCGCCTTTCTAAGTTAGAGCAAAACATTATGTACTGGCTTGCCATTAATCAAGGCTGGACAGCGATCGCACAACTCCGCTCACAAATTGTACCCCCAGTCTCCACAGCCGATTTGTTAGAAGCACTAGAAGGATTAAATTGGCGGTCTCTCATAGAGAAACAATCTGGATGCTACACCTTGCAACCCATGTGGATGGAATATGTGGCTGAGAAAATTACTCAACACATAGATATTGATGTAACTATTCGTCAAGCTTATCAGAAGAAACAAAATTTAGCCCATACTCGCTTAATTGCAGTATGAAACTATATCTTTTCTCTCTGTGCTCTTTGCGCCTTTATCACTGACCGATGACCGATGATTGATAAATCCAACTATGGAACACAATTTGTCCTACACTTTTCAACCCTATAATTTTTTACCCTTCAAAACAATGCTTATAATGAAGGATTGTTTTTAGGTCTTTATGTTTTTAGTTTCCATACACAACACCACTTCTGTGGGCGAAGAAGGATAAGTTAGACTGAAGTTAACAAAGAGTTTTTAGAGAGATTGCAATTTAAAATTTGTGCCAATTCTGTCTTTGGCACAGTTGCATAAAAATCTGTTGGTACTGCGTTACTTTAAATCAGCGGCGTGCTGCTTCAATTCCTCCAGAGAAACGTATTCTAAAGCAGATGCGTGAGTTGCTGATAAAACTATGGGTGGTGCAACTCCTGCGTCTAGAGCCTCCTTCCACCGAGATGCACACAAACACCATCTATCTCCTGGTTTTAAACCGGGAAAATTAAATGCGGGAACAGCAGTGCTCAAATCGTTACCTCTAGACTTAGTGAATGCCAAAAACTCTTCTGTGACTTGAGCACACACAACGTGTGCGCCAAAATCACCTCCCCCTGTATTACATTTACCATCCCGATAATAACCAGTCATGGGAGAAGTACAGCAGATTTCCAGCTGTTGTCCAAGAACATTTCTAGCTTCTGTCATAACGTTAAGCTTAATCCTTTGTTCTGGTTTCATAAATCAATAACCACGCTAACATAATACCCGTTACTGCTGCATTCCCAGCCCAACCTATACCTTGGAGAAGCAGCTAGCTTTCCCCGTCTCTCTGACTCCCCCCTCTCCCCCTCGGTCAACATAAGAAAATTAAATGCTTCAAAGCTGACAGTGGCTTAACACCGCTGTAACCGAGCTAACATCACCACAATTTCATCCATTGCTTGGCGAATCACTCTTGCAGGTTGTTCTGTCTGATTCACCATAATACTGAAAACAACAGGGTTGTAGTTAGGTGCATTCACATATCCAGCCAGGGAAACAACACCTGTCATCGTACCTGTTTTTGCTTGTACAATTCCCTCTGCAGGTGTTTTGAGAAAGCGATTTTTAAGAGTCCCACTTCTACCTGCAACGGGTAAAGATGCTCGGTAAACTGCGCCAGCGGGAGATTTTGCCATTGCTTGTAAAGTTTGGACTAAAGTTTCTGGGCTGATCAGGTTTTTACGAGATAATCCAGAACCATCGACTAGGGAATAACCTGTTGGATCGACTCCTAGCTGGGTTAAGGTCGCTTTCATTAATTCTAATCCCGTATCAGCGGTTGCTTGGTTCAGAGAAGGCGGTTTTTTGATAGCTAACGCCCTCAGTAAGGACTCAGCAAAAAGATTATTGCTGTTGGTATTGGTCTCGATTAACAATTCTGATAGAGGCGGAGAATCCACACCCGCTAGTTCTTGACCGTATTGTCTGCTAAAAGGAGACACAAATGTTTGTGCAACGCCAATCTCCTCAGTTTTTAAAACACTCCGAAAGCGGCGCAAGAAGTATTCTGTAGGGTCGATCGCAGGTAAATTAACTGATGCTGGTTCGGAGTTGACTGGCAATTGCCCTTGAATGTGTAAGATTGAGCCTTTGAAGTCACGGGTGATATTAATAAAGGAGGGTTGATTTTCTGCTGTTGTGACTGACAGATTGACTACGCGCCACTGTTTTTCCTCATCAGTGTCAGTCCAGATAACACCTAAAGGTTTGCCAACGGTTTGCGGTTGGAGCTTTAAACCAAACACGTTTTGATTTAAGATGAAGCTATTAACAGGCGCTCCATAGTCAGACTGTATATCTTCCCATTGCCAAGAGGGATGAACAATATCTCCTTGAATATAATTATCATCAGCAATCAAAAGTCTAATATCTCGGATACCCTTTTCCTGCAACTGCTTTGCTAGGATGGTAAGCTGAGCATCGGTTAAACTGGGGTCTCCCCTGCCAACAACACGCAAAACGCCATCGCGATCGCTGTATATAGATGTACGAAAGCGAAAATCCTGACCCAGTTGCTGCAGTACGGCGGCTGTTGTGAGAAGTTTGGCAACAGAAGCGGGAGTAAAATATTTTTGGGCATCCCGACTGTAAAGAGTTTGCGTGGAAGATAGAGTTTGTACGAGAACACCCCAGCGAGAGCGAAGCAGAAGGGGGCGATCGAGAACAGCATTGATAGCTGATGGCAGTTGAACGGGGCAAATTGATTGTGCAGTCTTTTCAGTCGGCGGAACTTGTGTTTGTGGGTTAGCAGGTTTTCCAAACAAACCTAGTTGGATACCAATCAGCAGCAGTAAACAACGAGTAGAATTTTTTTTAGAATCATTCTTTATCCTTATTAGCTTATTGAGTCAAGATAGCAGCCAACTCCATTTCTCGCAAGACTACCGATAGCATAAATGTTATTGATAAGTTTGATTGCTATAGAATTGACTTTTTCTATAAATGTAATGCGGCTCTGTATGATTACTTAGGAAACAAGCCGATCCCTCAGAATCGATATGCGAACAGTCAAACAAACATTTTCACCCCATTACAAAGTTAAGAAGTCTGTGTTTTTCCCTATTTTGAAGCATTAAGTAGAGGTAGTGGTGTGAGTACATTTTTGTCTACTGTAGCTGTTTTACTTTCAACCTTGGCTTTATTATGCAGTGGTTATGCAGCTTACCAAGTGTTCACGCTGCAACAAACTGTCAGTACGAATGCTAGAGATACCACAACAACCAGCCAAACAACTTCAACTCAAACAACTAGCAATTCGTCTCCAACAACTGCGCCCCCGCCAGAAGCAACTCCATCTCCATCTCCCACTGCAAAAGCAGAATCAAAAACCACTGCATCTGCTACCATTCAACCCGGTCAATACCTACAGCCTGCTTTTGGGAATAAAGCACAGGTGGAGTTACTGTCAGTCAAGCGGATTAAAGATCCGGAAACTGGAAATCGAGATGTAGTCAACGTACAAATGCGAATTCGTCGTCTTGCTACAGATGGTGTAAACCCCGCCGAACTGATTGGGGTTTCTAACACAACAGCTCGAAACCCCGATACAAGCGAAACATACAAGGGAGTAGATTTTAAGCGATCGACAGGGAGCGTTTCTCTGTTTTCGCTTCGTCCTAAAGCTTCTGCTGATGCTTATGTATGGTTGCGAATTCCCGAAGGGGTTAACAGTCTAGATATTTTTGTACCCGATACTGGGGCGTTTAGTAATGTGCCAATCACTAGTTAGATAACGGATTGGGAAACGCTGTAGCTCAATTGGGTTGAGATAAAACCAAAACTCCTATCGAGAAAGTAATGTAGAGACGTGCCATAGCGCGTCTTTTTTTTTCTTATATAAATTTAGGAACTTTTTCAGAAATAAGTTGTCTGCGCTGTGGAATGCCAACCTTACAAAAAGCAGACATGGTGTTTTTTTGGGATATTCTTAATCATTCTTTTATCGTTTTCTTAAAAAAGATAGAAAAAATACACAAAGATTGCACTCGATTGAGACGTTGATAAAAAGCATCAAAGACGTTGAATGCAAAATCAACCGACGCAAATATACCTGCATAGCAGACAATGGCAACGCAAAAATAAGCGTTGTATGCATTCTACAGTTAATTTTGTATTTTTTTTGTAAAAACAAAATAAGTAATTTTTGCGAGAAGACGTATTTTTTTAAACCAAAAATTAAAAATCTTAAGTACTGTACTGGAGTTCGCAATCGTATGCTTTGAAGGCAATACTTGCTTTTTAAAGTCTTCTTTCACGTAGATTTATAGTCAATTTCCGAGTAACTAATGATGCAATCTCAATATTAGCTAAGCTAGTATGCATTTTAGAGCCAACTTCTTAGCCCTCAATCCCCTGTCTGGTTCCTTATCTCAAGTGCTTTTATCTCCCAACAACCTAATAAAACCAAAGGTATCATAAGAATGATAATAAATCCTAAAATTCAAGAATTACCAAATCTCAATATTTATTTATTAGAGCGTCGCATTACTTGTATAACTATCCCCTCCCTGGTGGATGCCATACATACGGCATGTGTTTCTAACAAAAAAATAACTGTTGCGAATTACAACGTACACAGTTTTAATCTTTCGATGCAACTTCCTTGGTATTATAACTTTCTCCAAAGTTCGGAAATAGTCAATTGTGACAGCGTGGGCATTTTAAAGGCAATTGGTTACATGGGGTTAAACTTGCCTTTGGAGTACCGAGCTTCTTATACACTGATGATGCCCAAATTATTGGAGAAATGTAACGAGAAAGGATTGAGTGTATTTCTCCTTGGAACCAAACCTGAATATTTAGAAACTGCATTGCAAAATCTGAGAAATCAGTATCCTAATGCTAAGTTTGCCGGACATCACGGTTATTTCGACAAGCAAGATCCCCAGCAAAACCACACAGTTGTTCAAAAAATCAATCGTGAAAAGCCCAACATATTAATAGTGGGTATGGGAATGCCAGTTCAAGAAAAATGGGTTTACGAGCATCGCCTCCGCTTAGATGTTAATGCTATTTTGCTTGGTGGAGCAGTGATTGACAGACTTGCAGGCGTTATACCTGATTGCCCATCAACCCTTGCCGATTTAGGCTTAGAGTGGTTGTATCGTTTGTGTCGCGAACCAAAACGTTTAGCTGCTCGTTATTTGCTTGGGAATCCAGCTTTTGCACTGCAAGTTGCTTTGGGCAAGTTTTATACTCCACTACGAGTAGAACTTTTATCATCAATTGACACTTTCAATCCAGAACTTGCTGTTCCTGTCAGTAACTCTTACTTAAATTTCAACAATCGCAATCAAGAGCAGGAGATCCCTGTTGCAGTTGCGCCTGCACTGTATTCTAGTAGCCCATCTATTTAATAAAATTTTGGATTGAGAAAGCCTTTCATAAATTTAACTCGATCTAACTAGCTATCCTTTTCTTATTTCCATTTGGTATGAGGGGGAAAGTTTTATCTTTATCTATCCTCAAAGGTTTGAGTAATCGTTAAGCGCTACCGTAATTTTTCGGTTGACAAAGTCAATAAACTAGAATAGCTGTTGATTGTCAAACAAAATTTGAAAAAAAAATCAAATTACGAAAGATCTGGGATGCTACTTTAGAAAAAAAGTGCCATAACTGTTGTTAGCTTGTTCGTTAAAAAAAATATCAGGTTTTTAAACTCTTATAAGTGCATTTATCCGAGCTAATTACCACACATTACAATTTCTAGCGTCTTAGAACAAAGCTTCTTTTAAAAAGAAAACAGACGTTAGTACTGCCATGTTTGAGAGAAAAATTAGGAGGGAATTGACTTGGAACCTTTGGTCAGTGTAGTGATCCCGACGTATTGCAGACCTCAATTAGTTAAACGAGCGGTCATGAGTGCTCTAGCACAAACACTCAAAGACATCGAAGTCATCGTTGTGATTGATGGTCCACAACCAGAAACTCGGACTGCGTTATCAGAAATTGATGACTCTAGACTGAGACTGATAGAATTGCCTACAAATCAAGGTTCTCGTGTTGCGCGAAATACTGGAATTTCGGCAGCTTCTGCCAAATGGTTAGCTTTTTTAGATGACGATGATGAATGGATGCCTAAAAAATTAGAAATGCAACTTGAAACTGCTAGACTTTCCCAGTTTAAGCTTCCCATTATATCCTGTTATTTAAAAGCTCAAACACCACAAGGAGATTCTATTTGGCCGAGAAGAGTTCCTAAAATATCAGAGCCATTAAGTGAATATTTGTTTGTTCGCAAGACTTTATTTCAAGGTGAAGGTATTATTCAGTCTTCAACTATCTTTACCGCAAAAGAGTTATTGGAAAAAGTTCCTTTTTCGATCGCAATACAAAGACATGATGACTGGGATTGGATATTACGAGCTGTAAGTGTTGAGGGCGTAGGAGTTGAGTTTGTGCCAGAAGTTCTTTCTATATGGTATGTAGGAGATGCGCGTCCTACTTTAAGTAGTAGCAAGAATTGGCAATTTTCATTGGACTGGATTAGGGAAAAACGTTCCTTAGTTACTTCTCGAGCTTATTCCTCTTTTATTTTAGCAGAAGTGAGTGCGCGAGCTGCTCGTACTGGTGATTGGAAAGCATTTTTCTTCCTTTTATGGGAAGCCATTCGTTTTGGTAAACCTCAACTAATGGACATTTTTTTATGTTTGGGTATGTGGCTGATTCCTACAGAGAAACGGACTTGGTTGCGTCTTCTCTTAACAAAGAAACCCAAATCTGTATCGCACGAGCAAACTCCTCCAAAGGAGTCAGGATATGAGAGCGTAGGAGTGTAATTGTAGTTATGGTTTTTATTCCTAAAGTTAGCGTTGTAGTTCCCGCCTACAACGTAAGTTCTTATATTGAAGATGCATTGCGATCGCTACAAAAGCAATCTTTTCAAGAATTTGAAGTTCTCATTGTTGATGATGGTTCTACCGATAATACAGCAGAAATTGTTCGGCCTTTTGTAAAAAGCGATTCGCGCTTTCAGTTATGGCAAAAACAAAATGGGGGTTTATCATCAGCACGCAATCACGGTATCCGTCATGCACGTGGAGAATATATTGCCTTACTAGATGGAGATGATGTCTACCACTCAGATAAACTCGCCCGTCACGTAGCAACCCTCGATCGTTATCCAGAGATCGGGGTTGTTTATAGTGCATCTAGAGCAATTCGTGATGATGGAAAACCGATACCCATTTACCTAAGTGGTAAACCCGTTCATTCCGATCCACTGCTTGCTTTACTTTGTAAGAATTTTGTAGGTCATGGTTCTAATGCAGTCTTCCGCCGTTCATTAATAAATGAAGTGGGGGAATTTGATGAAAGCTTACGCAGTTCGGAAGACATTGATTTTTGGTTGAGAGTCGCAACAACCAGAAAATGGCAATTCTACCGCGATAAGAGGACTTTATGTTACTACCGCGTTCGTCCATCCGGTCTTTCTTTCAACGTAGCACAAATGCAGCGATGCAACGAACAGGTGATTCAAAGCGCTATGGAGCGATCGCCACAGTTGGTAGAACCGATGTTACCAACTGCCTACGCTTATATGTATCGCTACTTAGCAAGATTGTCTCTCCAAGGAGGGAATCTCGACCAAGCCAGCCACTTTATCAACCGGGCTCTAGCTTGTAATTGGTCAATTTTTTACAGCGATCCGCGATCGCTGTTGACTTTACTTGCAGTGCGTTTGGCACCACTAGCCAAGTTAGGAATTCGACAAGCGCTTGGTTCAGTGAGATATACCCAAAAGCAGCCATGAAACTTTCCGCTATACTTAAAAATGGATTTTGGGCGACCTATGGAGCGATCGCAACACGCTTCCTCGCCTTGTTCAGTAACTTGCTGCTAGCAAGGCTGTTGCTTCCAGATGAATTTGGTGTTATCAGTACTGCCTACATTTTTTGGGCTTTTGGAAATCTATTTAACCAAGGCACATCTGGATCTTTTATCGTTTATAAGGGCGTTGAAGATAAGCGTTATTTAGACACAACCTATACCATCAGTTTAGCAATTGGGTGCTTTTTAGCTCTAGTGCTTGGGTTGATATCCCCACTAGCAGCGAGTTACTACAGCATACCAGATCTAGTATGGATACTACTGATATTTGGCATTAATCTCATACTCTCCTCATTCCAGTCCGTACATGAAGGAGTTTTGAGAAGACGGATGCAGTATCGAGAGTTAGCAAACTCTAATTTAATTGCCTCATTCGTCAGAGTATTTTCCACGGTTGGAAGTGCCTTACTGGGTTTCAGTTACTGGTCCTTTGTCATAGGAGATACTGCGGGTTGGGTTACGGGGTGCATTCTCATGCATCACTATGCCAAACAGAAATTCAATTTGCGTATTTATTCAGAGGTCAGATGGGAAGTTTTGTCTTATTGTTTAGGCAATACTGGGTTTAGCTTGGGGTATTTCGTTATTTATAACTGTGACAATTTTGTGGTTAGCATCGTTCTAGGAACTACTAGTCTTGCTTTTTACAATCTTGCTTACCAGTTAACAATGGCGATAACAACTATTCTTTCTCAGGCAATGAGCCAAGTTGGGATGTCGGTGTTTGCTCAATTAGAAGATGACCAACAGAGAGAAAACGCTTTGGTTAAAGTCATTGAACAAACTTCTTTCCTCGCTGCTCCCTTATACGCCTTATTCTTTTTAGTTGTTAACCAACAAACTATTGCCTTTATCTTTGGAAATCACTGGATTCCTGTTTGTACAGTTATTCCAGGATTGCTCATTTTCGCTTACTCGCGCCTGATAAACAGTCAGCTTTTTTCCATGCTGTCTGCAAAAGGGAAACCGGGTGTTAATGCGAAGCTAAGCCTTAGCATTGCTCCTGTTGCTGTCTTAAGTTTTGCAATTGGTGCCAAGATAAACGGAATTATTGGTGTCAGTATAGCGGTAGCTGTAGTTTTAGGAATTATTTGGACTATTTACTGTTGGTGGGAGGCTTGTCGTCGATTAGACTGGTCTTATAAAAAGTTTTTAATTTTTGTGTTTAAAGCACCTTTAATAACGCTTTTACCAATTGTGATTTCTTTAAATTTTCCAATTATTATACAGCCCATCTTATTTCTAATTTTATATTTAGCATTTGTTCGCTTATTAGCTGCCAAAGAATTTTTACAATATCAAAATTCATTAAGTTATATTCGGCAACGTTTAGTAACTAAATGGCACAGTAAATAAAAGAACGAAGAATAAAGCACAAAGGATCAAAAACAAATTTTTTATCCATAATGAAATTAGAAATTACTCAATTTATTGATGTGTTATTCTTATTCATCCCTTGATGCTTCAGTTGAACTCAGGAGAAAAATGCGAGTCGCTATTTGCTTAAATACTTGTCAGCGTCCAGGTGGATTGAAGCGACTGTTAGATGGTCTTAAGCAATTAACTTTCCATCACTGTGAAACCCCTAACCTAGAAGTTCTTGTTGTTGATAATGATTCAAGCGGTCATGCTTGTAAATTCTGTAAAGAAATCAGTGCGGAATTTAAATGGGCTTTAAAGTGCTATATTGAACCCCGGCGGGGTATTCCCTTTGCACGCAATAAAGCTATTACTTGTGCTCTTGCAGAAAATGTAGACTTTGTCGCTTTTATCGATGATGATGAAGTTCCCGAACCCAATTGGCTGGATGAACTTTTGTACGTTCAAAGCTCATATAATGCTGATGTTGTATGGGGAAAAACTATACCTTACTTTGCTCATTCTATTCCTAATTGGCTTGCCAAAGGAAAATTTTTCGATCGCCCCTGTTATCCTACAGGTCATGAACTGAAAAGTGCAGCTAACAACAATACACTGATACGTGTAGAAGTTTTTAGAGAACAAGATAAGTGGCTAGATGAGAGATTGGCACTTTCGGGTGGTTCTGACTGGCACTTTTTTATGCGATTGCAACGTGCGGGCTATAAAATAGTGTGGACAAATGATGCTCTAGTACATGAATGGATACCTCAAAGTCGCGCCAATTTAAAATGGTTGTTGCAAAGAAGTTACCGAATTGGCATTACAGAGAGCTTCTGTGAAATAGACTTAAAACCATCAATTGCAGTTAAAACTCAGTGTATTTACAAGGGAATTAGGCGAGTTTTTAAAGGTATACTATCCATTCCTTTGTCTTTTATGATGGGGCAACATCAAGGTATTAAAACTTTATTATATATTTATCACAGTTTGGGAATGGTAGCAGGTGTTGCAGGAAAACAATTTGAGGAGTATAAAGAAATTCATACTCTTTAAAAGAGGCATTCTCAAAAAATTTAAATGTTTAATATATTCCCTAAGAAATTAATTCTCTTAGAGGCAAAAAACAAATTAGAAAACCTGTCACATCCAGAACGAGTGGTTTATTGGACGATTGTGCTAACGCCGCTGTGGTGGGTCTTGGGGGTACAGACTCTGCTTTATCCCGGTGTTGCTCTTTATTTGCTAGCTTATGATTTTCATTTAGACAAACTCGTTAAGCGATCGCTACCACTTTGTCACTGGACGTGGTTGTTACTGAGTCTAGCAGTACTGTGGACTAACATCCAGGGGTTATCGTCAATGAGCTTTAATCCTATGAAAAGTGCTGCTACAGTAGTCACGCTCTTAAAAGGTTACTTTTTAGTTTTTTCTTGCCTAACACTGCCCTTTTGGCATCGTATTAGAATGAGTGTTGTGACAAGGGCTGTTTCTTGGATGACAGCTGGTTACTTAGTATCCCTTAGCATTCAACTCCTTATCTTATTTGGTACAGGTCCGCAGCCACCTATTATGCCACCTCTGGCTAGAGCAATTCCAGGGGATAAACTTAGTTTAATGGTTAAGTTTGCAGTGTTCCAACCCTTTTTTGGGCTTCCACTTGCCCGGACAGAGCTATACACTGCAGATCCACCGATTCTAGGAGTTTGTGCTCTGTTGTGCTTTTTTATGTGCTTTGGTGAAGCAGATAAATATTTACGTAAGTATGCTTTAGCAGGTTGCACGGCAACATTAATTATTGCTCAAAGTCGCCTAGCATGGATATGTTTCCCGATAGCACTTTTAGCAGTCATTTGCTTTCGCAAAGCTTCAGCACGTCAAGGCTTCCTTTGGTTTGCAACCTTAATTTGTTTTATTTGTGCTCTCATAGGGATGGAGGTAACCGAGTTACTAGACAAACCCATGGAAACTTTTAATGGAGCTCGAGCGGATTCATCAAAAGACCGAGCTTTGGTTGTTGCTGCAACTCTTAAGGCGTGGAAGGAATCTCCATGGATTGGGTGGGGAATTGTCGAACGAACAGTTACCTGGGGTAACGGAGCTTTTGAACTTCCTCTTGGGACTTTTTCAACTTACGCACAAATTCTGTATTTACACGGAATGTTTGGATTTGCATTCTTTGCCATTGCCGTATCAACAACGTTATGGTTTTTTTGGCAGTCGTCATTGCGAGGCAAAAGAACTGCTCAACGGGCATTTGCTAGCTTTATTGCTTTGTTAATACTGTGTCAAGCAACTAACTTAAGCTGGATGATTGTTTATTTCTGGTTCTACTTTTTGTGGTTGGGCACAATCCTTGCAGAAGCTTATCCTCAGTCTGTTTCAGATTGGCAGGAATTATCGGGGAATCTGAAAAGTTAAAAGGAATTGACCATTTGCAAATGAGTGCCGATCTCCGATCCCTATCCTTTTCAGTATATTCACCATTGCCAAAGCTGTCTTTAATAGACGAATATTTTGTTTATTTTATGTTTCTTAGAAATTTCTCGATATTTCCACTTTGTAGAAGGAATAAACTATTTATAATCTCTTTATGAATAAAATAGCGACGATCGTAACTAGACGATGGAAATTATTAATTGCTTTTAATTTGTTTGTTGTTCTCAGCACTGGTTTTGCGCTTGTAACTGCTAAACCAGTTTGGGTTGCAGGGACACAACTGATTTTGCCTAAAACCAATAGCAAACTTGATGCTAATTTAGGAACTCTTGGTTCTTTAAGGAATGGTGAAGTTGGTTTTTCCACTGAAGTCAATCCACTCAATGTACAGGCATCTATTATCAATAGCGATACTTTGCTAGAGAAGGTGTTAGCAGTAGATCCGGAAAAAAAGAAATTTAAGAGTATCACTCAGTACAAAAAGCTGTTTACGGTAAAACCAGAGGAACAATCTACGATCTTATCGGTAACAGTAAATGCTTCTAGCCCGGAACTGGCATTACAAAGAGCAATAGTTTTAACAGAAACTTATCAAAAACGTTTAAATGAATTGCGGCAAGCTAACAGTCGAGCACGCCAGGAATACAATAAGCAAGAACTGGAACAAGTTAAATTAAAATTAACTTTGGCACAAAACAAATTAGCAAAATTTAAAGAATCCAGTGGTATAGTCAACAACGAAGAACAAACTAAAGGTATTGTTACTACAATAAATAGTTTAATCAATGCTAGAGCAGAAGCTTTAGCTTCTGCCAAGGCGAATGAAAATCGCCTCAAAGTTCTTTCAAAACGCTTAAATTTAAAACCAGATCCTGCAATTCGCTCTCTCAGTTTGGGTGAAAACCAAGAATATCAAATTGTACGTCAGCGTTTATCTGATGTAGAAAACTCTTTACGTCAGAAACAATCTCTCTTTACTAATGAGCATCCAGAAATTCAAACCCTACTTATACGACGCAAACAGTTACAACGTGTTTTACAAGAGTATGTTGCACAAACCGCAGATGGTACAAGAGTAGACACGACAGTAGTGCCCAATTATCCTCAAGGTCGTGCTGCTTTAATTCAACAACTGGTTCTGGCAGAAAGCGAAGCTAGCGCTCTTAAAGAACAAGCAAGGCAACTAGACACTCAAATTACTCAACTGAAAGACACCTTAAAATCTGTACCTGAAAATCAGGCAAAGCTGTCAGAACTACAACGACAAGTGGATGTTGCGGCTGGTGTTTATAATGGTTTACTAGCTCAAATCCAGCAAAACAATATAGACGCTTTTGATGCATATCCAAATGTACAGGTTCTAGATGCACCCCAGGTCGATCCCAAGCCCATCAGTCCAAAAAAAATGTTAATGACAATCAATGCTATTCTGGCATCTGTTGTTGGTAGCATTGCTCTTGTTTTATTTTTAGAAAGTCGCAATCCCCTATTAAGTGCCAAAGATCTACAGGCTCGAAAATTTGCACTGATGCAAACTATTCCTCGGATGAAACATTCTATTACGAAATTTGAAGTGATTAATAATGAAATAGAAGTCGAGTTTCAACGTCTTGCCTCTGCAATTAGCTTGCAACCTCTCAAAAATCGTCGGTTGTTAGTAACAAGTGCCATTATGGGAGAAGGTAAAACGACAGTTGCTATTGGACTGGCTTATGCCTTAGTGGATTTAGGTTTTAAAGTGCTGCTTGTGGATGGAGATTTTCGGAGATCTGAACTTAGCCGTCGTTTGGGTTATATTTCAGGATCTACAGTAGAGCAAGTGGCGGTACAACGAAATTTAGATCTGCTTCCAAGTTTTCCTAAGGAAGGCAAGATTATGGAAACGATCAAACGAGGACACTTTGAAAGAGTATTAGCAACTTGTGAAGAGAATGGAGATTACGATTATGTCATTGTTGACAGTGCTCCAGTCAGTTTAACAAGTGAAACTGCACTAATGGCTACTATTATTTCCAATGTGCTGTTTGTGATTCGTCCAAATAGCAGTTACAAAAACCCTGTCAATGATAGTTTTGCACAACTGACTCAACATAATGTCCAAATTTTTGGTCTAGTTATCAATGGAGTAGAAAGCAAGACTACGCCCTATTCTCAACCCTCCCATGCTCCCATAGCTAACTCATAAATCTTTATGCAACGCAGAGCTATTATTAAACTGACCGCAGCTAGTGCTGTCACGCTTGGAGTGTTGGATACGGTATGGAAATCTTCCACAGCTGCATCTAAAAAAACTGCTCAAGTCAGTATTGATTGGACAAATCAAATCGCGAAGTCTACCCCGTTTACTTTTGGTTCTAATGATTATGAAATTTTGTCTCCCGAACGTGCCGCCGATCGCACTTTCCAAAATCATATTCAGGAACTTGGTATTAAGCTAATTCGCATTCACCACGCTGCATTATGCGATCGCTGGACGGATGCTGCAACCAAAACTTGGAATATTCCCAAAATCAAAGCTGGGTACGATGCTTCCTATCCTCACAACCCTACTATTATCCAAAATCTTCCTGCTTGGCCTAAGTGGATGGCACAGAGCAAAGACGGGCTGTTGGATAAGTCCGAGTACGATCGCTATGCTACCTTATGTGCTCAACTCGTAGAAATTCTCAACCGTCGCCTTCAAAAAAAAGTTATTTATTGGGAACCGTTGAATGAAAAAGAAGTTCTTTACGATAAAGCTTGGAAGTTAGACGAATTATGGATAATTTACAATAAAGTAGCAAACGCAATGAAGGCTGTTGACCCTCAAATCAAGGTAGGGGGACCAGCGCTGACGTGGGACAATTCAAGAAGATTGGAAGCTTTTCTTGCAGCCTGCAAGCAGAATGTAGATTTTATCTCCTGGCATCGTTATGGCAGTAAAGATGCAAAAGAACCTACTGATGGGATTATGTCTTACACACCTAACTATGCACGTCAAGTCAAGGACTTTCGAGCGATCGCAAAGAAATATATACCAGAACGTCCAGTACCTCTGTTGCTCGGAGAATACAATATCAACTATTTGTGGACGTCCGGCGAAACAAGACAGCACAACCATATAGGCGCAGTTTGGTTTGCTTCAGTCTTGAAACATCTTGCTGATACAGGCGTTGATATGGCAACTTCCTGGCATCTTAAGGATGGAATTTACGGTATGATTGACCCAAACAACAAACTGCGACCTCCGGCAACAATATTTGGTTGGGCAAATAAATACTTGATAGGCTCGGTCATGCAAACAACCAGCGATCACCCTTTTGTAGAAGCATTAGCAGTACAAAAACCAGATGGCAAACGCAGTTTGCTGCTTATTAATAAATCTTCTCAAGCTGTTAAGTTGAGCCTGCAATCCAAGCGAGCGCTGACTCAGTCTAAAAATTTCCAAATGCTGTCTTTAAATGCTCGCGGAGTCACTACAAAATCGATGAGCTTAGCAGCTTTGCAACAGCCACTACTCTTAGGTTCATACTCCGTTACATTACTACTAAGCAATACTTAATTAAAAAAGGTAAAGGTAGATGCTTCCCAGATAAGACCACTTCAGACTAACTTTGAGGTAGCGTGGTTTTATGTGCTTGACCCATTAGACCACGATTTATTTATAACTAAAGTTTGAGAAAAAAGCCTCTAACTCAAGAGTGATAAATTGGGGCTTGAGCAAAGGCTAAAAAAGATTACAAACACTACAACATAATCAATCCCAGGCGCACGCCAACAGCCACCGCTTCTGTACGAGTAGAAACACCTAATTTTTGGAAAATAGAAGAGACGTGAAACTTTACAGTATGCTCGGAAATTTGCAATCGTTTGGCGATCGCTTTATTACCCATCCCCGCACCCAACATTTCTAAAACCTCGATTTCTCTTGGTGTTAATGTTTGTACGGGAGTTGCGACTACTTTTTCTCGCCCACTCGCATCTTTAAGAGCAAGTACAGATTCCACAGCATCCAAGTGCAGCACTACCAGCCCAAAAGCAACAGCCTCAACAGCAGCAATAATTTCTGATTCAGTGCTGGTTTGAGGTAATATACCCCTCACACCCCCACGCAAACCAGCCACAAGATCGATACTATCAAGTTCATCGGCAAGAACGAGACATACAAAAGGATCTTGCTGTTGTTGTAAAGAAAGCAGTTTTTCCCAGCTCGATTGTTGAAAATTACTGCTCAAATCCACCAGTACAACATCGGGCTGTAGTTGCTCGATTTCTCCCCCTAAATTATCCAAGCCTGATGCAGTACCCACAACTATCAGTTTGGAATTAGTTGCAAGCACGGCGGATAATCCCGCTCGTACTACCGGGGAAGCAGCAACTACCAATACCCGAATCATATTACCCCCACAACGGGATGGCGATCGCGTAAAAAATTCTCTACTGTCAGGCTGGGGATCGCTATAGCCAAACCGTAAGCAATCATGGTGTTAATTCCAATAACTCGTCCGCGACAATCAGCAAGCGGTCCCCCAGAGTTACCAGGAAAGAGCTGGATATCAGCCATAACTGCGTGCTGTTTGCTGGCATGGATAATACCACTTGTCACAGCACCACTGTCACCAAAAGGATTACCGACAGCCAGTACCAACTCCCCAACTCGTAAAGCATTGGAGTTGCCAATAGTTGCTACAGGTAGATCGGTTCTGGCAATTTTTAGAGCAGCTAAATCCTTTGTCGGATCGATACTGATGCGTACCGCTTCATATACTTGCCCATCCCACAGTTCTACAATTGCTTTATGATGAGTGGCAACATGAGCGTTAGTAATAATTAACCCGTCACTTCGCCAAATAACACCGGAACCACTTCCAAAAGAACTACTGCGAACTTTTACAGTACTTTGACGCAGTTGTCGTGCGATCGTTGCAAACTCTGCTGTTATATCTTGAAACATAATTTTGGTCGCTGGTTACTAATTACTGGTCACCAGTCACTGGTTTTTCACCAACGACTATTTCTAACTCAACTAACGCTCCACCCCTAATAATTTGTAGCTTCACAGTTTTCCCAACGCGATCGCTACTATTCAAAAGCGCCAATATATCACCCGTGTCGTTGACCGCAGAATTATCGAAAGTAATTATGACATCCCCAATCAGTACACCTGCATTGTCAGCAGGTCCATTTGGCTCCACGTTAACAGCGATCGCACCACTTGCTGAAGTTAAATTAAGTGCTGTTTTCAAATTATTCGGCAAACGAACGGCTTGCATTCCCAAACCAAGATAACCGCGTGTTATTCGTCCCTTCGCTAACAACTGGTTGACCACGCGATTAACTGTAGAAGCAGGAATAGTCAAAGCTGTACCCCGTCTTCCTGACGTGTTCATCCCGATAATATAACCTGCAGCATCTACGAGTGCTCCTCCAGCAAAGCCACGATATAGGGTAATATCTGGACGGATAAATTGGTCAATATTGCCACCGCTCATACTCCGCCAAGCACCACTAACAACACTCACAGCACCTATTGCTGCACGGATATCACCTTCGTTACTTCTTGCTAATCCCAGTACGAGATGACCAACTTTGAGAGCTGTCGCATCCCCAATCTGCGCTACGGGAATTTCTGATGATTGCAATTTAAAAACAGCAACATCGGTACTGGGATCGTGTCCTACAAGATTGAGTGGTACGGTTTGTCCGTTGAATAGGGTTGCTGTAATATCTTCGTAGCGGTGGAGTGCTTCGTCTGAGGTAATAATAATACCATTATTCCAGTGAATTCCGCTTGAGGAAATACGGGAACCAGAGTTAATAGCAACAATCGCGCCTCCAACTTGCTCGACTGTTTCTGCTATATTGTTGGAGAGGGCTAGTAGGGTATTTGATGTATCTGGTGAAGGCATTTTGTTTCTCTAAGGAGTGATGAATTGGGAATTTTGAACTGCACTCTAAACGCGGATATTATTTGTGCTTATCTGCGTTCGGGATGCAGTTGCTATAAATTGATAATGCCGTTTTACACCTAAGGCTGACATCAGAAAAATGAGGAGATGAGTACCTAGAAAAATGGCTAGTATTTATTTCAAAGCAAAATACTGAATTTATCGAAGGTTAGAACTTTGCCGTCCGCCCAGTCGTTCCGATTGAGCAGGGGGTAACACGTCAACTGAAATCGTCGCATATGGTCCCAACTTCTGACCAATAATTAAGAACCGAATAAAATCTCCCAATCCCTCAATTAACCGTGAATTTCGTAGCCCTCCACAATCCACTGGAGTGAAGCCAATTTCAAGAGCAAGTTGCATCACCATTTTTCGAGCGTTTTCGTTATCTGATGCAACAAAAACAGAGACTTTATAATCTTCCAAAGGCGTCGGTGCTAGCTCAAAAACCTCCTGAGCAAAAGTGTTAAATGCTTTCACTACATAAGCATTGGGGACTTCCGCAGCCAACTTTTCTGCTAGGGATTGCTCAATAGGCGGGTAGGTAAATCCTTCTGGAATCTCAAAATTGTTGCAATCTATTAGGATTTTGCCGTTTAAAATCTCAATTGAGGAGATGGCTTCTACTGGATCGACTCCTCTAATAGTATAAAGTAAGACATCTCCAAAGGCAGCAGCTTCGTCGTTTGTTCCACCCTGCGTATTGTGTCCCGCCAACTCAGCAACAGCTTCACCCTTTTCTTGAGTTCGAGCACCGAAGAAGACTTGATGTCCCTGCTCTGCCCAAAGAATACCAAGAGAGCGACCCATGTTGCCACTGCCAAGAATACCAATTTTCATAATTGACACCTGGAAAGCGTTTAGTTTATATCTACCACATCGCTACGGCACCATTAAATAGAAAAATTATTCAGAACCCACCAAAACTTCGGGGTGTTGGAACATTGCCAATACATTCCACGCGCCAGAGTCTTTATGGTTGAATTGCACGGTACTTGTTGGGAGCTAATCCCGTCCACCGTTGGAAAGCGCGATCGAAAGCGCTTAACTCTGAGTATCCTAATAGCAAAGCTATTTCAGTCAATGATAATTCAAGTTCTTTAAGATACATCAGCGATAGTTGATGTCGGGTTTTGTTTACCAATTGCTTATATGTAGTATTGCGATCGCGTAAATACCTTTGTAAAGTACGACTGCTGAGTCCCAAACTTAAGGCTATATCTCCTATTGTTGGACATCCTTGCGGCAATGAACGAGCAATTGACTGACTCACCAAGGTTACTAGTTCATTATCTACTTCTTTCTCAACAAAGAACTGATGCAAACGACTTTCTAAAATAGGTAAGAGACTTAAATCGGCAAACGGAACTTTTTGTTTGAGAAGTTCGCTTTCCATTGCAATAGCATTAACAGATTGGTTAAAAAGTACGGGTGTATTCAGCAGTTGTTTGTATTCTGAAGTATTTTTAGAAGAGTTATGCTCTAGCCACACTGTTTTGGGGTACCAATGTTGACGGGTGAGAGTGCGAATGCTATTAATGGCAAACGCGATCGCTGTTTCGGCGTCTTGCTTGCGAACTGGAATTCCTGCATCTGTCACTTGATAAGATAACCATGCTGTATTGCCATCAAGTGTCAGAGCAACTTCAGTCCCTTGTTGCCATACACCAAAATATTGAACCAAGCTATTTAGAGCAGAACCAACGGTAGCAGAGTTTAGTAAAACATAGCCCAATATGCCAAAGTTAGACACGTGATGTGTAAAGCCATAATGCAACCCAAAAAAATCGTCGTTGCTGAGAACAGCAAGCTTCTCTAATAATTGAGTGTGCTGGTAGAGTGAAACATTTTTCGTTGGATTGGTAATATCTTCAATTGTTAGCCCAGCCATTTTTAGAAGAATTTGTCGGTTAATGCCCAGTTGAACAGCCCTCTGGATGGCGTTTGCAACAAATTCCATTGCTATTATGGGAGGCACCGTCATAGAAGCCTTTACTCCAAACCTATCAAAACGGATAAGACATCACAATCGCTTTTTGAGAATTGAATTTCTATCTATACTGGCATCTTATATCAAATTCTGTGTCCTGTAATATCAAGACAAATGAGGAAGCAATATTTTACTGTAGATGTTGGTAAAGCCGACAAGAGTTAATGTCGCTTTTGTAATAATACACACACAAGCATGATTCCAATCTCAACTTTTTTTATTGGACTTAATGGTCTCATAGCTTTTGCTCTGTCCTATATTGTGGTAATGGAACGGACAAGAACTAGAATTTGGCATGGTGAGTCAAAAGAGGATGTTTTGATGCAACCCGATCCCCTAACAAATCCAACAGCATGGGTTGCGACAGTTGAAAAAATCAGCCAAGGGTTGTCTGTTAACAAAACTATGGATGAATCTGTTTTACAGCGCAAAGTTCGCGCTCACGGAAATCTTACAGAGTATGTACCTATTGGCTTGCTGCTGATTATTGCGCTGGAATTAATGCATTCTGAGGTTTGGCTGCTGTGGCTTCTTGGTGGAACGCTCACATTAGCTCGAATTGTCTACGCTTACGGCGTCATTACCAAATACGGTCCTTCTGTTGGACGAGCCATCGGTTTTTTTGCAACTGGGTTTGTCTATATATTTGGTAGTTTAGCTTGTGTCTACTACGGTTTAAAAGGAATTTTGTAATTTTTTTTCAAATAACAATAGAAAAAAACAGCCTAATTGATATCTTTCAACTAGTGGTTCACCACATAAGTTTTGATGGACACTCACCTCGTTCCCTGGCTGAGCCAGGGAATGCTGTTTTTGGAGGCTCCGCCTCCAGTGGAGCTCGAGGCAGAGCCTCGCCGACTGCGTTCCCTGGTAGAACCAGGGAACGAGAGTGGGTAGTGCGTTCACTTACCCATCGAAATTAATGTGGTGAACCACTGGGCTGTAGAGCTACCGAAATGATGGGTATCCAAATACCCGACTTCTTTAAGGTAGAATTTACAAATCTGTTAACAGTCTGGCTTTTCTAAGCAGAAACTGTAGCACTGTTTCTGAAGAAGAAATAATATCTGCCCTGACTTCCATACCTGATTGAATGATACATTGGCGCTCGCCTAGCTTAAGTTCCAAGCTTTCTGGTTGGATAAATACCTCATACACAGCATTTGTTTGAGTTATGGTGTTGTCAGAGGTAACAGAATCTGGAGAAATAGAACTCACGCGAGCTTTGAGAGTTCCGTAATCGGTATAGGGACAACTAGAGACTCGTACTTGCACCAATTGATTCTGTTCCACTTGGCGAATATGAGAAGAAGAGACCAGTGCTTTAATGACTAAAGGAGAATCATTAGGTGCAATTTCAGCGACAACATCACCAAGATGTACAACTTGTAAAGTATTACGCAGTTTAAGCTGTTGAATTACACCAGACGCAGTCGCCCGCAGAACTGTAGCTTTTATATCATCTTCTACTTGTTGAAATTCTTCTTTCTCGCGGTTTAACTGTTTCTGAATTTCTACTCTTCGTTGGATCAGTTGTTCTCGTTCTTGATTTAATTTAGCTAGGGTCACTTTCACTGCGGCGGTTTCTTCCGCAATTTTCGCTTGAGAGATGGTGAGAATCGCACCATTGGAGTCGAGAGATGCAAAGGCTGCTTGCAATCTCGCTTCTGCTGCTTTTACCGCCTGTTGTTGCTGCTTAATAGCTTCTTGCTGTGCTTCAAAAGTGGTTGTTTGTAATATCAACAGTTGTTCTTGCTGTTGTACGGTCAGTTGTGCTTCTTGAAATTGATCTACAGAAATTGAGCCGATTTTTGCTAAAGGTTGATATCTATCTCGCCGTGCTTTAGCTGCTTTTAATGAAACTTCACTAGATTTTAACTGAGCTTGGGCTGATTTTAACGCAAGTTGAGTTTTGCGTAATTCTACCTGAGCTTGCTTTAAATTAGCTTGAGCTTCTCGTAATTGAGCGGATGCGATCGCTTTCTTTTGTTGGACATCCTGTTGGCTGCGCTCTAGCTCGGCTTGAGTTATGGCAATAGCGCGGTTGGTACGTTTGCCTTCTGCTCCTATCTGCCCATCTAATGCTTTAATTTGAGCATTCAGTTGAGTCAGTTGCAGTGTAGCTTCTTCAATATTGGTTAGCAGTTGGTTTTTTTTAGTTTGCAAACGGTCATCATTCATTGTGGCAATGACATCACCTTTTTTGATAACTTGATTCGCCTGTACTGCAATACTTTTAATCGTGCCTTCCGTGGCGGCTTGTACCAAACGCAATTCCCCATTAGGACGAACCACAGCCGGAGTTTTAATCGTAACATTAAATTTTATGAGATTGGCAAGTGTCAGCGTAACACCAAAGATAGCCAGGAGAACAATGCCACCAATAGAGCACCAGTTGCTAATGGGAGGCAAAAATTCTTCTGGCGTGGCAGAGTGGAGAAAGTCTGGATTCGGCACCCCTTGGTTCTTGGTTTTTGAAGGTGAATCTGCATCAAGCATTAAGAGTTAGTTATAGGAAGAATTTAGCTCTGCTATTTTAGTAGATTTTTCTTAAAACCGTGTTCTAAATTAAACTTTTGATTAAGTGGTTTTCTGGAGCTTGTTAAACCCGATATCTATAAATTAGAATTTACGCACGCGAGAAAATAAGTAAGTGTGTCTCATTCTATGAATGAAGCTCTCATACTTGTAACTTCGTGTTTTTTTGGCATTTTATTTATCCTCATACAAGGACAAAAATATGTTCCCTATGAAACACAAGCAGCACAGCCAGGAAGAGCTATGCAAGCAAAAAAACAAGTGGCTAAATATTCTAGCGACTCAGGAGCAAGAACTCGAACTCGCTGAGGATTTAACCGATGTTCAGGGTTCGAGTATAGTTGGTGGTACTACCGTCACCCGTGGCAGGGTTGCTTCAAGTGCTCAAGGTGTAGTAGGCAGATAGGCAGATAGCCAAAGGCTTGAAGATGCCTCATTTACGGTGGGGTCAGGCATAATAAATTTTGATTGAATTCCGGGCTGTATCGAGCGACAAAAGCTCAAAGTGGGAATACTAATCAAGATAAAACACTATGCCTTGACTGACCGCGATTGCTAAATGAGATACCAAATAGTCTTGCAATATGGTGAAGAAGATTGTGGCGCTGCTTGCATTGCCACAATTGCCAAATATTACGGGCGCACCTTTGCAATGAGTCGAATTCGGGAAGTTGTCGGTACCGGACAACTAGGCACGACACTTGTTGGTTTAAGACGTGGCGCAGAAAGCCTTGGTTTTAATGCCCGACAAGTCAGAGCAGCTCCTCAACTAATTGATAGACTCAGTGACGTTCCTCTACCTGCTATCATTCACTGGAAAGGAGATCACTGGGTTGTTTTATACGGGCAAAAGAAAAAAAAATATATTATTGCTGACCCAGGTGTGGGGATTCGCTACATTAGTTATGATGAATTAACAACAGCTTGGGCAAATCGCATCATGCTGTTACTCATACCAGATGAAATCCGTTTTTATCAGCAAGAGTCAGATAAGATTGATGGCTTCAAAAGATTATTAACACGGATTTTGCCATATCGCAGTATTTTGACTGAGGCAATTGTCATTAACTTAGTGATGGGGCTTCTTGCTCTTGCAAATCCTTTTCTCATTCAAATCTTGACTGATGACGTATTAATTCAGAATGATACGCATCTTTTGATGAGCGTAGCGCTTAGTGCTGCAATTATAAATATCTTTAGTAGTACCTTAAAGCTAGTACAGACTAACTTAATTGCCCAATTTGCCCAACGTTTTGAATTAGGACTTATTCTAGATTTTGGCAGACAAATTTTACGCCTTCCCCTAACTTATTATGAAACACGTCGCAGTGGCGAAATTGTCAGCAGGCTTAGAGATATTGAAGAAATTAATCAGTTAGCTTCCCAAGTGATTCTTCATCTTCCAAGTCAACTTTTTGTTGCCTTCGTTTCCTTGGGATTTATGTATGTTTACAGTTCAAAGTTATTTTTCTTATCTATAGCATTTTCTCTGTTGATGACTCTGACAACATTCATGTATTTACCGAACTTGCGCCGTCAAATTCGTGATGTCATTGTGACAAAATCAGAAAATCAAGGAGTCTTAATAGAAAGCTTTAAAGGTATACTGACTCTCAAAACTGCCAATGCTGTACCCCAGACTTGGGAAGAAATTCAATACCGTTTTGGTAATCTTGCTAATCTGAATTTTTGGACAATTAAAATAGCAATTACTAATAATATATTTTCTAATTTAGTTTCTGGAATTGGCAGTATCGCTATACTCTGGGTTGGTAGCAATTTAGCGATCGCACAAGAATTAAGCATTGGTCAACTCTTGGCATTTAACACCATGAGTATTAACGTGACGATATTAATTAATACATTAATTGATATTATAGAAGAATTCACTCGCGTGCAAACAGCTGCTCAACGTATTATAGAAGTTATAGATACGACTCCTGAAGATCGAAACGAACAGCACAAACCTTGGGCAAATATTCCTAGCGACGCAGAAATTATTTGTACAAAAATTAATTTTCATCACATCGGGAGAGTAGAATTATTAGAGAAATTTTCCTTAACAATTCCTGGAGGAAAAATCACTGCTTTAATTGGAAGATCGGGTTGTGGCAAAAGCACGTTAGCTAAACTCATTGCCGGATTATATCCACTCCAAGCTGGTAATATTTGTTATGGAATTTATAACCAGAAAGATTTATCTTTAGAATGCAGACGACAGCAAGTGATATTAGTTCCCCAAGAAACTCATTTTTGGAGCCGTTCTATCCTAGATAATTTCCGCTTGAGTTACCCCAACGCATCTTTTGAGCAAATTGTTACAGCTTGCCAAATTGCTGGAGCAGATGAATTTATTAAAGAATTGCCAGATAACTACCAAACTATCTTGGGAGAATTTGGTGTTAATCTCTCAGGAGGGCAAAAGCAAAGATTAGCCATAGCCAGAACACTTGTTGCCAATCCATCCATACTGATTTTAGATGAATCAACAAGTGCATTAGATCCCGTATTAGAAGCAGAAGTTTTAGATAAAATTTTATATAACAGACAAGGTAAGACAACCATTCTTATCAGCCATCGACCCAAAGTTATTGGGCGAGCAGATTTCATAGTCTTTTTGGAGAAAGGTCAAGTCAAAATACAAGGAAGCCCCGAAGAATTTCATTCTCAACCGGGAGAGCATCTAAAATTTTTAACACCTTAACTTTCTCATCAGTTACTGCTTACAACCAATTTCCAATCAAAACATAAGGTGCCCAGTAAATGGGGTGTTCGTAATTAGGATCTTTTAAAATAGCCAATTGAGATTTCCGTAAAGCTTCTGCTTTAGTTTGTTGAGTATTGGTTAACTGCTGGTAAAATTTTCCCATTAAGTCAGCAGTGGCTTCATCGTTAATAGACCATAATGTTGCCAAAGTACTGCGAGCACCTGCCCTAACAGCAATTCCCGCCAACCCCAAAGCCGCACGCTTATCTCCCGCTGCTGTTTCACAAGCACTAAGAACTAAAAGTTCAATAGCTTGTTTCCGATTTTGTTGATTGTTTTGAAGTAAACTATCAAATTCATCGATCTGAATTCGACCATCCCAAGTTAAGATAAAAGTCTCCGAGGCTTTTGAGCTAAAGTTTCCATGAGTAGCAATGTGAACAATTGGGAAGGAAGCTGATTGAATTTCTTTTTGGAGATTCTTACTGGTAAACTTTTGGTTCAAAAGAACTACAGATGGAACTTCAGATTTAATTTCCTGCAATTCTATTTCTACATATTCAAGAGAAGAAAAGCCTTGCCTTGCTTCAGTTAGCCCAGCACTTAAGA
Organism: Tolypothrix bouteillei VB521301; assembly: GCF_000760695.4. Taxonomy (GTDB): domain Bacteria; phylum Cyanobacteriota; class Cyanobacteriia; order Cyanobacteriales; family Nostocaceae; genus Scytonema; species Scytonema bouteillei_A. The sequence goes on along the minus strand of NZ_JHEG04000001.1, from coordinate 7,715,214 downwards.
CTTTCAAGTTTTCTTGTTGTAAGTGTTTGGCAGGTAATAACTGCAAACTGGGTGTAAGTGCAATGCTATACTTTTCTATTAAAAATTGTTTGCCATCGTGTAATGCTGCCATTGGAATATTTCGCAAGACACCGTCTAGCACAAAAACTAATGTTTTAACTTCACTTCTGTTTAAGTAAGTTTCGCTCTTACGGAGTAACCAATCATAGAGTTGTTGCGACAATGCCATATAATCGTCCCTAGAACGAATGACGAGATTTTGACGTAGCTTGTCTGCAAGATTTTCTAACTGATTTTGCTCGATAGGAGTTGCATAGTGGAGCAGGGGTTGTTGTGGTAAGCTGATAATAACTTCTAAACGATCTGGCAAAATGATGGGATAAATAACAGCAGCATTAGCATCAAAGCGTTCGATAGAATTCGGTTTTGCATCCAAGCACGCTTCTTGGAAAAAGTTATCTAATTCTGCTAATTGTAAAGACTCAAGAACTTGACGGGCTTGACGTAGAGATTCTTGGTTTGGTTCTGTTTTCCCTGGTTGTAAAAGCAAGCTGACCAATTCTCGATAAACTGGTTCTACTCTTTCCCGAAAGGAAAATTGTACATCTGGTTCAACACCAACAAGTTCGTTGCGTAACACTTGAAGATTTTTTACAGCTTGAGTATAAGCTGCGATCGCTCCAGATACATCTCCCTGTTTTTTTAAAAGGCGTCCGAGCTGCCATTGCCAAAGATAAGCAATATCTGGTGCATTGTGAGTTTGAGCCAGCATTAAAGCTTTCTGGGTTAAATCTCGAGCAATAGACCATTGCTGAGTTGCTTCGTACAAGCTACCGAGTCGCCCCAATGCATAAATTTCTGCTTGTTTGTCGCCTATACTTTTTGCTTGTTCCACAGTCATTGCAACAAGTTGGGCAATACTCTCTATAGTTGGTGCATCTTGAATTTTTGCCTGTTCCATACGGGTTAAACTCCGGGCAAAGTTAAGCCGCATATAAGCAACGACTCGACTGGGCGGAAGGTTGGGAAGTTGAGATTCAATGTCTCGGCTTAACTTCCGCGCCACATCCCACCGTTTCAGATCAATTAAGGTGCTAAGTTGATTGAGATTGGCTCGAACTTTGAGGATTTGTGACGGAGAAATAGCCACAACTTTTTGATAAAAATCTAAAGCCGCTTCCATCTGTTTATTTGCACGAGCTATGTTCCCCAGATCGATGGCAGCTGCACTTATATCTAATGGTAATTTTAATTTTTGCGCGATCGCCAGACTTTGTTGCAAAGATTGCTGTGCTTGTTCTGATTTGCCCACCAAACGCAAGTTAGTCCCTAAGTTACGCAGAACGGCGGCTTTAATTGGAGAGTCAGGTTGTTTTTCTAGAATTTGGCTAACTTGTGTCAGAGTAGATAAGGCGCGACGATTTAACCCTAAAGCCCTAAAAGCTTGCGATTGATTGATCGAACTGCGGATAACTCCTGTTCGATCTTCTGCTTGAGTATAAGCTGCAGTGGCTTTTTGCCAGGTTGCAAGCGCTCGCTCGGGTTGTCCGGTTGCTAACTCTAAATTCCCTCGTGTATTGAGTACTTGAGCTAAAACTTTTAATTGCTCTTTAGATTGAGAACTTGCTGTTTTCCCCAGACCCTCTAGCACTTCCAAACCTCGATCGAGTGCCGTTGTTGCTTGAGACCATTGACCCAGTTTTTGGTAAACTAACGAAAGATTACTTAAAACTCTAGCTTGATTGAGTTTATCTCCTTGCTGTTGATAAGCTTGAAAAACGTTTTGCCAGATCGTGACAACTTCCACAAATTGCTCTAATTCGTACAACTCCTTACCGCGATTCTCCTGTTGTAATACTTCGTTTGCCCTACTTTCCTCTGGTAGGGAAGGAAAGGGGTAGGTTAACTGAGAATCGGTATTAGAAGCAATAACGAGCTTCACATTTGTACCAGTTATAAATAAAGCGATAACTAGCCCTAACAACATCCAAATAAGGAATGTGAGTAGCGGACGATAAGATAGTGTATATCGAATTTTCATATTTAGCCTGTCTATCAAATCGCATTACTATAACTTTGTGGTTTATGACTTGGCAATTTTACTTGCCTTGACAATCAGTTGAAGATAACCAAGGGCTGTGGGGAGTAACTTGAGGAGCTTGTGCTACAAGCATAATTTCACCTTTGGAATTCATAACGATCGCTTGAGCCTCCGCGATCGAATCGCTCTCCCGAACGCTCGTATAAGTTGGTGATGATACAATTTCTTGAGCCCCACGGATGAAGGCGGATTTACCTGTTGGAATGGGAGAAGTATCCAAATCTTGCAATGACATATCAGCGTTCAACATATTTTCAGGGTTAGGCAAAAGCCCACCCCGTCCAGTCACTACAAACTTACCAACCGCCCGTCCTCGATTAGCCCGACAACCTTGAGCGACGGTATTAGAAGCATCAGTCAATTGTATGGGTAAGCTTACCAATCCGTGAGTTGGGTCAACATCAGGGGTTTTAATTTCCACAGCACCGCTAACACCATAAGTAGAACTCGCAGTAATATCGCTCAATGGCGTTTCTCGAACGCGGAATTCAGTACCAAAAACGCTCTGAGATGAAATTTTAATGTTCCCTCCCCGTCCTTCCAATGCATTAGCTTTGATGTCGCTATTTTCTGAAGACACTGCAACCAAAAAACGTGTATTGATATTAATATTGCCGCCATTTCCCTGCCCGCTAGTAGTTCCTGCTGTTGCAGAAATTAAGCTACCGCGACGTATTTGAGTTATATCCCGCACTTGTAATGCAATTTCACCACCATCATCAGAAGCGGTTTCTGCTAAAATCCTTCCTTGTTGGTCGAGCAAAAGAGAACGAGCAGTAAGGTTAATATTACCAGCCTTTCCAGTTCCCGTTGCTTGTACGTATAACCCACTACTCGCCTTACCATCACGAGAAGTTCCAATTAGCTTGACGGTATCAGATGCATTAATCGTTACGTTTCCTCCTTCACTTCCACCAAAAGTAGAAGCAGAGATGCGTGCTCCATCCCGAACGAGTAGATTGCCAGTATTAATCGTTAAATTGCCCGCCGGTGCTTCCCCAAATGTTGAAGTAAATAACCCACTAAAAGACTGACCATCCTGAGAAGTCCCAAGGAGTTGGACTGTATCTGTAGCTGTCAAGTCTATTTTTCCACCAGGTGCTAAACCGTTGGTTATTGCCTGAATTTGAGCACCGTCTTGTATTGATAATTGCTTGGTGTTAATTTCAACACTTCCTCCCGCACCGACATCGGATGTAGAAGCGGAAATTCGCGCTTGTTCTCCTTCAAGAGTCAATTGTTCGGTTTTTAAAGATACGTTACCGCCTTGACTGGTTGCCCCAGTTTCCACTTGAGCAAACAAACCACTAAATTGAGAATCTGTTGCTTCTCCTTGAACTTCGACGCTTTGAGCAACAACAGAAATACTGCCAGCTTTACCAGAAGAAAAAGTACCAACTGACACTTGAGCACCGCTATCAATACGTAATGTTTCGGTATCGATCGCAATGCTGCCACCCTGACCGCTTGCTTCTGGTTCAACTTGGCTAAATACACCACTAGCTTGGCTAGCCGTTTGATTGCCTGTGAGTTCTACTTTACGAGCCTGAATTGCTATATTACCAGCATCCCCATCACTGAAAGTAGAAGCAGATATCCTTGCTCCATCTCGAACGCTCAAATTTCCAGTTTCAATTCTGATATCTCCAGCTTTTCCAGATCCAGTTGTGTCAGTAAATAGGAGGCTCGGAAGTGGCGGATTCAGTAAATTTGACTCTCCTACTATAGCGATGGAGTCTGAGGCTTTTACTGTTAAATTACCGCCCAATCCACTATCTGTAGTATAAACTGCTACTTGTGCTCCATCTCCCAACCGTAAATTATTAGTATCAATCCTTACATCTCCTCCCTTTCCCATTCCTCTTGTTTGAGTTCCCAAGATACTGAGGTTAGTTAATTCCAGATCGGCAGACCGAACAGTCATATTGCCTCCACGACCCACACCCTCTGTGTCTGTAAAAACAACTGTGTCAAATCCAGTAAAGGTCATTTTTTGAGCTTCCAGAGTCACGTCTCCCCCAGGAACTGAACTTGATGTAAACGTTCGGATATCGGAATCGCTCACAAGTAACCGATTGGCTCGGATTGCAATTCCACCACCACTCTCCGTGCCATCGACATCCGTTTTAGCAGTAATACTTGAATGCTCCAGTAAATTCACTGTCTGCCCTTGTATCTGAATAATACCACCACCCATACCGCTAACATCAATTGACGATCCTTGAAGTTGAAGATTTTGAAATGTCCCAACACCTCCATATCCCAAAGCAAACCCTTGAGAGGTTGGGTTTAAACTGACAAAACTTTCATCTCCCACACTACCCAGTTCAATTCGACCATCAGGAACCGTTATGTTTCCATTTCCCGCGATTTCACCACCGAGTAATGCCAAGGTCGTATTAGGTTGCCCTTGAAGCCCAGCCGATTTTCCCAAAAAATTTGTGACTATTCCATCCTTATTAAATTGGGATTGGTTCACAATGGAACCCGCATTTTTACCGAATTGCAAGCCAATAGGAACGCTAATGGTTAATAAAGGAGTGGTAGGATTGGTAGCGCTGAACTCCTCCCCATTGGAAAGTTTTAAACTATTGGCAGTACTTGCAATAAAGGAGCCACCAATATTTAGCTCGGCGTTTGGTCCAAAGACAATACCATTTGGATTAATCAGAAACAGGTTGGCTTTGCCTTGAGTTTGAATTAAACCATTAATATTAGATATGGCTCCACCCGTGACACGACCGATGATATTTTCAACACTTGTATCGTTGTTGAAAATTCCAGACCCTCCAGTGGGTACGGAAAAAGTTGTGAAGCTGTGAAACAAGTTATTGCCTACCTGTGTTCCTCCTGTAATGACAAAATCCAGACCCGGTGTTGTCCCACTTGTGACAACTGTTGGGTTGGATAGCGTGCTATCCGGAGAGATTTGCGCGATCGCCATTGCGGGATTGATTGCTATAAAAAAAGTAACAGTAAACTGCTTGACAAATTTAAAAGAGATTTTATATAAAATATGTCTTGATATTTGGACGCCTAGCGGCTTAACATTCATATTTATAATTTGACTTACTAACAAAGTAAATGTTAAGAAACATATCGATCGCGTCGATCTAGCGATCTGTTTGTGAAGCATCAAAGGTTAACTTTGTCTAAATCCCTGACTTTATTTAGAAGTCGGGAACTTAACAGCCGCCTAAAATCAATGTAGTGGACGGCTTGTTACAATTGTTCAGAAGATCTGATAACTGTTCTGTTGTAATTCACAATGACTTCAAGTGTAAAGTTCGGCTACAAAAACTTTATCCCTTGAATTGAATGATTTGTGAGATGAAGAAACCCAGTATTTTCACGTTCCGGGTTTCTATGGTCACTATTGTCTCGTAAATCAAATATGATTCTTATACTTGTTAATTAACAGAATTGATTTTGTAATAGTTGTAATTACTGAAAAAGAAAATATATTTTCATGAATTTAATATTTAGTTAGTTGAAATTACTCAAATTTTAAATTAGCTTAAAAAAATATTTTAAGTATGAAAAGTCCATAAAAATATTGATTTAATAATTTCAAAAGTTATAAAATAATGCTATATCAAGATTGCTAGAGTATTTTGCAAGATGAAATTAAATAGTACAGAAATATGCTTGAAAAAAAAAATAAAATAAGGGTCCTGATAAATATCTTTTTGACTTCTCTACTGGCTTTCTCAGCGATGCTACCACAAGTAGTTATGGCAGGATCTAGAGAGGGATTACCAGGACGGCGTGTAGGAGGTGGAACGCGCAGTGGTTGCGAACTTAACGCCAAGCAACTGACAGCATTAGCGCCCGAAAACAATTTGGGATTGACACAAGCGGCTTACCCCACGTTGTTTTTCTTTGTACCCCAAACCTCTACTCCCAAAACAGTAGAGTTTGTCCTGCGAGACGATAAAAACCATTTAGTCTACGAAAAAAGTTTTATAAAAACAGGTTCATCCGGAATTATTAATGTCAGCTTGCCTCAAGAAAAATCTTTACCTCCACTCAATGTTGATAAGAACTATCGGTGGTATTTATCGGTGATTTGCGAACCCAAAAATAGAGCTAAAGATATTGTTGTCTCTGGTTGGATTCGACGAGTTCAACCAGACCCTATGTTTCTGAAGAAGTTAGAGCAAACAAAAACATCTGTAGATCGTGCTGACTTGTATGCTAGTGCGGGACTTTGGCAAGATGCACTTGTGACATTGGCTGAACCTCGTTACACTCAACCTAATGACTCTCAGTTAACTACAAGTTGGACAAAACTTTTGCAAACTGAAAAGTTAGAAGCGCTCGCACAAGAACCCCTGTTAAAGGTTGAGATATTAAGTAATCGTTAGTTGTACGGGCGCAATGCTTTGCGCCCGTACAGTCGTTGGTCGTCAGCCCCTAACCCACAATCCACAACCCCCAACCAACCCTTCTGTGATTGCTCAATTTACAAAAAAGTTGTCTTCACTACTCTCAGTGCTTAACAGCTACTGTCAGCATAAAGCTATTGCAACATTAAGTGTCCAACAATCGGTTCTTGCAGCCAGTATTCTTATGGCAGGGTTAGTGTTAGCTGCCAGATACACAGGTGGATTGCAGTTTTTGGAATTACTTGCCTTTGACCAAATGGTGCGCCTTGAGTCTAATTCCGAACCAGACGAACGACTGTTGGTTGTTGCAATTACAGAAGCGGATATCGAGAAACTCAAAAAGTGGCCTATCTCAGATCAAATTCTTGCCCAAGCCTTAAAGAACTTGCAACAATACAAGCCTAGGGCTATTGGGATAGACCTTTATCGCAATATTTCAGTACCACCAGGTGAAAATGCCCTGCTTCAGCAACTTCGCCTTCCTAATGTACTTAGTATTTACGAGCTTGGGGGTGTAGATGCTGAAAAAGTTCCTTCTATTCGAGGTGTACCCCCAGAGCAAACAGGCTTTAACGACTTATTACTCGATCCTGACGGTGTTATCCGTCGTAATTTGATGTACGCATATGAAGGCGAGAAAAAGTATTACTCTTTTTCCCTGCGATTGAGTCTCAAATATTTAGCACAGCAAAATGTTGCGTTCAAAACTTTACCGGATGGATTGCAATTAGGCAACACCACTTTTCCTGCTTTAAATACTCATTCTGGCGGCTATCACAATCTTGACGATGCTGGCTATCAGGTGCTTGTATCTTACGGTTCGATAGATGTAGCGCGACAAGTTACTTTAACTCAAGTGTTACGTAAAGAAATCAATCCGAATTTGGTAAAGGATAAGGTCGTCTTAATTGGTACAACCGCACCCAGTCTTAAAGATATCTTTTTCACTCCTTATAATGCAGGACAGTCGGCAAAACCAAGAACACCAGGAGTTTTTCTCCACGCGCAATTTGTCAGTCAAATCCTAAGTACTGCGTTAGATAGAAAACCGTTAGTTTGGTTTTGGTCGGAATGGGAGGAAATCCTATGGATATTTTTATGGGCTTTAGTGGGTGGTGCATTGGCATGTCGGCTTCGACATCCTCTTCTTTTAGGGGTCGTGGGAGTGGTTTCTTGGGCTGGCTTATGTGGCATTTGCTTCTACATCTTTCTTCACGGAGGCTGGATACCTTTTGTCCCTGCATCGCTAACATTAATAACTACAGGAGTTAGTACATTTTGCTACGTTTTATTACGCAGATCGCTTCACGATCCCCTTACAGATTTACCCAATCGAGACTGTTTTCTTAAAAGTTTGGAAGTAGCGATCTCAAACTCACAACTTCATCAAAATACGCGATTTGCCGTATTATTTCTGAATTTAGATCGCTTCAAAATTATTAATGAAAGCCTTGGTTACCAAGTAGGCGACCAACTCTTAAAAAATACGGCACAAAGATTAAAAGCCGGTGTCAGAAGTAGAGGAACAGTTGCAAGGGTAGGAGGCGACGAGTTTGCGATTTTGCTCTTAAACATCAGCCATACCAGTGAAGCAACTCAATTAGCCGATGAACTTCAACAGCAAATCAGTCAACCGTTTCAAAAAGATGGGCAACAAATATTTACGAGTATTAGCATTGGTATAGCCTTTAATCAAAGCGAACTTAACTACCATCCAGTAGAGTTATTGAGAGATGCTCATATAGCTATGTACCGGGCAAAAGACTTAGGTAAAGCCCGTCACCAAGTCTTTGCAACAGGTATGCACACGCAAGTCATCAAGCGATTTCAACTCGAAGCCGATCTCCGCCGGGGAATAGAATTAGAAGAATTGTATCTTGTATACCAGCCAATAGTGTCGCTAATTACGGAAAAAATAGCTGGTTTTGAAGCGCTTGTTAGGTGGAACCATCCCAAACACGGTTTTGTCTCTCCTTTAGAATTTATTTCAGTTGCAGAAGAAACTGGTCTAATTATTCCTCTAGGAAAGTGGATTTTTCAAGCTGCTTGCCGTCAATTATCTATATGGCAAGCCCAATTTCCTGCAAGCCCGCCCCTGATGATGAGTATAAATCTTTCCGGGCAACAGTTCACTCAACCGGATTTAGTTGAATACATTGAACAATCTTTGCAAGAAACTGGATTGGACGGGCGGAGTGTAAAATTAGAAATTACTGAAAGCGTAGCTATGAATGATGTGGAAGCAGCCATATCAGTAATGCTACGCTTAAGAAATTTAAATTTGAGACTAAGTATAGACGATTTTGGGACTGGGTATTCATCTTTAAGCTATTTACATCGTTTTCCCGTAAATACACTTAAAATAGATCGCTCGTTTGTCAGTCGAATGGAAGACACGGATGAAGATGCAGCAATTGTTCAAACCATTGTGATGCTTAGTCATTCCTTGGGAATGGACATTGTTGCTGAGGGTGTAGAAACAGTCGAACAAAAAGCAAAATTGCAAGCGCTTAATTGTGAATACGGACAAGGCTATTTCTTCTCCAAACCTGTAGATAGCAAGACAGCAACGGCGTTATTACAAAGCCAGTTTTCCACAACAGGTAGCTATTTGGTAGAGGAACAACACAAAATACCTCAAGCGTAATGGGAGATAGGGTATCAAGAGGTAAGCTTTCTGACTTCTTAAAGGAAGTCGGAAATTTGACCTTTGGAGAAGTAGAATTTGTGGAGAGAGTAAAAAAAATGAATACCTTTACCGTAGAATTGCCCGGAAACAATGTTCGCTGTGGTGAAGACTTATATTAACGAGCACTGAAATCAGTGAAAAGCAAACAGTAACTCAAAGTAAGCGTGTAATCTATCAAACCAGCTACTAGCAATTTACTCAAGATGAACCCAAAACCGCCTCTACCCAGTAACGAAATTGCCAGACTCTATACACTGCGACAGTATCAAATCCTTGATACCCCTCCAGAGAAAGTGTTTGATGATTTCACCTTCTTAGCTGCACAAGTTTGTCGTACTCCAGTAGCTTTGATCAGCTTACTGGATGGAAATCGGCAGTGGTTTAAATCCAAGATAGGTGTAACAATATCTGAAACCGAGCGAGATGTTGCTTTCTGCGCCTACTCAATCTTGCAACAACAACCACTCGTTGTTAGAAACGCGTTACTGGATGGTCGATTTGCTAAAAATCCCCTCGTTACTGCAGAACCCAACCTTCGGTTTTATGCTGGTGCGCCTTTGATTACGCCAGAAGGATTTGGCGTTGGAACCCTTTGTGTTATAGACTTCGTACCGAGAGATTTAACTCTCGAACAGGTGGAAGCACTGCGATTGTTAAGCCATCAAGTTGTAGCACAATTGGAGTTGCGGCGGAATGCGATCGCTTTGTCACGTACTCTCACTCAACGACAGCAAGCCAACGCACAACTTCGTCAGCAACAGGAGTTCATTGAAATCTTTTACCAACGGGGAGAGGAAAAAGCAAAAAAAGGAGACTATCAAGGGGCGATCGCAGAATTTAACCAGTTTTTACGTCTAAATCCTCGAGGTTTTAAGGCATATTACGGTCGAGGACTAGCCCGTCAAAAATTGGGAGACAAAAAAGGAGCGATGGCAGACTTTGATTTGTATTTGCAGTTTCATCCCAATGATAGTGAAGCTCATTATTATCGAGGACTGCTCCGTTTAGAGCTAGGAGACTATCAAGGAGCAATTACGGACTACAGCCATGCGATGCAAAGCACTCCTGACAATTTTGGTTCTATCAATTCCGAACTTGGAGATAGACAACAAATTCCTTTTCACCATGCTCCAGCTTTAGGGGACAATTCCCGCAATTTTGGCACCAATATTAATATCATCCCAGATTGCAGTTTTTCTCAAATTGAACTTTCTCAGATTGAGAATTCCAGTAGTGCTATTGAAAGCTCTACTCATTCTTTATTACCTCATTATAACGATACCAATAATAACGAAATTTATCTCAACTCCGGGCATTCCCAATATGAAATGCAAAATTATGTTCCATCTTTGGACATAACCTCCGAGCTAGGCGAAGGATATGTCAGTCGAGGTAATACCCGCTTTGAGATAGAAAATTGCAAAGGTGCTATTGATGATTACACGCAGTATTTAGAAAGCAGTGATAGCGATCCAGATATTTACTTAAAACGGGCAAACTCCCGCTTTCAACTTAAAGATTATAAAGGTGCCATTGAAGATTATACCCAAATTATCAAAAGCGCGCCTAATGATGCTAAGGCTTACTTTAATAGGGGAAATTGCCGTTATGAGATGGAAGATTACAAAGGGGCTGTTGAAGATTACAACCTCTCTGTCGCACTCAATCCTAATGATGCAGAACCTTATATCCATCGAGCAAATGCTCGAGCTAAGCTTCAAGATTACACTGGTGCAATTGAAGATTACACCTACTTTCTGCAAATGAATCCTGATGATGCGAAGGCTTATATTAGTCGAGGTAATGCTCGGTCTAAACTGAAAGATTATAGCGGTGCAATTGAAGATTACAAAAAAGTGTGGTCGAGACCTATCGTTCAACGCGCTTCGTTGCCAGGTACGGACAATTTACGTAATTCATAATTCGTCAAATAAGGGAACGCTTAACAGGGGAACTCCTATAATTTTTCATTCCCAGGCTGAGCCTGGGAATGCTTTTATTAGAGACGCTACCTCCACTCATGAAGAAGGTCAAGGGTGGACATTTTGACTAATACCAAATCCACTTTTCTAACCCCTTTTAGCCCAGCGATGTTCGTAATCGCGGCTATACAAACAAAGTCCCTTCGGGTTCGCCCTCCCTTGTTCGCCAGTCCCCAGGGCGCGGGAAACCCGCCTTCAGGGCTGGTCTCACCAGTCGCCAGGGCGCGGGAAACCCGCCTGCAGCGCTGGACTCACCGCCTGCGCGGACTAAATTATAAAGGGGGTACAAGACGCGGATTTAGTATAACACTGGTGAGGAAGCCTGGAAATGTGCCACAAGAAAGTCCCGTGGTTTACTGACTTGACGAGAATTGTGTATAAGTTGTTTGTAATGCCTGTTCTATCGAACCCAATCTTTGAAAAGTCGCGATCGTATCATGTGCTGGTGTTTTTCTTGTCTGAAGAGACTTTTTAAGTTCTACTAACAAACAAGCATCTGGATCGTCCTTGAGAGCAACTTCAGCAGCTTCTATGACTTGGGTTGCGATCGCAAAAATCTCTTCATTATCAAACCCTTCTCTTGCAGAAAGTTGATGCAAAGCGGTATCAGGTACAATGGCTCTACCCGTCAGTGTTTGGTCTAAAACCAGACCTTTTAATAATGCTAGCAACTGAGCATAAATAGAAAAATCAGAACAACTATCAAAGGCTTTAAATTCAATACGCCCAACTTCCGCAGGAAGTCGAGCAATTTTTGTTGAAGAAGGAACGCTTTTAATCAGTTGTTCCTGAGTTTCTACAAAAACTAGAGTCGCGGGTCTTTTTCCTGTTCTGACAAAAGTTCTCACGGAAAGCCCTTGCCATAATGTTCCTTCATAAAAGGGAGAACTATAACTAAAAGGAACAATGTAAGGGCTGTAATAAGTTAATTTTTGCCCGATATCAATAACACATTCAATAGATAGATCGGTAACTGAAATGTTTAAGTCGGGTCCGTAGGTGACCATATAAATGTAAGCTTCCTCGTCAGGATAGGCTTGTAGATCTTTTCTTTCAACATCATTCAAGGGGGGATTGGGTTCGTAATTGGTAAGGTATGGATTAAAACTGATTAAAACGGGTGAAAAACCAAACTCTTGAGCAACTTCCTTTAACAATTGAAAACTTTCTGATAGTTCAGTAATAGTACTGTGAATATCAGGGTGTATAGTTGTTCTAATTTCGATACCTTTAGGAACGCAATCAATCATTTCTGCAGCTTCAGAAAAGCGCTCAAAGCCTTCTATATACCACCTCTTTTTTCTGATCCCAGCATCTCCAATATGTAATTGAGTGCGATCGCTAGGATAAGTCGGTAGTTTTTCGATAATTTTATTGAAATCAGCGTATATTGTGCGAGAAAAATCGGCAAACTTTCCTTCTTGATTGAGGAAAGCGACTTCATGTTCAATGCCAAAATAAAACATTATTTAACCTTGACTTTTAATTGAAGGAGGGAGTTTGGTGCGGAAAAAATGAAGAAAACCTTAAGAATTTATCCGGGTACGGGTGGTAATACCGGATTTGAAGGCAAAAAACTTCAACCTTCATCCTTTATCCTTCATTCTTTTAAACGCGAGATGCTATTTGAGAGGTTTTTGCAATAGCAAAGTTATGAAAATTCTAATCTATTGCGTCCAGTATCTCAAGCAATTTCATGTAATACCATTTCACCAAACGGTTCATGCAATTAATTGGAACTAGCCCTAATTAAGGTTAGCTGGGGTTTCCCTCTAGGGTTAGAGAGGTGGGATCGGTATAAATAGTTTTTCTCAGAAAAATTTGCAAGACTTTCTTAAGAAGGGTTTTACTGCTAGCTCCTTCACTCCCTACTCTCCACAACCCTCAAGTTACGATAAACTCAGAATTGCTTGAGGGCTTGAGTTTATGACAAATGTTGTAAAATCTCCATACACCAACGAACAGATAGCTGCTTGGCTGCGTGGGTTACTAACCATTGCTTGGGCAGATGGTGACTTTGACGCTCAAGAACAAGAATTAATTGCTAACCTCACTAAGGATGAACTCGCTCCCAGCATTAAGGTAGAATCCTACGAGCCCATAGAACCAGAAGAATTATCCACAGTTCTGGGGAAAGGGACAAAAGCTGCAGAAAACTTTCTCCGCACAGCTGTCATGGTCGCGATCGCAGATGGAACATATTCTTCCAGCGAAGACTATATTTTGCACCAGTTCTGCAAAGTTCTGGAAGAGCCAGAAGATATGTTAGAAGCACTGCGCCATACATTAGAACACTCTCACCAAGTGACAGCAACTATCCCAACATCTCCAGTTTCCCTACAACCCATACCGACAAAGCACCAAGCTGATGCACTTCACCCTCTAAGAGAATGGCTAGACAAGTTAGATATTCAAGACCCAAGAGTTGCACGTTTTTTATGTAAAATGATACCATCACAATGCCCATTTGAAAGGGATGTGACTCTTTTTGGACGTAAGATCGTTCACATTCCACCGTTGTGTAAACTAAATCCACTCTACGAGCAACTAGTAGGCTTGCGTTTCCGCGCTCTCTCCTATCTGGCGGATGAGTGCGGTGAAGATGTTTCACCATATATTTAGTTAATGGCTAATGGCTAATTGCTAATAGCTAATGGTGAGTCCAGCCCGCAGGGCGCGGGTTTCCCGCGCCCTGGGAACTGGCGTATAGCCCTTGCGGGCATAGCCTGCGGCATCGCGAAGCGTCTCCGCTCCTGAGATACAACAGAGGGCTAATGGCTAAGAACTAACAATTAGCCATTAGCCATTAGCCCTTCGGGTTCGCCCTTCGGGTTCGCCAGTCCCCTACGGCGGGAAACCCGCCTGCAGGGCTGGTCTCACCATTAGCCATTAGCCATTAGCAATTAGCAACTAACATATTATGAAATTTATCGATCGAGCAGAAATTGAAATAGAAGCAGGGAAAGGAGGGGATGGTATAGTCGCCTTCCGACGAGAAAAGTACGTACCTGCAGGCGGTCCCTCTGGTGGTAATGGGGGAAAAGGCGGTTCGATATACCTAGTTGCCGTGGAAAACCTGCAAACTTTGCTAGACTTTCGCTACGAGCACCGTTTTCAAGCAGAAAATGGTTCTCGTGGGGGACCAAATAACCGAACGGGAGCCAATGGAAAAGATTTAAACATTGAAGTCCCGGTAGGAACTATTGTCTATGACGCAGAAACGGATGAAATCCTCGGGGATTTAGTCAAACCAGGACAATCGTTACTGATTGCTGCAGGCGGTAAAGGCGGATTGGGAAACCAGCATTTTTTGAGCAACCGCAATCGCGCTCCCGAATACGCGCTTCCTGGTTTACCGGGGGAGACAAAGTTCCTCCGTTTGGAGTTAAAACTTTTGGCAGAGGTGGGCATTATTGGATTGCCAAATGCAGGAAAATCAACTTTGATTTCCGCTTTATCAGCAGCACGCCCCAAAATTGCTGATTATCCCTTTACAACTTTAGTACCGAATTTGGGAGTTGTGCGAAAGCCTACAGGTGATGGTACGGTGTTTGCGGATATTCCTGGGTTGATTGAGGGTGCTTCCCAAGGTGCGGGGCTGGGACACGATTTTTTGCGTCACGTCGAGCGTACCCGCATACTGCTACATTTAATTGACGCTACAAGTGATGATGCGATCGCAGACTACAAAACAATTCAGCAAGAGTTACAAGCTTACGGACAGGGTTTATCAGAACGCCCGCAAGTTTTAGCGCTCAATAAAATTGATGCTGTTGATAGAGAAACAAAGGATTTGGATGCTCTAGCCGAGCAACTCAACCACCTGTCTCATTCTCCTGTTTTCCTCATTTCAGGAGTCACTGGTGTTGGATTGCAACCGTTGTTACAGCAAGTTTGGTCAATTCTCGACCAGATGAATGCTGTTGAGGTTGAAGAAATTCCTGTTTAACCTCTCTTGCTATGGTAATTTCATATACCGTTACGGTGGGCATTGCCCACCGTATTAGACTTGTGGTCAGCAATGCCAATACTCTCAAAGTATTGCCCAAGAAACTAGATCGACACTGGTTTGAGAACTCACTTTTCTAGTTTATTTGTCCGTACCCAACGAGCTGGTATTGCCTACCCGACTTAATATTTTCTCAAGAATTCCAGTATTTGTTTGCTTTTGAAACCTTCAACAAGTTGGCGCAAATGGTTAGCAAAAGGTACAAATTGTTCATCCAATTTCTCTAATTCTACAGATCGTTTAGCAATACTTTTGAGGTCACCTTTCATTGCTAAATGAAGCAAAATCGCCAGTTCTTCCGCAGGTGGAGCCACAAGGGAGTTGATATCAGCACTTGGGGAAGGGAGAGTAGAAAGTTGTACGTTGTTATCTACTTCTTCATAAACCCATTCCAAAGCCAAGTAAATTCTTAATTTTTCTAAAAGCTCAGCTTTTCTAATCGGTTTGGGAAGAAAATCATCGCAACCCACTTCTCGGCTCTGCTGGCGATCGAATTCAAAAACGCTAGCAGATACTGCTATCACCACCGTATGTTTGAAGTTTGGTAGCATTTTAAGACGACGGGTAGCTTCAAAGCCATCCATTACCGTCATCACTAAGTCCATAAAAATGATATCTGGCTCAAATTCTCGTGCTTTATCAATACCATCTAAACCATCTGTTGCTTCTGCGACTTCAAATCCTAAAGGTTGTAATAAATTGACTAAAACCGAACGATTCGCCCATTTATCATCTACAACCAAAACTTTTCGTTTGGTTCCTAAAAAACCAATAATATTCGATTTCTGAAGAAATTTAAGACCAGACGGAAGTATTACCTCGGAAACCCCCAAATCAAACCAAAAAACACTGCCTTTGCCTAAATTACTCTTTACTTTCAGTTCACCGCCCATCATCTGAACCAATTGACGGCTAATTGCCAACCCCAAGCCCGTTCCTTCAGTCTTGCGTCTGTCTTCACCAACTTGCTTGAAAGGTAAAAAGATTTCTTCCAATTGCTCTAATGGAATGCCAATACCTGTATCTTCAACTTGAAAGCGAATTTTAGGGATTGAGGAGGGGGTAGACAAGGTAGAATTTTCTTCCTTGTCTCCCTTGTCTCCCTTCTCACCATTCCCAATTTCCCATACTGTGAAAGTCACACTGCCTTTTTCCGTAAACTTGACAGCATTGCTAAGTAAATTCATTAAAATCTGACGCAATCTTTTTTCATCGGCTCGAATAATTCGCGGCAGGGGAGAAGGCGTTTGGTAAATTAATGAAATTTCTTTTTGTTCGGTACGGATGCAGTAAAGTTGAACAATACTCTCAAGAAAGTCCGGAAAATTAAATTCTTGAGGGTAAAGTTCCATTTCCCGCGCTTCAATTTTAGAGAGATCCAAAATATCGTTGATCAGCGTTAGTAAGTGTTCTCCACATTGATAAATAACGTTTATACCCTTTATTTGCTTATCTGTTAAACTTTTATCTTTTTGAAAGATTTGAGTGTAACCTAATATACCATTAAGCGGAGTGCGAAGCTCGTGGCTCATGTTTGCAAGAAATTCGCTTTTTGCTTGGTTGGCGGCTGCAGCGACTTCTTCTGCTCGTTGACGTTCGCGAATTTCTTGTTGAAGTCGCAAATTTTTTGCTTGTAGCTCTAACGTTCGCTTTTGGACTTTTGCTTCTAGAGTTCGATTGGAATCTTCTAGATCGTTATAAAGACGTGCGTTTTCAATTGAGATAGCCGCTTGCGAAGATAAAAGTTGCAAAACTTCCAAACGTTCTGGTGTGAATGCTCCAGCGATCAAGTTATTTTCTAAATAAAGAATGCCAATGAGTTTACCTTGATTAACGATGGGCGTACATAAAATAGATTTGGGTTGATTGGTGATGATGTAATTATCCGTTGCAAAGACTTTCTCAAGCGTGGCATCATTTAAAACAACATTCTCATGAGTTCGATGCACGTAATTTACAATCGATATTGGTAGCTGCTGGCTGGAATTTACGGGTATTGATTGCTGTGATGTTATCTCCTCTTGACCACATTTTCTTGAAACTTCTATAAATAATTGCCCTGCTTTTTCCAAAATAAAAAAGCCTGTTTCAGCACCAGCATTTTCAATCACAATAAGCATCAAGTTAGCCAGTAGCTTATCTAATACAATTGTGCTGGAAAGAGCTAAAGATGCTTTCATAACAGCAGCTAAATCAAAAGCTCCATAACTGCTGGCACTTGTAGAATTATTTTTCTGCTCGACCTCTAGAATTGTGGTTTTTTGCTTTAAAATAGGAGAAAAATCTTGAAAAAACTTTGCTTCTAAATCTTTAACTTTTGCCGTTGCTCCCCAACACAAATATCCATAATATGCATCATTTAGATAAGTCCGTGCTACTTTTTCCCGTCCACACTCAAAATAAAATTTTGCTGCGAGTTCGTTAGAGAGGGCTTCTTCCTGAATATATCCCTGTTCTTTAGCTCCAAGGATGGCTCGGTCATAAAACTCTGTAGCTTGCCAATATTGACCTAAAACTCGTGCTTTTTCTGCCTCCACAAGATCGTACTTATGCTGAAAGTTCATAGGAGCATAGTTTGCCCATTTTTGCATCTTTTCTTGATTGTTTATTATCCTACTTAAAAGGTGTTCTTGTTGTGAATTTGGTACGGAGCGATATACGGCAAGTTGTGCTAAAGAATCGTAGAAATAGAACAGCGGTACAATTAACCATCCTATAACTCCATCCAAATACTGTTCGGCTTTGATAGCATTTTCAGCAGCCTGAGAAAATTCTCCAAACAAGTAACAAAGGATTAATTTGTTAAGAAATACATAACACACTAACGTTCGTTCGTTAAATTGGATGTGAAGGGGTAAAAATTGGGTTTCATTGTAAGCATCGCCCACTAGATCGCAAGGATTTTTAGACAATCCTATTAAGTTTAAAACTGCTTGATGACAGACTTGATGCCACTTCAAAGCAGCTTCTTGATTAATTTGAGCGATCGCCTGACCATATCGAGCCATTTCCTGTTCGAGTTTTTTTAACTCTGCACCGCTCCAATATGAATATTGGCAATAATTACTAGCTGAATATCCAGAATGTATCAAATCGCCATATTCCAATCCATTAGAGTAAGCATCTTCTAGCAGTGGTAAAGTTTCCCTAACATGATGTTTCCAGTGGAGTATAAACGTTGAAACCTTAAATAAGGTTTGACTTCTTACCTCACGAGCATCCAATCGTTCTAATAAATTTAATGCTAATTGTCCAAATTTATAAGCAGCATCAATATCTTGTAACAATCCACTAAAAACAACTCCATAATCAGCAAACCCGCTAGCTGATAGAGAGATATTTCCATTTTGAATAGATAACTTGACTTGCTCGCAAGCCATCAAAATAAATAGTGCAGGTGCAGATTGATAGGCAGCAGGAACCAAACTAGCTATCAGACGAAATGTGGCTAGCTTATTCGCGTCTGTCATTATCGGTAAATTAATTAAATGTTCTATACCGCTATGAGCTAAAGATACTGTTATTTCCTGAATTGCTTGCTGAATATCCAGAGAAGTAGGTGATTCAATCAATTTTACTCCCAGAATTTCCAAAGCTTGTAGGCCTATTTTCACCGCTTCGAGGAGTTTTCTTTGCACTCCACAAGTTTTGATTCGTAATTCATAAACTTTCACTTTGTCCAGTTGTGTTTTGGCTTGTTTTAGCACAACTTCAACTAGTTGCTCCATGTGCTCAAAATCACCGCTAAGAAATGCTGCTTCGGCAGCTTCATGATATAAACTCAATGTGAGTTCATATCGTTGGTGCCAACTAGAAGCAGGCAATAACTTCAACCCTACTTTTAAATAACGAACAGCGGAGTCATACGCTGTCGCTGCTTTTGCTTTCTGGCTGGCTATAAGATTGAGTTCAGCTAGCTCATATTTTTGTAATTCTAAAGTCAATAGATCGGTACCGTAATTCAGTTGATTGACTAAAGCAAAGATCTGTTCTCTTCGTTCTTCAGGTGTCGTATTTTGCAGTAGCAATTTACCAATTTTTAAGTGAGTTTCCTTTTTCTGTGAATCTACAATTAGAGAATAAGCTGCTTGTTGAACTCGGTCATGTAAAAACTTATAAACGATTGGGATCTCGGAATTAACGATTGGTGAAGAGGAAGATTCTTGCCCAGTTGTCAACCGCAAGTTCCCAGTCTCTATTGTTTCCGAATCAAACACAAGGGGAATTTTATAAGATTGATTCAAGGGCAAAACTAAACCTGCCTGTAGAGATTCCCATAAATCTGTTGCTGTTTCTGACAAAGATTTTTGGTTAACAATACTGAGAAGATCCAGCGTAAATTTATCCCCAATACAAGCCGCTAACTTTAAGACATTTTGGGTGTTCGATGACAGTTTTTGAATTCGATTCACCATCAACTCAATGACATTATCTGTGATATCAATGTCTTGAATTTGCTCGATATTCCACTGCCAGTAGCCTTTAATAAAATTAAATACTAACAGATTTTCTTGATAGAGAGATTTGAGCAAATGAATTAAGAAGAAAGGATTTCCTTGGGTTTTGTTAAACACTAGCTCGGCAAGCAAGCGTGATTTTTCTGAATCAGTACGGAGAGTTTCCCTAACTAATTGTTCGACATGGGAAATCAGCAAAGGCTGAAGGGTAATTTTGTTGACGACTACACCCAATGATTCAATTTCTTCTAAAGTTAACCTCAAAGGATGCACTTCATTAACTTCGTTATCCCGATAAGCCCCAATCAGTAAGAGATATTGGCTATTTAAGTGACCGATCAGCATCTGAATTAACTTTAAAGAAGCTAAATCTGCCCATTGTAAATCATCTAAAAACATCACTAATGGATGTTCTCTTTGACAAAAAACATGAATAAATTGTTGAAATACCCGATTAAAACGATTCTGAGATTCGGTTAGCCCTAATTGAGCGATATCTGGCTGACGACCGATAATCCATTCAACTTCAGGAATTACATCAATAATAACCTGACCGTTAGAACCAAGAGCATTTAAAAGTTTTGCTTTCCAAATTGTTATTTTTTCCTGACTTTCTGTTAGAATTTGTCGCAGGAGTTCTTGAAAAGCTTGAATCAAAGAACTGTAGGGAATGTTTCGCTTAAATTGTTCAAATTTACCAGAAATAAAGTATGCTTGCTGGCAAACAACGGCTTGATGAATTTCATTTACTAAAGAAGTTTTACCAATGCCTGAATAACCACTGACTAACATCATTTCAGTTGCACCAAGACTCACTCGCTTAAAAGCGTCTGTTAGAGCGGTCACTTCTTGTTCCCGACCGTAAAGTTTTTGAGGAATTAGAAATTGACTGTATAAATCAAGCTGTCCGATGAAAAAATCTTCAATCTTTCCTGTTGCTTGTAATTTTCTCTGACATTCTTCTAAGTCAAATTTTAGTCCCAAAGCATTTTGATATCTCTCTTCAGCAGTCTTCGCTAATAACTTCATAACAATATCAGAAATGGCTTGGGGAATCTCCGGATTTAATTGGCAAATTGGTATCGGAGTTCTAGCGATGTGGCAGTGAACTAATTCCAAAGGATCTGTTCCTTGAAATGGTAGTTGTCCTGTTAGGATTTCATAGAAAGTGACGCCTAGAGAGTAAAAGTCACTTCGATAGTCAATAGAGCGGTTCATCCTTCCAGTTTGCTCTGGTGACATATAGGCTAGGGCACCTTCAAGTAGATGAAAATTGCCTATCGTCGGATTTTCTATTGGCAAAAAAGATGAAAGACTAAGATCTATAATTTGAACTTGACCTGTTTTTCTATTAATGAAAATATTATAGGGTTGAATATCTTTATGAATAATATGATTTTGATGCAAATGAGCTAATATTGATGCTAATTGAATTGCAATTTCTAAAAAACTACTTAACTCAATTTTTTTTGTATTAATAAAGTTTTTTAAAGGTTCTCCCCCAAAATCAGACAAAATAAGTGCTAAACCGTTTTTGTAACTAACCTCAGCAAGCGGTTTCACAATTCCATCTATGTCAAGGTTTTGGAGGATTTTATATTCGTGTCTGAGATGAGCGAGTTGTTCTATGGTTGGATACTCCGCTTTGAGAGTTTTAACCATCACCCAATTTGGCGCTGTCTTCTTGAAAGCACGATAAATCCAGGTATTGTCTCCTTCATAAAGAACTTCCAGAAATTGGTACTCATTAATATTGAGACTCATTTTTATTTTTTGCGATCGCAAATAGATATCAAGTAGTGCTTTCTATCTTAATTCTCCAAACTCTAACTTTAGTATTTGACATCCTCCCACGGCTAAAAGCGCGTGGGATTCCCAGAATCACTTCTGAGAGTTCCTCTTTCTTCGACCCGACTTATTCTGAGGAGTTTCTTCACCAGAACAGAGGTCGATGTCTCCAGAGGCGATTAACGTTCCCGTGTGCCCCACGGTACGGGAGCCACTCCGTTGGGCGGCTCCGCCGACTTGAAGGATGTGGCGTAGTCCGATCTCAAGGATGTTGCGAGCTGCGTTGTGGTCTCTCCCCTGAATGTGAAGACAATGAGGACAGATATGCGTTCTAGTAGAAAGCGTTTTCTTTACCAAAAAAATGGGTTTAAAGCCCCGTCCTTCTAGGACGGCTTTTCTTCAATTTCCGAATTAACTCACGAATCACATCGTTTTGAGTGCGACTTGTTTGTTTGCAATGCTCTACTAGTATCTCATACTCTTCGTCCGAACACCGCACTGTTCATTTTTTCATGCTGTGATATTGCCGACAAATGTGGGACAATAATAACATGAAATCATTGAAGTTTAAGCTGTACGAACACAAGCGGAATAGACACCTCAAGCGAACGATTAACGCGTCAGGGGCTATCTACAACCATTGCATTGCCCTGCATCATCGGTACTACAAGATGTGGGGCAAGCACTTGAATTGTGCAAAGCTTCAATCTCATATTGCTAAATTGCGAAAGCGGAACCCGTTTTGGCAATTGGTGGGTTCTCAAGCAGCACAGGACATCTGTCAGCGCATTGAGAAAGCGTACCAATTATTTTTCAAGTACAACAAAAAGGGGGTTCGTCCACCAGGATTCAAGAAAATCAAGAAGTACAGATCCTTCACTCTCAAACAAGCAGGATACAAGTTTCTGGGTGCTAATAGGATCAAGATTGGAAATCGAGTCTATCAATTTTGGAAGTCCAGAGAAATTGAAGGAACGGTCAAAACATTAACCATTAAACGGACACCACTGGGCGAACTGTTTATGGTGATCGTAGTTGACAATACAAACAGTCCGCAAATCAAATTCGAGACAGGTAAAATTGCTGGGTTTGATTTTGGACTTAAGACATTCCTCACTTGTTCGGATGGTACAAAAATTGAGTCTCCTCAATTTTTAAAACAGTCTTTCAACGCCATCAAGAAAGCGAGCAGACAGCATTCCAAAAAGTTAAAAGGTTCTTCCAATCGAGAACGAGCTAGAAAAAATTTGGTACGCAAATACGAAGGCGTGACCAATGCTAGATGCGACTGGCGAGTGGAAGTTAGCTCACGACTTAACCAATAAGTTTGACGTGCTTTGTTTCGAGACACTCAACCTCAAAGGAATGCAACGTCTTTGGGGTCGCAAAATATCAGATCTAGCTTTTGGAGAATTTCTCCAAATTCTAGAGTGGGTTGCCACTATCAAAGGCAAACAAGTTGTATTTATAGATCGCTGGTATCCGTCTACCAAGACTTGCTCTCATTGCGGATACGTTCTAGAAAATCTGGATTTGTCTGTCAGACAGTGGCGCTGCCGGTCTTGTCAATCGTTGAATGGGAGAGACGAAAACGCCGCTAAAAATATTTGTACAGTTGGGGCATCAACTGTTGGGTTAGACGACGTAAGACGGGCTATGTCCGCAGTTGTTGCTTGAGCCTAGAATCCGCGCACTTTTAGGGCGCGGAGTATGTCAAGACTTTTCCACACTTAGAGCACTTTTGAGATGTTCCATAATTCCGGATAAAACTTGAAAGCACCGTCCATGTGCTACGCATTTATGAGCGAAAATGCGGTGTGGCTTTGCCTCCCGCATTATTCGCGTCCCACACCCCTAGAAGGGGTGGGCTTTCTGCTTTTATTGCTGTAAGCACACTCAATCGAAGTACCGATTGAGTGTGTGGTAGTTCACCGTCTTCTGATTGCAACAGGAACGCGATCGCCCTTTTGTGCAATTGCCATTGCTTTAAGGTAGGCTTCTTCTACGGAAACGCCTTGCCAAACTAACCCTTCTGCAAATCGACGACGCTTTAGACCCAGTTCTACATGGGTTCCAGGATTGCGATAAAGAGATAAAGTTTCGGGTAGTTCTGCCCATTGCTTGTTTTTGAGGATGCGACGAATAGAATCAAAATCGCCCTCAGTCATAAATTTGCTCCCTAGGTTGTACCCAAAGGAGAGCAACGCGCCTTTTTGGTTTTCATTCATCTGTTCCCAAAAAGGAACGCTTTGTTCTAAGTCACTCACGTACCGATTGCTCAGCTGATCGATTAATAATTTATCTGCTCGCTCTTGAGTGATGCGATCGCCAAGCTGCCATTTTGAGCCGTCTTCTTTAAGAGTGCATCCCCAGCCAATTGTGATGGGTTCATTGCCTGAGAGCGGATCGGGATAGGCATTAAGAAAGCAGCTTTCAAACTTTTTTATCAGTTCTACTCCAGGGCGAGGGAGTTTGTTTGAGACTTGAAGCACTGCATATACGGAAGGACAACTGCCAAGGTTCCAATCTACGTATAAGTATCTTGGATCGGTGTCGCGCAACCATGTTACAACTTTTTTCATATCATTCAAATTATACGTAACCGGGCATCCTACAGAACCCGATTTTCCCTGGTTAGCATTGTGGTCGTTATGAATAACAATTTCAGATCGTCCTGTCATACCCGGTCCATCGTAAGTTAAAGGAACGCTAACGGGTCCAATACCTTCGCCATGACTTGCCATCCAATTATCTTTGCCACCAGCCCAAAAAAGATTTTCTATTCTCCAACGTCCTTCCGGTAGGGGTTCGCCACTGCCAGAGATGCTATCTACCCCTTTGCGGAAGTACTGCTTTGATGGCTGTCCGGAACGCATATTTATTTCATCAATTACTTGACCATCTTTAAAATACTGGAGTTTAAGGACTTGACAGCCAAACTGATCTTTCTCCGGAGTTCGGGTTAATCTTAAGTAGTTTAATCCCGGTACAAGTTGGGAAGCGGTCCTGTTTTTCTTGAGTTTCAGTAATGCTGTGGCTGTGCTCGGACCGAGGTATTCAGGATCTTGCAAATACGATGCTTTCTTAAAGTCAGAAAATGCTTGCCTTGTGGCTGCATCAGCAATGCCATTAATAGTGACTTTGTAACCTCCATCGCTCAAACATTGCTGCACTTCTGTTATCAATTCTTGAGGGAGTTGGGTGAGCTTTAAGTTAGTAGAGTATGTCGCTAAATCCATGTTTGTTGTCTTGTTACCCTGATGCAATATCTCTAGCATCATAAATTGCGGTATTTTTTGTCATCCGTAAGTATCAGGAATTTTACATAAGGATTTGATGAGGAAGCGAGCAGTGACCGATAACATATAGAAAGGGAAGTTTTCTTTTGTGTGCGATAGGATTATGTAGTGCCTGCAATTAAAAATTTATTGGGTTCCAACCTAACACATGACAGTTGATGTTTTACCGGGCAAAAGCTTCCCAATTGGCGCGACTATTCGTGATGGTGGTGTAAACTTCTGTTTGTTTTCAAGAGATTGCACTGCAATTGAACTGTTACTGTTCGATCGCCCTAACGACCCTCAACCAAGTCACGTTATACCACTCGACCCCAAACAAAACAAAACAGCTCATTACTGGCACGTGTTTGTCCCTGGAATTGGAGCCGGACAAGTTTATGCCTACCGGGGACACGGACTGTTTGCACCCGAACGAGGATTGCGCTGTGATGGCGACAAGGTATTGCTCGATCCTTATACCAAAGCGATCGCAAACTGGGAAAACTACAGTCGTCAAGCAGCAAGCCAACCAGGTGACAACTGTGCTCGAGCTTTAAGAAGCGTTGTCATTGATAGCAGTGCCTACGATTGGGAAGATGACGCTCCCCCCAAAACTCGTTACAACAGAACTATCATTTATGAACTTCACGTAGGTGCTTTCACACAACATCCCAACTCTGGTGTATCTCCGGAAAAACGGGGAACATACGCAGGATTAATTGAAAAAATTCCTTACCTACAGGAATTAGGTATAACAGCTGTAGAATTATTACCTGCCCACCAATTCGATCGAGAAGACGCTCGACCGGGTCTAAAAAACTACTGGGGGTACAGTCCCATCGCCTTTTTTGCACCTCACGTTGGCTACAGTTCCTGTGCCGATCCATTTAGCCCAGTCAACGAGTTCCGCGATATGGTAAAAGCTTTGCATCGGGCGGGGATTGAAGTGATTTTAGATGTTGTGTTTAATCATACAGCAGAAGGCGACGAGCGAGGACCTACTTTATCTTTTCGCGGGCTCAGTAATTGGGACTATTACATACTTGGAGACAATAGAGCTACTTATCGCAACTATAGTGGTTGTGGCAATACTTTTAAGGCAAATAGTGTAGCAGGAAACAATTTAGTTTTAGATTGCCTGCGCTATTGGGTTTCCGAAATGCACGTTGATGGGTTTCGCTTCGATTTGGCAGCGGTTCTTGCTAGGGGAGCAGCAGGACAACTCTTGACTCGTCCGCCAGCGTTATTGATGATTGATGCTGACCCAGTTTTAGCAGGAACTAAGCTCATCGCAGAAGCATGGGATGCCGAAGGGCTATATCTAGTGGGAGCTTTTGTAGGCGAGCGTTTTGCTGAATGGAATGGACCTTATCGAGATGACGTGCGCCGCTTTGTCAAAAGTGATGTGGGAATGGTGAAGGCACTTGCCAATCGCATTATGGCAAGCCCCGATATCTACTCTCAACCAAATCGCGAACCGCACCGAAGTATAAATTTTATTACTTGTCATGATGGATTTACGCTGAACGATCTCGTGTCGTATAACGACAAACACAATCAAGCGAACGGAGAAGACAACTGCGATGGCACTAACGCCAACTATAGTTGGAATTGCAATATTGAAGGGGAAACACGCGATCTAGCAGTTCATCAACTGCGGTTGTGTCAAATCAAGAATTTTTTAACTATTCTGTTTGTGTCTCAGGGAACGCCCATGCTACTAATGGGTGATGAAGTAAGGCGATCGCAACAAGGTAATAATAATGCTTACTGTCAAGATAATGAATTAAGTTGGTTTGACTGGAGTGCGATCGACAAACACTGTGAGGTACTGCGATTTACTCAAAAACTCATCTCATTAACGCAATCACTCAAAATTTTTCATCAAGATCGGATTTTAGCAGTCAGTTACGGCAGCCATCAACCACACATTATTTGGCATGGAACGCAATTAGGTCAGCCTGATTGGAGTTATGAGTCCCACAGTTTGGCATTTACCCTTCGTCACCCAAAGTTTCACGAGCATTTGTACGTCATTCTCAATGCCTATTGGGAATCACTCGCGTTTGAACTACCACTTTTGGAAAATGGGTACAAATGGTATCGCATTGTAGATACCGCGTTACCAAGCCCGGAGGATTTTTGCGATCTCCAAACCGCGCTTCCTGTTGAGAAAGAAACTTATCAGGCACAAGGGCGCTCTACCGTAGTCCTTATGGCTCATCACTAACTTTTACCACTTTTCACGCCAAGGATGCCAGTTTAATTATAAAAATAATAAATGACTTATGAAAAATTTTAAGTTGGGTGGAAAACGCCCACCATATGCTACTTTTGCTGGGGTATTTCCTACCTTAAATATATTTCAAAAATATTATATAAGTTACGAAACTTATAGATAGTGCCATTCTTATTTGCATATTTTACAAATAATTGATTTTTTTCTAAAAAAACTTCAAAAAAGAAAAAAATACTCATTCTATTGAATGACCGAGAAAATAAAAGGCTAAGATTGATGTTTCTGAAACTTGTAAGTGTGTTTGCTGAAAAAGATGTATTTTTCAGCATTTTCCCAGATAAATATCAACATTCTATTTTGATGAAATATTCATGCGTGGAAACTTGGAAATTGACTGAGGAAAGACTTATCTAATATTCTTAAAAAAGCCATTATTTAATTTTATTACCTAAAAATATGTATCGTGAAATGATAGGTACTTATAACTTACCACTAGTCATACTCTCTTTCATAATTGCCGTTATCGCCTCATATACAGCCCTAGATTTATCTGGGCGAGTTACACGTGCCTCAAGATGGCGACGATGGAAATGGCTGCTAGCAGGATCTATTGCCATGGGAACTGGCATTTGGTCAATGCACTTCATTGCCATGCTAGCTTTTCAGTTGCCGCAACCTGTGAACTACGATCTCAAGATCACCTTGCTCTCACTGCTGTGTTCAATTGTAGCTTCCGGTCTCGCTTTGTGGTTGCTAAGTCAATCGGTCTTTCTACCACTTGTCCTAGGCGGTGGCATTTGCATGGGAATTGCAATTGCGAGTATGCATTACACGGGTATGGCAGCCATGCGGCTTCAAGCAAGCATAGAGTATGACTGGTGGTTGGTAAGTTTATCAGTTGCGATCGCAATAATTGCTTCTTTTGCTTCTCTGTGGCTGGCATTTAGGCTGCAAAACCTTCAATTGAAAGGAGTGATTTGGCAAAAACTTGGTAGTTCCTTAATCATGGGAGTTGCCATTAGTGGTATGCACTATACGGGAATGAGGGCAACTCATTTTAAACCTCTCATTAATATGCCAGTCCAACCATCATCGATTGTTACTCAGCCCTGGCTGGCTGTCATGATTGGAATTGCAACGCTGTTCCTTTTGCTCGTAGTTCTGTTAACTTCCCTCACCGAGCAATATGTAACGGCTAAATTGTTGCAGCAACAAGCTTTGGAAGAGAGCGAACAGCGCGTTCGGGCACTTATCCACAAAATGCAAGTAGGTGTTTTATTAGTCAATGCAAATGCCGAAATCCTAATTAGCAATCAAGCAGCCATCCATCTGCTCGATCTTGAGAAAGAAAATAAACAACCCCTGGTGTTTGGCGAGCAGTCATTGTTACGTGAAGATGGTACAAGTTTTCCAATAATTGAATTACCCGTGCAACAAGCGATCGCCTTAAAGACACCGATTCAGAATGTAGTTGTAGGTATCAAGCATTCTCAAAGCCAAAACGAACGTTGGTTGCTTGTTAATGCAGACCCCGAAATAGACAAGGATGGGAGTGTAGAGCGTGTTGTTTGTACTTTAAGCGATATCACTCCAAGGAAGCAAGCTGAAGCGGCATTACAGATGATTGTTGAAGGAACAGCGTCAACAATGGGTAATGAATTTTTCCGTCCCTGCGTGCATTATTTATCACAGATTTTACAAGCAAATTACGTTTTTATAAGTGAATTTCTTAATCAATCAAAAACTCATCTGCGTATTGTTGCATTGTGGAATGGTGTTGACTTACAGGAAAACTTTGAATGTGATATTTCAGATATTTTTGATGTTGATTACGAAGAGTTTATAGGAAAAAAGTCGTGCAAAAGCCCTGAAAAAATGACAGTTTTGTTTTCTAAAATTATCAATTTAACAGATACTAAAATTCAAAGTTATTTAAGTACTCTGTTAGTTGACTCAGATGGTGAAACCATCGGTTTATTGACTGTGATGCACGATCGACCTTTGGTATTAGATGTAGGTCAAGAGTCAATTTTAAAAATTTTTGCAGCCCGTGCAGGAGCAGAACTAGAACGAAAGCAAGCAGAAGAATTACTAGCTTCAAGCGTCGAACGAGAAAAGGCTCTTGCTTTTGTCATTCAACGGATGCGTCAAACGCTAGAAGTCAAGCACATTTTTGGTGCGACAACAAAAGAATTGCGACAAGCATTGAATTGCGATCGCGTTATGGTTTATCGTTTCAACCCAGACTGGAGTGGAGAAGTTGTCGCAGAATCAGTAGCCCAAGGATGGCGAAAACTGATATCAGATCAAAAAAATCAGCCAGAACTTACACAGAATGCGATCGAACGCGACAGGTGTACTGTGAAAGAAATGGGTGATACAAATGAAGTCATACAAGACACGTATCTGTACGATAACCAAGGTGGAATATATCGTTCTAGAACAAGTTACCGATGTGTACCCGATATTTATACAGCAGGATTTGATAGTTGTTATATAGAATTATTAGAACAATTTCAAGCACGCGCCTACATTATAGTTCCCATTTATTGCAGCAATCAACTCTGGGGATTGTTAGCAACATACCAAAACTCTGCCCCCCGTCATTGGAAAGAAGCCGAAATTAAAATGCTTGTTCAGATTGGAGCACAGTTGGGAGTGGCAATTCAACAAGCAGAACTTTTCGAGCAAACCCAACAGCAATCCGCCGAACTTAAAACAGCCAAAGAAACTGCTGATGCAGCCAACCGTGCTAAAAGCGAATTTTTAGCAAATATGAGCCATGAGTTAAGAACACCGCTTAACGCTATTTTGGGGTTTACGCAACTCATGAACCATGACAACTCTTTATCTGCCGAATATCAGCAATATCTCAAAATCATCAACCGCAGTGGCGAACATTTGTTGGACTTGATTAACGATATTTTGCAAATGTCCAAGATTGAAGCAGGACGTGTCACGTTAAATGAAAATGACTTTGACTTATACCGCTTGCTGAATAGTTTAGAGGGAATGTTAAAACTCAAGGCACAATCTAAAAATTTACAGTTGATTTTTGAGCGTACTACAGAAGTTCCTCAATACATTAGATCGGATGAGAGCAAACTCCGTCAAGTACTCATTAACTTGCTTGATAATGCCATCAAATTTACTTCACAAGGAAGCGTCAAATTACGAATTTCTGTAGCTCTAGAAGGAGATAAAGGAACAAAAGGATACAAAAACAAAATGTTTCTCCCCTTCCCCTCTTCTCCCTCTCTCGTGCTCTCTTCTTCTTCCCTCTACCTCTTATTTGAAGTGATAGACACCGGGTTTGGTATTAATTCAAACGAGTTCGAGCGATTATTTCAAGCTTTTGGACAAACCACAACCGGATTAAAATCCGGACAAGGAACAGGCTTGGGTTTATCCATCAGTTATAAATTTGTAGAAATTATGGGGGGAGAAATCTGGGTTAACAGCACATTAGGTGTTGGAACTCAATTTAGCTTTACTATTTCAGCACGAGAAGCAACCGCAGAACAAGCGACTGTTTCCAACGAGTCTATACCCAAACAAGTTATCAGTTTAGCTCCAGGAGAACCCACTTATAAAGTTTTGGTTGTGGAGGACAGGCAAACTAACCGTTTGCTACTCGTCAAACTTCTTTCCAAGATTGGTTTCCAGGTACAAGAAGCGACCAACGGACAAGAAGCCCTTGTTATTTGGGCTAATTGGCACCCTCACTTAATTTTTATGGATATGCGGATGCCAATGATGGACGGCTATGATGCAACTAGATTGATTAAGCAAAAGGAAAAGCAATTGTTCTCGGGGGGCTCCCAACCCCAAACCATTATCATAGCTCTCACAGCTAGCGCTTTTGAAGAAGACAAACACAAGATACTGAGCGCTGGCTGCGATGACCTTTTAAGTAAACCCTTTCAAGAGCAAGAACTCTTAGTAAAAATTAGTAAATATTTGGGCGTGCAATATCTTTATCAAGAAGACAGTCAGAATGCAGATCTGAGGTCATCTTACAGTACATCTATTTCTAGTTCTACTCAATTAGCAAATCAAATAGCAACTATGCCTGCAGAGTGGATAGCACAACTTCACAATGCTGCTTGCCAAGGCAATGATGAACTTATTTTTCAGTTAATGGCAAAAATTCCGAAGGAACAAACAGATTTAATAGACGGATTAAAAGTTTTGGTCGAAAATTTTGATTTTGAGCAAGTTATGATTTTGACTAGATAAGAGTTAGTTGTTATTTGTTATTAGCTACTAACTCATAACAACGAACCACTAACCAAATTTAATCGTCAAGCCGTGAAAAGAGATAAAGCCAGAGGGGAAGAGAACTGTTAATTGCAATCAATCGTACTAGATGACCTGCTGTGACAATTTCTACGTTATGGTGTAGGGTTAAGGCAACTAAAATCATTTCGGCAGAACCACCAGGTGCAGTTACCAAAAGGCAGGTCAACCAATCCCAAGAAGTTAACTGCATGGCAAAGATGGTGGCTGCAACACCAGTAAGTAAAGTCATTGCTACAGACACAAAGGCATAAGCTATAGTCTTTTTGCCTAAAGTTGGTTTGTCACCCCAGTACTCACCAATGGTAATTCCTAACAGCATTTGTCCTATTATATTAACCAGTGGTGGTAAGGCGTAATCGCTATTACCTCCAAAAGGCAATAAATTTAATGTTGGATTAAAAACTATACCAGCAACTATTGCACCAAAAAATTCACCTGCAGGAATTTTGCCTAAGACAGCAATATAAACTCCTAAAGTACCAAATAAGAGGGATATTAATAATAATCCTAATTGTGTTAGCTCAAGGTTGATTAAAGTCCCTGAAACCGGAAGTGTTTGTGAATAAATTTGATTTCCGGATAACATCCTGGCAATTAAGGGAATCAAAAAAACTACGGTAGTCACGCGAATCGCTTGAACCATCGCCACCAAAGGAACATTGCGGTTATAATCTGCTGCGATCGCTGACATCATACCAACACCACCTGGTACTGTAGCTAATAACGCTGTTAACAAATTTGTCTTACTTAAACGAGAGTAAATGTAACCAATAACAATACCACTTAAAAGCAAGAAAAAGGTAAGAAAAGCAAACACGGGAAAACTAGAGACAGCATTAGTTAAATGACCGTGAGAGATGGAAAAGCCAACGTTTAGCCCTACAAGTGCCATACCCGTTTTTCTGGCTGTACGGTTGGGTTTGGGGGTATCTTGATAAAAGATCCGATATGTCTGAAGTACTATAGCTCCGGAGATAATACCGCCAAAAATCCAAGCAACACCACCAATATGGAATTTTGCCAAGAGTAGACCAAGGGGTAGCGCCAAAAGCATTTCCAAAACCAAAATGACGAGTTGCTTGCCAGGTATTTGCTGTTTGGTAAGAACGCTTTTTGTTTCAGAATTAATTTGCTGGCGATCTGATACGGTTAAAGTTTGATTCATTAATTTACGTTTTTTAAATTAAAATAACGCATTATTTACTCAAACTAGCGCGATCGCGATCGCTTTACAGCAACTCTATGGCATAAATCTTATTGAGGATTTTAGATTTTGGATTGGAGATAAGTCTTTGTTCCTACTTCCCCAAAAACTGCTGTTCCAGTTGATGGTATTTAGGAATACCAATCATTTCTTGAAAATCCTTAAAGCTGACCATATCTTGAAAATCAGTCGTAGTGCCTTGTTCTTTTAATTGATGGAAACAAGCACTCATGACTTTCGTGACAGACAGTAAAGCAGAAAGTGGAAAAAATACAATCTTAAAGCCCATTTGATGTAACTCAGAAGCAGAAAGTTGAGGAGTTTTGCCACCTTCTACGATATTTGCTACCAATGGTACGGAGGGGAAAGCCGAGGCTATGCTTTGCAGTTCTTCCACAGACTGAGGGGCTTCTACAAACAGTGCATCTGCCCCAGCATCAATATAAGCACGACCGCGATCGATGGCTTCGTGCAAACCTAGAGGGGCGCGAGCATCAGTACGAGCAATAATAACCAACCCACTCTCATCACGTGCTTGAACTGCTGCTTGAATTTTAAGAGCATGTTCTGCCATAGGAACAACACGCTTCCCCTCAAAGTGACCGCATTTTTTAGGCCACTCTTGATCTTCCAAAATGACTCCAGCAATTCCCTGTTGTACGGCATCTTTAACTGTCCTAATAACATTTAAAGCGTTGCCATAACCAGTATCCATGTCAGCAATCAGAGGAATATTGACTGACTGAGCAATTCGTCCCACAGTATACAGGGCTTCGGTAGCAGTAAGAAAACCATAGTCAGGCAAACCAAGTGTAGAAGCTGCAATACCAAAGCCGCTCGTCGCCAAAACTTCAAAACCTGCTTGTTCGGCAAGCTTTGCTCCCAAACAATCATAAACGCCAGGAATTACCAAAATTTCAGGACGTTCTAGTAATTGTCGCAGTTGATTTGCAGAAGATGAGTGCTTAGCGCTCAATGGCATAAAGTTGCAACCTGACAGCATCAAAAGTTTGCCGAGTTATTTTAACATATGACTAATTTTTACAAGAAAGTGTGTTATCTTCGCTAAATTCTGGTAATATCCATCACACTATCTGTCATCGCTGTTTTCCTCTAACCCCTGTACGGGCGCAATGCCTTGCGCTCCTACTAACCCCTGACCCTTTATAAATCACACAATTCAAGGTGTAGCTAGTGAGTCAGCAAACAAAAACGAAATGGGATAGACGCAACCAACAGGTTGCCACTCCACCTGTAGAAGTCAGGCGTAAGCGTAGAACAACTGACCCCAGACGTCAGAGCAACTTTCAATCAAACACACAGACAGCACACTCTCAAAACAGACAAGGGTATCCGTCTGCGCCTTTGAGAAGAAGAGTATCACAGCCAGACCCTAGAACTCCAAGCTACAGGCAAGGGGAGTTAAGCAGCAGATCTGCGGTGCTTGAAGTTCCGTATTCACAGGGCAACAATTTCGCCTCCAGACAAGGGGGACAAAGGAGCCGACGAGCTGCAGTTCTTGAAGCTCCGTATCCACAGCAACCATATCCACAAGGGACACAACCCGGCTACAGACGAAGAAGACGCCGATACAAAGGTTCTCGCAAAAATCTTTTGATTCTAAGATTGGTGGCTTTGACAGTCATTGCAACTGGATTGGCCATCATGGGTTTTGGGTTGTATACCTTAGTGGGAGGGTTATATGCTTTAATACATAAACCCGTGCAAGAGCAACCCGCACAACAAGCAACCCCACAGCCCACCGCACAGCCCACTTCTCCATCTTTTGTCCCGCCGCCATCTCCTAACTGGTCTGCAACAGAGTCACGACCTATTCCCTCCCGTCAACCAGGGCATGAAAATATAGAAGTTGCTTATAATCTCCGAACCCCTCCTGAATTTAAACAGAGTCAGGAGTTACAAACAATTGTTAACAATATTGTTAATTTGGCAGCAGATCGAGGTTTTCCGACACAATCTTTATCAATTACTTTAATAGATGCCAAAACTGGTGAGATCGCTGGTTACCAGCAAGAAACATTAAAATATCCTGCTAGTGTAGCAAAGATGTTTTGGATGGTGTTTCTCTACGCGCAAATAGCTCGCGGTGTTTGGTCAGATGAAGCAGGTTTTTATCCGTATATAGCTAGAATGATTCAGGAGTCTGATAACGAAGCGGCTAGTTTTATTGTTGATAAAATAAGCGATACGGAATTTGAACGCAGCCAAGATGATGAAGAATTTGAAACATGGCGCAAGAAACGCGAACAAGTCACTCACTTTTTTGAGCAAGCAGGCTACGAGGGTATTAATCTAACTCACAAGACGTATCCTATTGCTTCTCTTAAATTATTAGGACCAAAGGGAAGTGAAGTCCGTATAAGAAAAAATCCTGAAGATCCGAAAGATCCTTTTCGCAATGAAATCACAACGTTTCATTCGGCAAGACTTATTTATGAAACGTGTTATCTTCAGCAAGCTATTTCACCAGAATTTAGCCAGAAAATGTGTGGTTGGTTAAAAAGAGATTTGAATCCAGAGGTTTGGAAAAACCAACAGCAAGGTTTTAACCCAATTGTTGGTTTTTTGGGTCAAGCTTTAGCAGATACAGGCGTTAATTTTTATTCTAAAGCAGGTTGGACGACTGGTACCCGCCAAGAAGCAGCATTGGTTGCAACACCGGATGGGAAAACTGTTTATGTTTTAGCGATCGGTGCTGACGACGCCATGTATGCTAAAGACTGGCAAATTTTTCCAAAAATGTCTCGTTTTGTTTACGAACAAATGGTGGCGCGTCAACCACAAGTACAAGGGAGGGAATAGGCATTTTCATGAATGATTTAGGATTGCTCTACTGATGTAGAGCAACCAATTATTTGACCAGAGCCACAGAGTGTTTGTCACCCATCAAAATCTTTCTGCATTGGCTGTTTGAGCAATTTCTACAACTTCAGGTTAGAAACACTAAAACTCAGACTCCCCGACAGTCAAGTTTACAAGCACAAAGAACTTGACTTGTCATTTGTCGTTACGGTCAAACAATCTGTCGCTCTACAGCAAAGGGGATAGTTAAATGTTAAAAGAACTTCACCTCCAGCAAGTTGGCCCAACCGACCGTTTTGATGTTGAATTCGCCGCTCGACTCAATATATTTACGGGTGATAACGGTTTAGGTAAAAGTTTTTTACTTGATGTTGCTTGGTGGGTACTGACTGGAAATTGGGTAGAGCAGCCTGCTTATCCACGTAGACATACAAAGGAATTACCAAAAATTATCTCCAAAATTGATACACGAAATTGGAGACTACTTTTTCATGAAATAGACTTTGAGAGCTACTTTGATTTTTCCGAGCAGAAATGGCAAGGGAATTGGTCTTTGGATAACTTCTCAAAAAGTGTGAGTTATACCCGGACACGATCCATTTTGGGCGCGTTGGATAGTCACATCAGAAAAAAGAAATTCTGGGTTATCAGGGGTATAACAGAGATGATACCGTTTGACTTTCCACCCGAACCACTAGATTTTGATAAAAAAGTACGACAACCAGGAAATGCTTGGTTGGCAAAAAATCCAGACCCAAAAAAAGGAACTAGAGATTATTGGTCGCCCTTCAAGAGGAGTTTAGCCGATGGGTTTCAAGATCTTTGTGCATATTCAGTCATGTACGAACCAGTTGGTACAGTAGAGCATTATCTCAGCCGCGAAAATTATCGCAGTTTAAGATATTAAGTATAGTAATTCATTGGTTGCACTTTTAATTTGCACAGATGAACGACCAAGGATGCTAGTGCCACAAGAGTTAAGTTGACTCTAGGCTGTGCAAATTCAAGAATTATTAGCTAACTCCATTTTTCAAGGAAGTTGTTGTCTGAGAAACTGCTCGAATTCTAGCACAGCATCGTACTGGTCGGGCATGGAAATATATTTCAGTAACACATTTAGCTCTAAATTTGGGAAGAAACTACTACGGTTAACTTCTTCATATTCGCCTTTTTCATTTAAACGGAATATTCTTATGGTGTCAGATTTCCAAAACCACACTTCAGGAATTTTCTTAGGTTTATATAATTCTTTTCTGTTAATAGTGCCACTGGTAATTATAATCTCAATTACAATATCGGGAATTTCTTTATCAGTATCAATGCAGTACGATTCATCAGGTGTTCCAGAAGCATAGCCAGGTTCTTCTATGGTGAACCCACCGCTTTTGTAAAATCGGATGCCCAACACTTTCATGTAAGTTTCTAGCAGCAAGCCAAAAGTGCTTTTGACACGCTCATGCTTTGGTCCCACAGGAGACATAATTTCTAAAGTTTCCAATAAATAAGACAGTCGGACACTGCGGTTATCTTTTAGCTGTGCCTCAATCCCTTTGAATTGCTCCCAAGAAACATCTCTCAGGGTTACTAGTTTTTCTTCTACAGCATCATCTAAAAGTGAAATATTCATAGCTTGCTGGGAAAGCATATATTAACGGCACCAACTCTATTTTGACATTTTGCAAAAAGACTTCGACCAATTGCCGTTACTTCAATCGCTACAGAAGAATCTAAAATCTCTGAAACCCATGTATTATAGGAACGGAGAGGGTGGGATTCGAACCCACGTTGAGTTGCCCCAAACAGCATTTCCAGTGCTGCGCCTTGAACCGCTCGGCCACCTCTCCAAGTTGTCACAATTTACGATAGTACAACCAAGCCTAGGAAAAAGCAATAGGTTTCCTCTAAAATAATTCAAAATCTCAAATCAAAAACTCAGATGTCCCAGACTTACACTGTTAGAGTTCGCGATCGCGCTAAAGGCATTTTTCACACGCTGCAAGTTCCTGATGACCGCTACATCCTGCATAGTGCTGAAAAACAAGGCGTAGAACTGCCGTTTTCTTGTCGAAATGGGGCTTGTACCACCTGTGCTGTTAGGGTGCTGTCGGGAGAAATTTACCAACCTGAGGCAGTTGGGCTGTCCCCAGAATTAAGAAAGAAAGGTTATGCTCTGTTATGTGTGAGCTATGCTCGTTCCAATTTAGAGGTAGAGACACAAGACGAAGATGAAGTTTACGAACTACAGTTTGGGCGTTATTTTGCTAAAGGGAGAGTTCGCAAGGGCTTACCATTAGATGAAGAGTAAAATTAGCCTCGCGAAAAAGCGCAAAGGCGCACAGGTATTTAGAATGACAACTTTACTGTGTGTATTGCTACTGGTAGCTTGTCAACCACAAAAAAAGATGGAAGATCCGAACCGAATAGTGGTTAAGGTAGCACAGGTTGTGAGCGGGCAAACTATAGAAGTGGTAGGTATAGGCGAACAACCTAGCATAATTACACAAGTACGGTTGCTAAATATCGATGCACCAGATTTGCAGCAACGTCCTTGGGGTGACGCTGCAAAACAAAGCCTAGAAGCGCTGATTGGGGGCGAACAATCTGTCACGCTGGAATTTGACGCGGACGTGAAAGACTCTTTTGGCAGAACTTTGGCTTATGTTTGGAAAGATGGGGTTTTGTTGAACGAACAGTTAGTGAAACAAGGACACGGACTGTTTGCACCGCGATCGCCCAACAATAAATACGACCGCCGATTGGAACGCGCTCAACAATGGGCGAGACTGATGGGGGAAGGTATTTGGAACCCGCAAAAACCCATGCGTCTCACTCCTGGTGAATTTCGGCGTCAGTATCGTTGATGATAATAGCTAATAGCTAATCGCTAATGGCTCATTGCCTTTTACTATTAGCTATTAGCAATTAACAATTAGCAATTATGCCAGGGATGACATCGGATCGATTGCAAACCTTCTTAGAGATAGCCACAGAAGCAGCCCTTGCTGCGGGTGCGGTTTTGGAAAGTTATTTAGGGAAGCTAGAAGATGCTGTTGTTGAAAAAGGGCGACCTGGAGATTTAGTGACCGCTGCTGATAAAGCTTCAGAGGTTGTCATTTTAGATATAGTGCGGCGTCATTTTCCAGAACATTCCATCTTAGCTGAGGAATCTGGCAAACTGGGCGATCAAGATAATGAATTTCTTTGGGCGATCGATCCTTTAGATGGGACTACCAACTTTGCCCACCAATACCCCTTTTTTGCTGTTTCTATTGGGCTGTTAATTCATGGTGTCCCACAAGTTGGTGTGATTTACGATCCTTTCCATGATGAACTTTTTCGTGCGGCGCAAGGTTTGGGTGCTACGCGCAATCGCCGCCCAATTCAAGTTTCAAATACATCTGAATTAAGTAAGAGTTTGCTAGTTACGGGATTTGCTTACGACCGTCGTGAAACTTCTGACAATAACTACGCAGAATTTTGTTATCTGACCCATCTTACCCAAGGAGTTCGGCGCAGTGGTTCCGCATCTCTAGATTTGGCTCACGTTGCTTGTGGGCGTATAGATGGCTACTGGGAACGAGGGATTTCTCCCTGGGATATTGCTGCTGGTGTGATTTTATTAAGAGAAGCTGGGGGAAAGGTAACCGCATATGATGGTAGCCCCTTAGATCTAGTTTCAGGAAGGATTCTTGCCACTAATAGTTATATTCACGAGAGTTTGAGTCAAGAACTTATACAAGTGCCATCGCTCTCTACGTGGAAGCAATAAGCTTGTTAATTTTATAGCCATTTCTCAGAAGCAAAGTAAACTAGAGAAATCCTATAAACTCTATTAGTGCAACACCTGTTATATTTATGTCATTCAAGATAGAACGCGGACTTTTTAGGTATGATTTCATCGACCATCACGCAATTCTTTGTGTGTGTGTTGATGCGGATATCAAAGATATTCGCAAACGTTACCTCAAAATTGCTCGCCGCCTTCACCCTGATAGCTGTGATGCACAAAACAGCGCAGAAAAGCAACTAGCTGGTGAATTGTTGTCTAAGCTGGTCAATCCATCCTATGAAAAACTCTCTCAAGATAAAAATAGAGCAGAGTACCTTTTAGTCATGTCGCAAATGGGTAAGCGTTTGGTTCAAGAATCGGCTTCTGTGGAACTCACAACCGATTTAGCAAAACAGCTTGCGAGTACACCTAATTTTGAACAAATTTATAGAAATGCGATCGCTAAAATTGCTGAAACTCAGTATGATTCTTTGCAGAAAGTACAACAGCTCATAGGATTAGTGAGCGAGTTAAACTTGGTTTACTTAATGCGGACATCTGGTAAAACATTTGCTGCACCACAGCCAAGTCCTCTATCCAAAACCCAAACACCTTCCCCAACAAACAACACACCTGTACCCCCACCTCCTCCACCTTCAGCACCGAAAGAAGATTCAGCAGCCACTCATTATATCCGTCGCGCTCAAGAATTGATGGCAAAGAATCAACTGACACAAGCTAGGGTAGAATTACAAGATGCCCTCAAGCTAGAGCCTACTAACAGTCGCTGTCATAGCTTGATCGGGTTAGTGTATTTGAAGCAAAATCAAATCACGATGGCAAAGGTTCATTTTGACCGCGCCCTGCAATTAGACCCTAACGACCAAACAGCGTCAGATGGGAAACGCAAAATTGAACAGATGACTGGTCAAAAACCCAATGGAACGAAGCCTGTAGCACCGTCTCCTAATGGGGCTAAACAACCAGATAAATCTGGGGGCGGCGGTTTGTTTGGTGGTTTGTTTGGTGGGAAGAAGAAATAATGGTGTATCAACCGCCTGCGGGAGCTAGGGATTTATTACCCCTCGATGTGGCTCAAAAACGCTGGATTGAAGAGAGGCTACAACAAGTTTTTCACCGTTGGGGGTATCACCAAATTATTACCTCAACGCTAGAACGTATGGATACGCTCATGGCGGGAGGAGCAATTCAACGCTCAACGGTGATTCAACTGCAAAATGCCGAAGATGAAGATTTGGGGCTGCGTCCGGAACTGACAGCATCTATTGCTCGCACGGCTGTAACGCGTATGGGTGGCGTAACCTATCCGCAGCGCCTGTACTACAATGCTAATGTTTTCCAACGCACGCGAGAGTTGAAGCACAACCGCCAACAGGAATTTTATCAAGCTGGCGTGGAATTACTTGGAAGTGGGGGATTGCTTGCAGATGCAGATATTTTGCTGTTGCTAGCAAATTGTTTGCAAGCTCTGGGTTTACAACGTTGGTACTTGGTTTTAGGCGAGGCTGAAATTACTCGATCGCTCATCAAGGCTTTTCCCCCACATTTACAAGGAAAAGTGCGGAGTGCGATCGCTCACCTAGACCGCATTACAATTGACTCCTTACCCCTAACTGACGAACTTAAAGAACGCGCCAGAATCATGCTGGATTTGCGCGGTAATCCGGCTGATGTCTTGCAAAAAGTCAGCAGTTTGGGTTTAGACGAGCCTTTACAAGCGGCAGTCAACAATCTGAAAGCATTAGTAGAATTACTATATGAATCAGAAAAAATCGGCACTCATTCATCTCATGGTATAGGGATGGAAATCATCCTCGACTTGAGCCTAATACAAACATTAGACTATTACACGGGTATTGTATTTGAGGTAGTTAGCGATACAGATGGACAAGCAAGGGTTGTGGGGCGAGGCGGTCGTTACGACCATCTTTTAGAGCTGTATCATCCGCAAGGAGAAAATATACCTGGAATTGGTTTTGCATTACTCCTAGAAGATTTGCAACAAGTTCTCCTATCTGGCGGTCAATTACCGCAAACAGCGCCACCGATTAATTGGTTGGTAGTACCAGAAGATAAGAGTGCATATACTGCGGCTTTCACCTATGCTAAAAAACTCCGAGATTCCACGCACTTAGTTCGCGTGGAAATCGATTTGGGAGGACGGAATACAGATGAAATCCGAGAATATGCAAGCGATCGCAATATTGCCCAGATTGCTTGGATTAAAGCTGACGGTTCTACAACAATCGAACCTGTTGTGTAACCTTAGTACCTTTTAACAGATAAGACTCTCCGCACGCGCTACGAGTCTTATCTTCGGTGGTTTTGGCTCGCTTAATTTTTCACAAGAATGACGCACATAGAGGGAGACACGGAGAATTTTGAATCGGAAACGATTTCCGAACTTGATATTGCTTCATTAATTAGCCAACAGCATGCATATAAAGCTGTTGGGTCTCTCCATCGTCTGGGATCGGTAAGCGCCACTTACTGAGTTGTTCGGCATGCCGAGCAACTTCTACCTCGATATACTGAATGAGATACAGCAATTTTAATCCAATAAAGAGGGGAACTATGCCGCACACTATTGTTACTGACGTTTGTGAAGGCGTCGCAGATTGCGTGGATGCTTGTCCGGTAGCCTGCATTCACGACGGTCCTGGTAAGAATGTCAAGGGAACAGATTGGTACTGGATTGACTATGCTACTTGTATCGATTGTGGCATCTGCATTCAAGTTTGCCCTGTAGAAGGGGCGATCGTTCCAGAAGAACGACCAGATCTGCAAAAAACTCCTTCTTAAGTATTTCTACGGTTAAATTCTTTGAAAAAACAGGCACACAAGAAAACTTGCCTGTTTTTATCGTAAAATTACAGACTCTTATATTTCTTTCATAAAAGCTTAACAGTACGTTTGTAAAAGTTTGATAAAAATGTAACAGCACATAATTATCTTGCCTGAAAAGTAGGTACATCCACTGTATTAATTACCGTGGGACTCCTACTTATAAAAAACTATGCTAAAAATTTTTCATGTATTTCTTAACAAAAGCTTCTTCAATATAGGTTTTGTTGCCACGGCGATTGGTCTGATGTCTGCTTCGAGTGCTACAGCCGCCACATTTAATCTTGATGGATTTATTAAACTACCCGGTTTGACTGGTGGCAATCCTAAAGGAACTGCTGTTTATTACGCGGAAATATCCAATCTTCCCTCTGATATCAAATCTATCACGATCGCTGATAGTAATAACCAACAAGG
This sequence comes from Tolypothrix bouteillei VB521301, assembly GCF_000760695.4. Taxonomy (GTDB): domain Bacteria; phylum Cyanobacteriota; class Cyanobacteriia; order Cyanobacteriales; family Nostocaceae; genus Scytonema; species Scytonema bouteillei_A. The sequence goes on along the minus strand of NZ_JHEG04000001.1, from coordinate 7,672,903 downwards.
CGGTACGACTGGAAGATTTAGCGGCTTTGATTTAGATGCTATCAAGATTAGTAACGTTCTCATCAATGATGCAGCTAATATTAATACCCTATCAGGCTTGGACGTATTCAATTTTGCTCCGGGTGGAGTTGTATTCGCTCCTGGAACACAACGTTCTCCCGTTACTTCAGAAGATGCCGTTGTGGGAGCCGATTTATTTGGAGCAGCCAATGGTAACATAAATAACTCAGTAGCTACATTGCAAAGTTTTGACGCCAACTCTACATCTGCTCTTGTCATTGACTCCGCAAATCCTTCAACAGCTTTTGGATTTGTCAGCTTGGGTGATGGTGGCAAAATATCGTTTAATCTGAAGAGCGCTATTTCTACCAACAGCAGCCCGTTATATCTTTACATTGGAGAAGTCGGCGATAACGGAGAAGTCGTTAACGGTCAAATTGCTTTATCAGATAAGTCAGTTCAAGTACCGGAACCCTCTGGTATAGCTGCTTTCTCATTGCTTGGTCTGTGCTTTGCTATTCGCCAAGGGAAGAAAAACAAGGTGACTTAAAAACTTTCAAATACAAGAATTGCCTAACATATATGTTCTCTTAGAAAGACCCTTCCATCACTGACATGGAAGGTGTTTTCGTCTTTATGCCTTTCAACAAACGAACAAACTATAGTTAAATGAAAGATATTTTACTTATATTGTAAAAAAATTATGTCAAATTCACTAAGTTCATCTCCCATACTCGAAGCTCAAAACGTCCACGCTGGTTACATCAAAGATGTTGATATCCTACAAGGTGTCAATTTCCGAGTAGACCCTGGAGAACTGGTTACGGTTATCGGTCCCAACGGTGCGGGTAAATCTACGTTAGCCAAAACTATCTTTGGGCTTTTGACTCCCCATACTGGGACAATTACTTTCAAAGGTGAAAATATCGTTGGGTTAAAGTCAAACCAAATCGTTCAACGGGGAATGTGCTACATCCCACAAATTGCCAATGTTTTTCCTTCCCTGAGCGTGGAAGAAAACTTAGAAATGGGAGCTTTTGTCCGTAACGTTCCCCTAAAACCGCTTAAAGATAAAATATTTGCAATGTTTCCCAAGTTAAGCGATCGCCGTCAGCAACGAGCTGGTACTCTCTCAGGTGGCGAACGTCAAATGTTAGCAATGGGTAAAGCATTGATGTTAGAACCTAGTTTATTACTACTAGATGAACCATCTGCTGCATTATCTCCCATACTTGTTACACAAGTGTTCGAGCAGATTAAACAAATCAACCAAAGCGGTACGGCAATTGTACTGGTAGAACAAAATGCCCGTAAAGCGTTGGAAATGGCACATCGCGGTTACGTACTGGAGTCTGGACGCGATGCAATGTCCGGTCCCGGTTTGGCATTACTTAACGATCCCAAGGTAGGCGAATTGTATTTGGGGGCTGGGAGGGGGCATTAAAATTTGTTAGTTATTAGTTGTTAGATGCTAAAAATCCCATCAACCATTAACAATTCCTTAAACCGTTAGAGACTAACTCTCGCACCCTTAGAGATTTTGGTATGTTCCAGCCAACAACCAAGCTGTTGTGGGTTGGATTCATTTACCGAGAAAGATTGATGAGTCGAATAAATGGATTTGTAGGGCGTCGTAATTTTCTGCTAGGTGCAGCTAGCTTTGCTACAGCTGGTGGCTTACTTTGGTATCAAAGAACAACTTCCATACTACAAGCAGAGGGTGCACAGACAAATCCAGTAAATCCCCATCCAGTCACAGCGACAGAAGCTTTAAAGCGATTGCTGGAGGGGAACCAACGATTTGTAGATCAAAAGCGTAAATATCCCGATCAATCGCTAAAACACGTTCAATCTCTAGCAAAAGGTCAGTATCCTTTTGCAGCCGTATTAGGCTGTGCAGATTCTAGGGTACCCACAGAAATTATCTTTGACCAAGGACTGGGAAATCTGTTTGTCGTGCGTGTTGCTGGGAATGTCGCCAGCGATATGGCTATAGGAAGTTTAGAATATGCCACATCCGTTTTGGGTTCTCAACTTATAGTCGTTTTGGGTCATAAAAAATGCGGTGCTGTCATGGCAGCACTTCAAGAGAAACCAGCACCTGGTAGAATTAACTATATTGTCCGGGAAATCCGACCGGCGATCGCAAGAGCTAGACTGACTGAGGGCGATGTTGGGGAGAATGCGATCGCAGCCAATATCAAATATCAGGCAGAGAAACTACAGAGTCAATCGACGATTTTGGCTAACCTTATCCAGAAAGGAAAACTGCAAGTTGTAGGTGCTTGTTACGATATTAATACTGGTAGAGTATCTATTTGCTAATGGCTAATGGCTAATAGCTAATTGCTTTCTTACCATTAGCTATTAGCTATTAGCCATTAACACAATGATCCATCTCAACCCAGAACACCTACAAACCATCTACTCCCACGCCGAAACCACTTATCCAGAAGAGTGCTGCGGTCTACTGTTAGGTTCCCTCACTGACAGCAACAAAATAGCGCTAGAAGTCATACCAACAGAAAATGCTTGGTCAGAAACATCAGACCCCTTTGAAGACAGTACAGCAACCAAACAACGAAGATACACCATCGCACCCCAAGTCATGCTGCAAGTGCAAAAAGATGCACGCGATCGCAACCTCAGCATAATAGGTATTTATCACTCCCACATCAACAATCCTGCCAATCCCTCCGAATTTGACCGTCAGCTAGCTTGGCAAGAATACTCATATCTTATTGTCTCTGTCATGGATGGCAAAGTTGCTGGCATAAAAAGTTGGATCTTGGACGACAATCATCAATTTCAAGCAGAAGCAATGGACGTGGGGAGTTATAAAAAAGAATAATTGTAATGATTTATGCACCAGTCTTCACGCACCACTCCCCAATGTCACACAATTTTCGATAGGATAATAAGTCCGCGCTTCCTCATCTAACTGTTATGCTTAATCCCAATCTGGATAACATCCAGCTAACAAGAGAAGAATACGAAAGGTACTCCCGTCACCTCATTTTGCCTGAAGTGGGGCTGGAAGGACAAAAACGCTTGAAAGCTGCTAGTGTGTTGTGTATCGGTACTGGCGGCTTGGGTTCGCCACTGCTATTGTATTTAGCAGCCGCAGGGATCGGACGCATCGGTATAGTTGATTTCGATGTTGTGGATACCTCCAATCTGCAACGCCAAGTCATTCATGGTACCTCTTGGGTTGGCAAACCCAAGATTGAGTCAGCAAAAGATCGGATTCACGAGATCAATCCCAACTGTCAGGTGGATTTATACGAAACTCGCCTGACTTCGGAAAATGCTCTTGATATCATCAGACCCTACGATATTGTGGTAGACGGTACTGATAACTTCCCAACACGGTATCTGGTCAATGATGCTTGTGTATTGTTAGATAAGCCCAACGTTTACGGTTCTATTTTCCGCTTTGAAGGACAGGCTACAGTATTTAACTATGAGGGTGGACCGAACTACCGCGACCTTTATCCAGAACCACCACCACCAGGAATGGTTCCTTCTTGTGCAGAAGGGGGGGTACTGGGAATTTTGCCAGGGATAATTGGTGTTATCCAAGCTACGGAAACTGTCAAAATTATTCTCGGTAACGGAACTACTTTAAGTGGACGATTGTTGCTGTACAATGCCTTAGACATGAAGTTCCGGGAATTGAAGTTGCGCCCCAACCCAATTCGCCCGGTGATAGAAAAACTCATAGACTACGAGCAATTCTGCGGTATCCCACAAGCCAAAGCACAAGAGGAGAAACAGCAGATGGAAATTCCAGAAATGACAGTGCAAGAATTGAAGGAATTGCTAGATGGCGGTGCAAAAGATTTTGTGTTGCTAGATGTCCGCAATCCTCACGAGTACGAAATAGCCAAAATTCCCGGTTCTGTTTTAATACCGTTACCAGAGATTGAAAACGGTGAAGGAGTCACTCAGGTACGGGAATTGGTGAACGGTCATCGATTGATTGCCCATTGTAAGTCGGGTATGCGTTCTACAAAAGCCTTAAATATCCTTAAAGAAGCGGGAATTGAGGGGACAAATGTCAAGGGTGGTATTCTTGCTTGGAGTAAGGAAATCGACCCATCCATACCAAGTTATTAAAATCCACAGAACCGCATTCTATCGCATGGGACACCAAGAACTCTTTGGGTCCCATGCACGAGCTTTTGGATTGAGAACATGGAAAAAAATACGGGAACCATACCCCATATTTTATGGTTGCAAGTTTGCAGTTTGGCAGGAGTACAGGGAGCTATTACGCTGAGTTGGCTGATTTATGCTTTGTACTTACCGCGACTGTTGGCTGGATTTGGTTTTCCTGAATCTTTGGCAGTATGGGTGCTGATAGTGGAGAATGCCTTAGCAGTGGTGATGGAACCACTGTTTGGTGCGCTTTCTGATAAAGCCAAGTATCAAATAGGAAGAAGTTTTCCCTTCATTTCTGTTGGGGTGATTCTCTCATCAGCATTTTTTATTGCAATTCCAACTTTGACAGTGTTTTTTCCAGTTTCTGATATCACGCGTACTCTTTTGCCTTTAATGGCGATCGCTTGGGCTATGGCAATGACGGTATTTCGCAGTCCGGCGATTCGGCTTTAGCCGTTACGCTTCGCGTATCGCACTTTTGGGAAGATATGCCAGACCCGAGGAGTTACCGTTAGCGGGAAGTGTGCTGATTTTGGTAGGAGGAATCATTGGTGCTTTCCGACCTATTGCCACTTCGTTTATTTTAGGTTTAGGACCTGTCTTCACATTTGCTGTCGGTTCGTTTGTGTTGCTAGCCGCAGCTGCAATATTAAGATTTTTTAATCCAGTAGAGACCCCCGTTGATAAAGCCCAAACATGGGCAACACCAGGGGAATTGCCACGGGCGCTAGCTTTGATTTTGGGTACGGGTGTTGGTGTGGCGTGGGGTTCTCGACTCTTTATGGATGCTTTGGGGAAGCTGTTAAAAGTTCAACTGAATACTCAGAATGTTGATGGCATGATGTTTATCATCAACCTTGCTTTAGCTTTTGCTGCGCTACCTGCAGGAGCATTAGCTGTAAAGATAGGCAATCGCAAGGCAATGCTAGGTGGTATTGGTGCGCTCGTTTTTCTGATGATAGTACTGTTATTTGCAGGAGCGCAGATGCCTTTTGTACTACTTGGAGTCTGTGCATTTAGCGTAATTGTCAACGGTGCAATTCCCTTTGCTTTAGGGTTAGTACCTCCTAAATGGGGAGGATTGGGAGTTGGGATGTATTTCGCAGGCTTTGGTTTGACAGGGAGTTTGTTTGGGCTAGTGTTTCCAAAACCGCAAGAGATTGTTCCTGCGAGCGGAGTTGTTGGGGGTGCAATCGCTTTTTTGGTAGCAGGTGGTTGTGTTGCGGGAAGTTACAAACACTCGTCTCTGAATTAATTTCTCTCAAAAAATAATTTTATCCATCACTCAAACCCCTACTTTAAAAAGTAGAAATTAACTGCTTGCTTGACAATCCCCATCGCCGCGTCATTCTTATCGTAATTACTTAGGCGAAGCTGATACTACAACCTATTTCCTTCGTTATAAGTAATATTACTTTACATACTTCTTTGGATAGCAAATAAATCATCTTTTGTAACTAAGTTTTAATGCGTAGAATCGTCTGTTGAGAAGATATCTTGTGCTTAAAAAAGTTATATACTGAAAGTATAAAAATGATTCTATGACTATCCTAATAAGGAGGATCTTCATATGCTTGCTGTTGTCACTTTTTTTGCTGCTTATGCAGTTCTATCTGCATACTTCATTTCGACTGTTGAGTAGTGCAATAAAAACTCGGCTCCCTTGTATCTAATGTTATAGCAATTGTACGCGTACTGATTCTTAATGCTATCTTAATTATTGAGATTGGAAATAGCATGAGAAGATACTAGATAAGGGAGCACAGTTCTAAATGTTTTCTGAATTCGTCACTGGTCACTAGTTACCGATCGCTGTTCGCCGAGCAATCTGAATTTACTGCTTTCATCTTCTGTACGGAACGCAGTAACAACCCGATCTCGTCCCGACTGTTTGGCACAATATAGAGCACTATCAGCAGCTTGAATAACTGCTCCTGGCGTCAAACCATGCATTGGAAAAAGCGAGACCCCCAGTGACAGAGAAATTCTGCTAAGTGACTGGTGACGGTATTGTAGGTCCAAATGTTTAACACCTTCCCGTATTTGTTCGGCACGTTCAAAACAAGTTTCTAAGGTTGTTTCTGGTAATATAATCAAAAACTCCTCACCACCATAACGACAAGCAATATCAGCTTGCCGAATTTGTTGTTTGAGGAATATACCGAGTTCTCGCAAAACAGTATCGCCTGCTTCATGACCGTAAACGTCGTTGAAGCCTTTGAAATGATCGACATCAATCATAATGATACCTACCGAGTACTGCTTGCGTTCTGCTCGGTATATTTCTCTTTCTAAAAATTCATCAAGGTAGCGTCGGTTGAACAAACCCGTTAGGGGATCGCGAGTACTTTGCTGTTGCAGTGCTTCGCGTAACTTTAAATTTGCAAGAGCAAGTGCAATATGTTCGGAAACTCTAGAGGCTAACTGTTGTTTTGATTTTGTAAATTGCCCCTCTTGTTGCGATGTTAAATATAACATTCCTAAAGCTTCTCCTTGGGCCATCATAGGGACACATAGCGATTCACCGCACCAATCCTCACTCATATGGGTACACTGCAAACCACTGCATTTAGATTCTACAAAATGAGTGCGTCCCCGCCGCAGTCCCCAACATTCTTCAGGTGTAAACAATTTTTTACTAGATAATGTTGAGTTTCCCCAAGTCGTTACGGCTTCTACTAAATATTTTGAGGGGCTGATAATAAAAACTCCTCCCGACATATCAGGAAACAAGCATTGAACAAAATGAGCAATCACTTTATATGCTTCCTCATTTTTCATACACGCTTGTAGAAAGTCGCTCATTTGACTGAGTAAAGCAATTTCATTGTTGCGAGTTTCTAGTTCTTTCACCCAGGAAGACAGCTGTTCGTTAGCTTGCTTGAGGGCTGCTTCTGTTTGCTTGCGTTCTGTAATATCCCGATTAACTTCAATTGTTGCTGTAGGCTGACCTTGTTCGTTGTAAAGCGGTACAACCACTTTTTCGCATATCCCTTCAGTACCATCTTTACGTGTAAAATTCATTTCACCAGCCCAGCGACCCGTATCTAAAGTCCGTTCTATGATTTTTTCTGTTACAACAGCAGAATTTTCTGACTTGTGGAGAACCTCTTGTGTTGTTCCCAGCGATCGCACCCTAGCATAACCAAACATTCTTTCTGCTGCCCCATTGCAGTCAATAATATTACCAGATAAATCGGTAATAATAATGCCATCAGAAATATTTTCAAAAATACAAGCCTGCTGTTTTAAAGTCTCTTCAACTAATTTGCGCTCGGTAATATCTAAAGCTTGAACTATAAAATATAACGGCACACCATAGATATCTCGCACGAGTGAGGCACTTAAAAAAACCCATACCACATTTCCCCGCTTGTGGATGTACCGCTTCTCGAGGGTGTAATGGCGAACTTCACCATTTAAGAGTTGATTGCTGTAGTTGAGACTGAGGTCTAAATCGTCAGGATGGGTAATAGCTTGGAAAGTCGTGGACAAAAGATCTTCTTTTGAATACCCAGTAATTTCACATAAAGCTCGATTCACCTGTAGCCACCGACCGTCTGTTGCCGTTAATGCCATTCCAATGGCAGCGTAATCAAAAGCGCTGCGAAAGCGTTCATTACTTTCTCGCAGCGCTTCTTCTACTCTTTGACGTTCTGCAATTTCGTGTTCTAATTCTTGGTTGGCTTTGATAAGTTGTGTCAAGTTGGGAAGAGCAATAGCTTGAGGCATTGCTTGCAGGAGCAATACACCTGTCACGAGTGAAATAACCGCTGTTATGACTTTGACAAAACCTGACAGCCAGTACGTTGGGTGCCATAGCGTCCACACTTCTACAAGATGTGATGTTGCACAAGAGACAATGAACGCACTAAACAGATAAAACACCCAGTGGAAGGGTAAATCTTGCCGCTTCTCAGCAAAATAAATCAGGGTAATAGAAATAGAGTAGTAAGCAAGTGCAATTAAAGAATCAGATATTGCATGCAGCCACACTAAATTTGTTATCCAAAGAAAACATTGTCCGTGGGGGATAAACTGCATCACTATCAATTGAAGAAAATTTGGCATATTTACTCGACCTTCTCCTAATTTCCCCTAATCCATCGCTCTAACTCTGCCCTGGAAATGTCGAAACACTCACAGGCAATTGTTTCTAACTCAAGCCGATTTAAAATTGTTATCTCACCGCGATCGTAATCAATCAGCCCCAACGCACGTAGTTTTCTTGCAACTGCTCCGACACTGGCACGGCGTACACCTAATATTTGGGAAAACGTTTCTTGAGTGAGTGGAAACCGATCCCTTCTCATGCGATCGTGAATCATGAGCAGCCAACGACACATCCGCTGTTCGACCGTGTGTAAACTGTTACAAGCAACAGATTGTGAAATTTGTACAATTAACACGTGCGTGTACCGCAGGAGAATCTCTTGCAATAGCGGTTTCTCCCGCACTGCTGCTGTAAAAATATCTGTACGCATTCGCACAGCCTCACCTGGAATCTGTACAACTCCCCTCAGAGGTGTCGTTGGGATTCCCAAGGCTAGAGAAATACCCACCATCCCTTCGTAGCCGACTAAACCCACTTCAGCTTGAGTCCCATCTGCCATTGTTGTCAGTAAAGAAACAACACCATGAATTGGGAAGTACACGTAGTCTATAGATCGTCCGGGTTGAAACAGAACTTGCTTAAAGCTAAGAGGAACAGTTTCGAGGTGAGGAAGTAATTTTCGATAAACTTCATCGGGCAGTACCGATAAAAGCCTATTGTAGATTGGTGTTTGAACTGTTTTAGCCATTAGGAACACTATGAGTTACATCGGTATGTCCGCATCAAATACAGTGCCATTACATATTCGAGTCAAATATGATGCACTCAATTTTGTTATTTAATTCAAATAGAGTAGCAACAGATAACCTTTTATCAGTGATTTATGCTACTCATTGTTCTCAGACATCTCTTTGGCACGGAAATATTGATGTCAACTTGGAATTGATGAATTAATATAACTGAAATTTCATGAACGCTAGCGTACAACAGTAACGTACAGAATTTACACCAAATTTACTCTCCAATACCCAAAACTAGTACCAGTGGTACAAAGAAGCGGGACCATGTGATTTTTGAAATGTATAAATTCTTTATATTTTCTTAGAAACAGAGGTAAACTAGGTCACATGATTTTTGTTAATACTTTTTTAGTTATATCATCAATTGTATTTGTTCTTTCCTCTCAAGCAAGAAAATTTAGAAGCATAAAATATGCAGCTAAAATTCAGCAAGATAAAGATTTTATCTGTTTACCGATCGCCTGAAATCGCGCCAAAAATTTAATGAGAACATCTATATTTTTCTACTTATAAAAAATATTATTTCTATGACAGTTCTAACATCATGTATGAAAAACAAAGAGCCCTGACTTTTGAAAAAGTTGGTATTCCGAGCCGTTCAAGAAGAGGAAATGATTATCGGTCATCGGTCAGAGTTAATAACTGTTGCAAAGTGACAAAAACATGCATTCCCAAACAAGACGCGGTTGGGCATAACTGAGCAAGGATTTGCGGGCTTGTTCTAACTGTTGAATAATGCTAGGTTGACGCCATTGTTCCCAGTAAAACTGTTGTAGATAATCCACTAACCATAATTGGGCTTCCGTGTCTAAATTCTTATCAATTTGTTTGGCTAATTCCAAAGCTTCACGATAAGATGAGGGAAATTTTGTAACGGCTTGCAAAATTTCCTCAGGAATAGCTTGCAATTGCTGATAGGATGCGATCGCATCTCCCGGACTACCAGATGCAACGCTAAAGACGGCAGGATATTGCAAAATATCTTTGTGTCCTGTTTTTGTCAAAACCTCAGCCATAGCCCCGTTACTAAGTCGGTAAAAAGGAATGCGCTGACAGCGAGATACAATCGTAGGCAAGACAGATTCTGGTGTTGGTGCAATTAAAATCAGCGTTGCTCGTCCCGGTTCTTCTAAAGTTTTTAGTAGAGCGTTAGCGGCTGCTTCAGCCATTGTTTCTGCTTGCTCTAACACAACAATCTTTCTAGATGCTTCCAAGGGCGGACGACTGAGAAATTCAATAATTTGCCTGATTTGTTCGAGCCGAATCGCGGGTGGTGCTTTGCGCTTCAGCCCCTTCTCTTGGGCTTCTTTTGATGTCAGACGTTGACCCTGATGCTGATAAGTTGGTTCTACCCAAAGTAGATCGGGGTGGTTTCCTTGACGTATGCGGTTTTGATGTGCATTAAAGAGCAACTCGACAAAACACTTTGCCGCTAAACTCTTTCCGACTCCATCCGGTCCCACAAACAGGTATGCTGGAGCAATTCTTTGTTTGACTGCAGCTTGTGTTAGCAATTCGACTGCTTGTGGTTGTCCTATAAGCTGTGAAAATGGGTCCATGATTTGTGATAATAAGTAACTGGGTAAGTTGTTAGGCTGAACAAACAATAAACAGGGTTTATTAATTATGGTTCAACCAGTAGAAACCGTTAGAATTTTTCAAAAACAATCAGAACTTAAGACCTACTCAGCAGGTCAAGTTATTTTTACTGAAGGCGAGTATGGGGAATATATGTATGGTATTGTAAGCGGAGAGGTAGAGTTATATGTTGATGGCAAATCGGTTGAGACCATACAAGAAGGAGATGTTTTTGGAGAAGGAGCCTTAGTGACTCCAGAACATACAAGAGCTTCCACTGCTATTGCCAAAACCGACTGCGAGCTTGCATTTATCAATCGATCCAGTTTTCTATTTGCCGTTCAAGAAACCCCTATTTTTGCATTGCAAGTTATGAGAAGCTACTCAGAACGCTTGCGACGTTTCAAGCATCCTGTTGGTAGTTAAACTAATTTGTGCTAGCAATATAAAAACTCTGGACTTCACGTTAATTGTGAGTCCAGAGAAAACAGTGAAATATTTGGCGTTGTAGTTTACTGATAAGCAACTGGTGGTTGAATGTAAGCGTTATCAGCACCATTGTTAGACAGCTGACTTACCGTGTAGTGATGCTCGGGAATTGGGTAACCAGCCTCTCCAAAAGCTTCATGAATGACTTTGTTTGTTTGAAAATACACTTGCCAGTAATGCTCGTTATTGCAGTAGGGGCGCACTGCTAGAACGGGACCGGCTAAATTGAACTCTAAAATCTCTACATCTGGTGCTGGATTGCTAAGAACGTTGGGAATTTGGCTCACTCTTCCCTTTAATAACTCGATAGCTTCGTTATGGTTGACAGTGTGATGGAGTTGAGCAACTAAGTCAACACGACGGTAGGGATTCGCAGAAAAGTTTTGTATATTATCGGAGAAGATTTTATTGTTGGCGACAATTGTTTGTACGTTGTCGGGAGTGTTGATTGAGGTTGTGAACAATCCAATCTCTGTCACAGTACCCGTAACACCTCCAGCGCAGATAAAGTCACCAACTTTAAAAGGTCTAAAGATAATTAAGAATGCACCTGCTGCAAAGTTTGCTAATAATCCACCCCAAGCCGCACCAATGGCAATACCTGCGGCTGCTAACAATGCTGCAAATGAAGTTGTCTCAATTCCAAAGAAACCAAGAAGCGCAACGACTAGAACAATTCTTAGCGTTACGGAAATAATATTGACAAGATAGCTAACAATTGTCGGATCGACGTGCTGGCTTCTAAAACCGCGCTTTAACAGCTTGAGTGCAAAATCGATTAACTTCTGACCAACAAACCACAGCGCGATCGCACCCAACAGCTTGAGTCCAAATTCAGTTAATAGTTGAAGTGCAACCCTGCTAATTTGATTTAGATCCATATTAGTTATTCTCGGTGTTAAAGATCGAAGATACAACAAGGCATCGAAAATATTCTATGAATAATATATAACAGTCCAATTTAAGTTGTAAAAATTATTAGGGACAAGAAGCTAAGATCGCCAAGACAAGAGAATTTAGGATGGTTCTACAGAGTTTATAAAGAAATTTTTTATTTTTATTTTATGTATAGCAAATAACTTGTCAATCAAAAAGATTTGTGTATGAGGTGACTGAAGACTAACGATATAGAGAATGGGTGAACAATTCCCCATTCCCCAACTACCAAACTCAATCTTAAGTGTGACTTATCAGTAACCGTTGAATATCCGCAGTCACTTTATCAATATCTTGATTGGCATCAAGCGTAACAATTCTGTCTGGAAATTTTTCAGCTAGTGACAAGAAACCCTGACGAACGCGATGGTGAAAAGCTAAATCTGCTTGTTCCATACGGTCTAATTTTCGTTTGGCAAGGATTCGACTGAAAGAAATTTCTGGGTCAATATCAAGTAAGATTGTCAAATCACTTTGCAGTCCACCAGTTGCTAAAAGGTTGAGTTGTTCTATCATTTCAAGACTGATTCCACGTCCCCAACCTTGATAAGCAATAGTAGAGTCAGTGTAGCGATCGCACAAAACCACTTTTCCTTCTGCTAGGGCTGGTTTAATAATTTGGTCAATATGTTGAGAGCGATCGGCTGCATACAAAAGTAACTCCGTCCTATCTGTAATTGAAGTAGATCCTGCTTCTAATAATAATTGACGCAAGTGCAAACCTAACTCCGTTCCTCCCGGTTCGCGAGTCACAATTGGAGAAATGTTGAGGCTTTGCAGCCACTCTTGAATGCGCTGTATCTGGCTGGTTTTACCACAACCCTCCACACCTTCAAAAACAAAAAATTTACCGCTCATATTTTTAGATTTTAGTTCCCTAAATTAAGAAACCCCCTTATAAGGATAGCCCCACCATCAGGCATCAGCCATTAGCCATTAGCCATTAGCCATTAGCCATTAGCTATTCATCAATACTAACTTCTGACATTTTTAGTTGAAAATTCTCATCAAAATCATCAAGAGAAGGATAGACAATAGGAGGAACTCGATCTATGGTCAACAACCGATTTTGATACTGTTCCAAATAAACTTGGCGGCGTTCATCACTGAGACGACTTGCACCCCAAACAATGAAAGGTGGTAAAACATCAAAACCTACAAAGCGAAGAATTCCATGGTTGATGGGATAAAGAATGGTGTGAATATCGCCATTAATACCAATTTCGGTGTACATCGTTAAAGGACCACCAGTTGTAAGAGATAGCATGGCTTTTTTACCTTTAAACGCACCATTGTCATACCACTTGCCATTGCCATAAATTTTACCCAATGCAAAAACTTTATCAACCCAACCTTTTAAAATAGCAGGGAGTCCAAACCACCATAAAGGAAACTGAAAGATAAGCACGTCGCACCAATCGAGTTTTTCCATTTCTGCTTTGATGTCCGCTGCAAAGCCATCCACTTCTGTTGCGTGCAATTCTTCTGCTTGCTGTTTGTAATAGTCAGGGTTTGTTTTAGAAGTAAAATTACGGCGATCGGACACTGGATTGAATTGCATAGCGTATAAATCGGAAACGATAGCCTTATGTCCTGCGTCTTCTAAGGCTTTTTTCGCATGGCTAGTTAATGCACCATTAAAACTTTTAGGTTCGGGGTGAGCGTACACAATAAAAAAATTCATTTGAGCTTCCTTCAGACAGAAAGGCGGATTAAGATACCTTTGCAAGAAAATTGCACATGGATTGAGCTACAGTTTCTGGAGACTCAATGATAAAACCATGACCTCCAGAATCAAGAACAACGAGTTCGGCATTGGGAATGCCTTGCAAGAGTTCCTCGGAAAACTTTACCGGAGTTAGAACATCCTGTCTACTGACTAGAACTAGAGTAGGACAATGAATATGACTGAGGCGAAAGCGAATGTCGCTGCTTGTAATAGCTCGGCTTTGATAATACAATTCTTGGGGTACGGGCGGAAAAGGATAATTGAGTACCATTTGAATAATTGTTTCTATTGCTCCTGGGGTAGAGTAGAACGTATTTGTAAATATCCAAGGCAAAATGACTTTTTCATAAAGTTCTAAATCTAAAATTCGAGCCAGATCTCCCCATGTCTCGATAATGGCATTAAAGCGATCGTCACCTTTTGCTAAAGATGAGAGGAGTAACAAACTACACACCTTTTCTGGTTGTGCCAAAGCTAGTTCTTGGGCAATTTGACCGCCCATAGAATGACCTGCTACGTGTACTTTGTCGAGCCCAAGATGTTCAATTAACGCAGCAGCATCAGTTGCCATGTGTTTTATGCTATAGGCGCACTGAGAAGTAGAACTGCGTCCCATACCTCGATTATCCAATCGAATAACTTGATATTGTTTGGTGAGGGATGGCATGAGCAGTGACCAGTAGGTATGGTCGCACAAAAAGCCGGAAATGAGGAGCAAAGGCTCCCCCGTACCTTGAATCTGGTAGAACAGTTCAAGTCCATTCGTTTGAAACTGAGGCATGGCGATCGTTAATTCTGTAAACTACCTACAAGAATGTGAAGTTGCAACGGGTTGAGAAGAAACTGGGTACTGACCCACAGCAAAAACAACGATAGCAGGCTTGATTTTTCTTTACGTGGTGACAAAGCAAGTGTAATGTTAAATAATTTTGAGCCACCTACTGGGAGAGGGTTGCTCCATAGTCTTGTGTCTACTTCTACGGTGCCAAAAAAACCATCTCCTGCGTTATAGCCTTGAGATGGTCTCCAGTTTTCCGTAGCACCAGGTTAGCTGGGGATACGAGTAACTGCAACACTTGCTTGACCCATTACAGTCATAGTTAAAAACAGTATAGCCCCAGCTATCGAATTTTGCACAAAGCGCATTTTTTGTAGCTCCAATATATGAGAGTTCTAAAAGACATTATCCTAAGCGTGAAATCAGAAGAGAAATCAATGAATATAATGATTGCGCTTCATTTTTCCTCTAGTAGTTACTCAGACGAAATTCTATAAAGGGCAGAGCTATCCACCCAGTCCAGATCTTTTCTAACAGTTCTTCTTCTACAAGTTTTGCTCTTTCAGAAACGCGGTATCTCAGTTGAATTTGATACGATTTACCAGGTTTAAGATCGAGAAAATAGTCAAAAGCTCCTTTGCCATCAAAGTAGTTACGACTTTTATTAGGAATAGCAAGTTGAAGCTGACCAGAATCCCAGAAAAGCATTCCATCTAAATTAATTAACGCATTTTCTCCAGGTTGAAGTAAGTAATAATTGAATTTTTTATGTATAAGTCTTATAGGCTCACTAGTAGAATTTATTTCTTGACCGTCATCACTTATGAGAGTTACCTCAATAGAACCTGCTTGGTAGAAGCGAAGAGCCGTTGATGTATTATTAGTAATGCGAATACCTAGCTTGACATCTGTTTTATTTCTCGTTCCCAGAAAAGGGATATTCCACCATCTAGGAGGGATATTCAACACCGACTCTGGCATCTCTATTTTGAACAAGACTCCATCCACTTCAACTGCACAATTGTCAGTAGATAAGGGTTGGACTAAACGAAGATTCAGCCAAGGGGTTGCCAACATTTCTGAAGGGGGATGAGGTGCAGTACTTTGTTGTCCAATATCTGATTCACCAGACAATGTTGTTTCACCATCAATATTCAAGATAAATCTCAGCTGATAGGTTTTTGCTTCAAGTACATCAAAATACCAAAAGTACTTAGGGCTAACAGAACTTTGGTTGTCATCAGGAAGAGTTGTAATTTTTAATTTTAGGGAGCTATTTTGCCAAAAAAGTTTTGCTTTCAAAGAAAAAAGTGTGGCTGCGTTATGTCTGATTCTCCACCATTTAAATTCTTTCCTCTGATTGAATCCGAACAGTCTGTTTTGCCGATCGTTAATCACAACCTCTTCGCGAATCAAATCTCCTGGTAGAATTTGTCCATCTGGTGTTAATAGCTCGGGAATAAAGGGTTGAAAGCGGTTGAGAGTGAGGGAATTTGAATTTTTTTGGACAACCCGAACATTCAATTTAATAGGAGCATTAACTTCAAGCTGATTTTGTGGGATAGAATAGACCATAGTAGGAAAAAGTATACGGCTGGGAATCACAATGTCTAGGTCTATATCATTTGATTCAGAAGATTCCATGTCAGTCATCCTATGAATTGCTGTATCTTCACACATTAGCTAATTTTCTGAAGATGAAGATAGTACAGCCTGGTACCGCGATAGTCGAGGAATGGTTACAAATCTTCTGGGAACTTGTAGGGAAGTATATTTGTGTCGAGCTTTTTGATAATTATTTGCGGATTTCCGATAACCACCACATTTTCTGGAACTGACTGTCTGACAATTGTCCCCAATCCAATTACCGAATTGTTACCAATAGAGACTCCTTTGAGGATAACACTTCGACTACCAAGCCAAACATTTTCACCTACACATATAGGTTTAGTTTTTACTTGTGTATTGGGGTCCCAACGGTTAATCTCAACACTATGGTAGTCAGTATCAACAATTAAGCTATCGCTTACAAAACATTGCTTTTTTAACTCCACACAATTTTTAGCAATCACTTTTGCTCCGTTAAAAGAACAGCGATCGCGAATAGTTATCTTTGCTCCTGCCTCTTGAACCTCAATACTATTTGGGATCAAACTGTGAATAACAAAATAGCAGTTATTACCTATTTCTATTTGTCCATTACCTTCTACCGATAGAGTTGTTCCATAGAAGGTGCAGTTATTTCCGATAGATATTTTAGCACCAGAATCTTGAGTCACAATTTTATTTGGTAAATTTTTATCGCTACTAATAAAAGCACAATTCTCTCCTATTTCTACTTTGCCCTTACCAACAATAGAAAATTTACCTCGTATCTTAATTCCAATACCAAATTTCACCTTAGGATATTGAAGGCGGTATCTTATTAAATTAATAGCATAAAAAGCTTGTGTAAGATAGGTATAAATCAACTGAGTTATAGCTCCTCTTTTTGAGATAACTAGAGAAAGTGTTTGTGTCATGGATTTTCCTCGTGCCTTCTCAAATAACTCTCTAAACCCATGTATAGCTATACTAGAATTGTTACAGATTCATTATTAATAATATCACTCTCTCTTGATTTTATTTGAAACACTATCAGAAATGTTATGTTTAACTCTTAAATTAAGTGTAAATTCTACTTATTAATTTATTTAATAACCGTGTATTTGCTATTACTAATTTATTGAATTTATTATATTATTTAGTATATTTGCCACCATTACACACTAGTAATTAGTATGTTCACAGACTTACTCATATTAGCATAATAAATAATTATATTTCGGATAAAAAAAGAGATATACAAATTATTCTGGAAGCATCCCTAAGATCGTCAATTGCCTTCAGAATAGAATTTTGAGGCTATACAAACAAAGTTTGCCTACGCGAAATTCTTATTAAGTCCACTTAGGTAGACTTAGCTTGTATAGAGGTAATTTCAATCGAAAACGTGTTTTTTATTGTTATTCAGATTCAAAATAATTATAATAAATGCATCCTAAAAATCTAAGTTAAACTATTATGCCATGGCAAGTGTGTGGTGATGATTTTGAGAACTTGCAAAGTTTAACCAGCAGTAATATATCAAATGTTTCCTTAGAGAACAGAAGAGGAATTATGACCTATGATTTTAATGGGTTTTGTGTTCTTGTTAAAGCAACAATTGAGCAAGTTGGTCAAGCTATTTGTCAGATGAAACAGGTAATTAATTGGGAACATGATGTATACGAGCGAGAAATTGAAATTGTAGAGCTACCTAGTTTTTTAATGTTGCAGCTTCGGAAACATTCTTGGACTATCATTAGTCCATTCATATTATTACCAAATAATATAATTTCCCTGACTGAAGAGACTGCCAAATCAATGTCTCTATGGTTACACACAAAATCTATCTATTTTATCGCTAGTGATGTTGGCTGTTATAGTGGATATCATTTATATAATAATGGTCAATCGATAGAAAGGCTTTATGCTGAGCAAGGAGATTATGATTTAATAATACAATTTCCTAATAATAGAATAGAATCTTCCAACAATAGAGATGAAGATGAGTACAGATCGGAAAATGGTTTCTGTAAATTTCGCTCCCATCTTCGTAAACTAAAAGCCGATCAAATCCAAGATCCAGATGCCTTTACTAACGAATTTTTGCAAGAGCAAGATGTTTTAGTTATTGATTTTTATTTGCTAAATAGATTTAAAGGTGAAAAAAAATATACTGTTGCTAGCTGGCTCAAACGTGATGATTTAGAACGAGTGGATTATGTAACACTATCCCAAGCTTGTACCGACTTAAGATGATTGAGTATAAGTTGCAATGTTCGTCTTTACATAAAATACGGGGATTCCATTCAGTTTCAATCCCTAAAAGGGGTTCGTATAAGTTGCAACATGGGAGCGATCGCTTGAAGGAGTGCAAGTCAAGCCAGTTTCAATCCCTAAAAGGGGTTCGTATAAGTTGCAACCTCCAGAATTAGATCCAAACAACCCAAATCCGTTTCAATCCCTAAAAGGGGTTCGTATAAGTTGCAACCAGCGACAGTCGTCATTTTCTTCTCCTGTGATTTTTGTTTCAATCCCTAAAAGGGGTTCGTATAAGTTGCAACGCGTACAGCACCGCCTGTAGGTAGACCTACTAGGTTTCAATCCCTAAAAGGGGTTCGTATAAGTTGCAACGTGGAAACCCAGTCGGGTATGCCAAATCTTGTTGTAGGTTTCAATCCCTAAAAGGGGTTCGTATAAGTTGCAACTAGTCACATATTTTATATTGCACATACGACTAAGTTTCAATCCCTAAAAGGGGTTCGTATAAGTTGCAACCCCTTACTTTGAATCTTATGGTGAAGCGTCCGGTTTCAATCCCTAAAAGGGGTTCGTATAAGTTGCAACCATTACGTCTCTCTGTGTAAAAATGGAAAGCCCAGTTTCAATCCCTAAAAGGGGTTCGTATAAGTTGCAACCCACTACTTTTTCTGGTGGAACTTATCCATTAGGTTTCAATCCCTAAAAGGGGTTCGTATAAGTTGCAACGCCCGGAGATTGCTTGGTGAACTACCAGATCCAAGTCCTGTTTCAATCCCTAAAAGGGGTTCGTATAAGTTGCAACGTTCATCAGTCAATTGTTCGGTAATTGATTTCCACAGTTTCAATCCCTAAAAGGGGTTCGTATAAGTTGCAACCAATCTCGCTCTTTGACCCCCTCCCAGGATTGAAACTGTTTCAATCCCTAAAAGGGGTTCGTATAAGTTGCAACAATTTTTTGTAGACCTTCGTCAGCAAGTACCGTAGTTTCAATCCCTAAAAGGGGTTCGTATAAGTTGCAACCTAGCTCATTCACCCAAGTATAGAGAGGAAGCCGGTTTCAATCCCTAAAAGGGGTTCGTATAAGTTGCAACCCAGCTAACTGTTTTTGATGTATACGCTTCGTTGTTTCAATCCCTAAAAGGGGTTCGTATAAGTTGCAACTCTAAGACTTGCTCAGTATGTGGGGTATTGGGAGAAAGGTTTCAATCCCTAAAAGGGGTTCGTATAAGTTGCAACGTAAGCCTGGGTCGCCCCAGGTTTTCAATTTGGTTGTTTCAATCCCTAAAAGGGGTTCGTATAAGTTGCAACCAGCGTATACATTTGTATTGCAATGCTGTACTATCCGTTTCAATCCCTAAAAGGGGTTCGTATAAGTTGCAACGCGTGGGGGTTTTTATTTCGTACTTGTATTCGCCAGTTTCAATCCCTAAAAGGGGTTCGTATAAGTTGCAACATACTTCCATTTTGTTGTACTTGGGTGTAGCTTCATTATGTTTCAATCCCTAAAAGGGGTTCGTATAAGTTGCAACCCAATCTCCCCTTGAATAGCCGTCCAATCCAGAGGGTTTCAATCCCTAAAAGGGGTTCGTATAAGTTGCAACTTCCCAAACCCTTTTGGCTTGGGCTTTTCCTTTTTGTTTCAATCCCTAAAAGGGGTTCGTATAAGTTGCAACTGTAGGATCTGGAAAACTTATCTCTATGTGGTTGTCATGGTTCAGAATCGCGGATGGGTTTATCTTAACACGGCAAATTGAAATTGAGTAGAGTCAAAATAGCTGAAATCCAGTCTGGGTGAGAAGCGCGGATGTGTCTGATTAGAAAATTGCCTCCAAACCTTACACCAACAGAAATTCAGGCATTTCTTGGGTAAGTTCTTTCCTAACAGCTACCCATCCGCGAATTTGATAAAGAAAATCACAACTAGCTTGGACTTCAAGAGCAAGTTTTCACCATTGTAAACTCATCCCGAACGTTGCCCTCGTTATCAATAAATTGGACATGAAGTCTTTTCCCGTGTGCATCTATTACTAGCGAGCCAGGAATACTGAGTGAAGTATACATTGCTGGATGGGGGGATACTCGATCGGCAAGACCAGAAGTCCCTGCAACAATATAAACTGTTCCAGCATGAGAAGCTTGGACGGGTTTTTGATATGCGCCCGATTCACCTTCTCTCCCACTTCCTCCATCTTTTTTCATCTGTTCGGTGAAGGTATCAGAGGTACCATAATGTCCGTCAATTAAGTAAGAACGTTCGTAGGAGTGGCTGTGACCGGTCAGCACAATATCTACTCCTGCTTCTTCTACGATAGGAAGCGTTTGTTCTCTCATTTCTATGAGTTCAATTTCGGTATCCGAATCGTGTGAGCCTTTTGTATAAGGAGGATGATGCCAAAATGCAATTTTCCAATCCTTATCTGTTGCTGCAAGATCCCGTACCAGCCAACTTAACATTTCTCCTTCTGGGGTGCGATCGCATCCATAGGAATCAAGGCAAATAAAGTGGATATTGCCATAATCAAAAGAGTAATAAGCTGCCGTTCCAGATGGCAAACCACCTACTTCCCCACAAGTTGGCATAGAGAACAGCTCGTAGTAGGGACCTGACTGTGAGAGTGAATCAGCAGATCCTGCATCATGATTGCCAATTGCCGTCCACAAGACACTACTTTGAAGAAGTTGGGGATACATGTCAAATATTCCCCGTTGGTACTCTTCATAGGTTCCAGTATCGTAAGCGTTGTCACCAAGCATCAACCAGAGGTCGGTATGGCGACTTCCTGTAAATTTTAGGTATCCATCCCGTACACTTGCAGCTATATCATTTCCACGTCCTGCATCTCCTAAAACACAGATCCGTAAGGGTCGAATATCCTCAGGTGCTAAGTCTAGTGATGGTGCAGTGACGAAAAAGAAATCTTCTGTTTTCCCAGCCAGCAATCCCTCTGGTGTTCCGACTGCGTAGTAGTACTTTGTATCTGGCGCAAGCTGACTTAACTTAACTGCGTGGTTACAGGCGATTGTCGTTTCGTCCTGTACCAAGCACAGCCTTTCAGGAGACTCACCATACCACACCCTGCCTTGGACTGGAGTATCAGTAGCCCAGCGGATTGCAATGCTAGACTCACTACCCAGTTGTAAATACGGTCCTCGCACAATTCGTAAATTTTCGAGGACTGTTGCTTTCCCTGTTTCCAGATAGGTTATCATTATCGGCGAAGTTTTATCCGATGTAAATTTATCTTACAAGAAAATTAAATTATGACAAAAATTTTGCAAGTTGCTAATTTAACGAGAGAAAAGGGATTGAGGAGCGACCGCCAATGGCTTTTTCATACTTTTTACTGTACGTAGTGATAATAGCTACTTAAAAGAGCAATGAGCATTCTTATAATATGACAAAAAAAGATAGAATATTTAAACGTGCTTATTTCTGAACACGATGCTATCTAAAATAAAAGTTCAGCACTATAAGAGCCTTTTTGATACTGAAGTCGATTTAGAACCATTCACCGTATTCATTGGACCTAATGGTTCTGGAAAGTCGAATATTTGTGAAGCTCTTGCTGTGTTATCTAATTTTCTCCAAAGGCTAATATCTACTACAAACACTACAGAAGTCATACAGTTGTTTGCAGAGTCTTTAACGACTGTAGAGAAGAACCAGCAAAGCATTGAATCTAAATTTTGGCATGGAAAGCGAGATTATTTGTTGTTTGAAGTCAGTACGCTATCAACAGCAGAAAGCACTCTTTCTAACAAATCCAAAAATCTTTTAGACCTATCACTTCAGCTTAATTATCAAGAGCGCAGAATTGATATAAAGACTTTTGAAAAGACTCGTAGTCGAACAACTCAATATACACAGGAACTAAGAGAATTTTTAGTTGTTAATGAATACCGAGATTCCTTTCTCGCTAATGCCCTGAAAAAGGTTAACATTTATGATTTTGCACCAGTCAATCTCTCCATTCAAGCCTCCTTAATTGACACAATGGATAGGACTGGTCAAGGAATTGCTTATGCTTTAGTTGATATTTTACACGCAAATCGTAAAAGTTTTGATGAATTGGAAGATCGCTTGAGGCGGCTTGTTCCTAATATACAAAGAATTGTCTTGCCTCGTGGAACCAATCAAACTTTTTTGCTGGAATTAATTGATAAATATTCAGAACACCATATTCCTGCTTCTGACATATCAGATGGAACACTGAGAATCCTAGCTTTTCTGACTGCACTATATCAAGAAAATACTCCAAGTATCATTTGTTTTGAAGAAATAGAGAACGGAGTTCATCCTTGGCTCCTACATAAAATGGTAGAATTATTAAAAATCGTTTCTATAGAAGGAATCACTGGTAAGCCCGTTCAGGTTCTAATCACAACTCATTCTCCCGTACTGCTTAATTATGTTGAACCTCATGAAGTCCGTGCTGTTGAGTTAGATAACGAAGGTAAAACTCAAGTTCATGCCTTACCCACAGACTCTATACGTTTCCAAAAAGCACTGGAAGCTTACGATGGAGCATTAGGTGAGCTTTGGTTTAGTAATATATTTGGAGGCAATCCGGTATGAATCGTCCGATTCGTATTGGGCTGCGCGACCTGAAAAGGTCGTTTAGTACGGGAAGCCTACTTCCCTAGCGGATTCATACCCGCTACCCCGGCGTAAAAGGCTCATAAGAGTCCGGTCACGCCTCAAGTAAGTAATGAACGAGGTGGAATGCAGACCACGAAAGTAACCGAAGCTGCCAGCCCTAAGGCGGTCAGGGGCAAAGGGGAATCCTTTAAAGGTGAACGCGAGTGAACTATTAGATAAACTGCGTTATACGAAAAGGAGCTAAATCGGGCTGATAAGCTCTGACCAAAAGGTAAATGGATCGGATTTATAGCTTGTCCATCTATAAATCGTATGAACATAACTTCCATCGCAGAATAGATAGCACCTAAAAGAGGATAGAAAACTAAACGGTACAACAGGGTAAGCCCTACAGAGTCTAAGAGAGGTCGATTACTCTTAGTAGGTCTGAGGTAACAAAGACGGAACTCTCTGGAGGGTAAAGGATGGAAGAAAAAGCGAATGCTGGTTTGTAGCAAACCAGATAGGGGCTGAAACATCACTCCTGACCGAAAGGAAAAGCAGACTTCTTCTGGGTCTTATACGAAGGAAACTAAACAAAGGAATCTAATCTAAGGACAAGTTAGATGATGTCAGAACTGACTTCAAACGGACTGAAGAAACAGCTAGTAAACTGGAACCATATTAATTGGAAAAAAGTTAATAAAGCTGTCAGAAACCTACGGCAAAGAATCTTTCGTGCGAGTCAGCTTGGGGACTTCCGTAAGCTGAGAAACTTACAGAAGTTGATGCAAAGAAGCTACGCCAACTTACTATTATCTGTTCGACGCATCACCCAGACAAATCTTGGAAAAGCAACGGCAGGAATTGACAAGGAAATCGTCAACACCCCAGAGCAACGGGTGATTCTGGTAAACAATTGGCAAGGGGGAAACCTTAAACCAACACGAAGGGTAGAAATACCTAAGCCTAACGGCAAGTTTCGACCGCTCGGCATCCCGACCGTGCGCGACAGAATCGAACAGGCAATGGTTTTGAACGCACTCGAACCCGAATGGGAAGCCGTATTTGAACAAAACAGTTATGGCTTCCGACCGGGAAGAAGCTGTCAAGACGCAATAGAACAAAGCTTCAACTTGCTTTCAAGATGGCACAATTGGGTTCTAGAAGCTGACATCAAGGGATTCTTCGACAACATTGCCCATGAGTCCATTCTGAACATGGTGAGCAACTTCCCAAAACGGGAACTCATCAAAGGATGGTTAAAAGCGGGTTTTGTGTTCCAAGGACATCTTCACCTCACAGAACAAGGCACACCACAGGGAGGAGTCATCTCACCCTTACTTGCCAATATTGGGCTGCATGGCTTAGAAACCTATATAAAAGCCACCAACCCAAAATTTGGCGTGGTGCGATATGCCGACGATTTCATCGTCACGGCAAAAGACAAGGAAAGTCTCGAAACTGCCCAAAACCTGATTCAAGCATGGATGTCGAAGAGAGGTCTTGAATTGAGCGCTGAGAAGACGGTAATCACGTCAATGGAAGAGGGCTTCGATTTCCTGGGGTTCAACTCCCGGCACTACGATGGAAAACTCCTGATTAAGCCGTCAAAAAAGAAGGTGTTAACCTTCTGCAAGCGGATTGGTAAGGAAATCAAAAACCTGAATGGTGTAGAACAGGAAGTTCTTATTTACAAGCTTAATCCAATTCTCAGAGGTTTTGCTAACTATTACAAAGCGGTAGTCAGCAAGGAAACTTTTGGCTATATCTCACACCGAGTATGGCAATACCTTTGGCGTTGGGCAAAGCGTAGACACCCCAATAAAAACTCAAAATGGGTACGCTGGCGTTACTTTAAGACCATTAAAGGTAACAAGTGGGTATTTGCTTGTACAACAAGTGACCGACAAGGTAAGGATAAAGAACTTGTCCTATATCAAATCGCGTATACGCCTATCGAACGCCACATAAAAGTCAAAGGCGACGCTAGTCCCGATGACCCCTCCTTAAAAGAGTACTGGAGAAAACGCCACCAAAAATTTGGGAAATCTCGCTTTGAGAAGGGTTCCAAATTATATAAGATAGCAGAAAACCAAAACTGGATTTGTCCAGAATGTGGCGAACCATTATTCAATGGAGAGGAAATCGAAACCCATCACATAGTACCTGTTGCAGAAGGTGGAACAGACGACGTGGGAAACCTCCAGCACCTGCACAAAGCGTGCCATAAACAGGTACACAAAACCCCAGTGAAAACTCGTTTGAAGTAAGGCTTGAGCCGTATGAGTGCGAAAGTCTCATGTACGGTTCTTAGGGGAGGGGAGAGCGGTAACGCTCAAACCTTACCCGACAATTGCTGAAGGTGAAGCAGAACTGGGAGGAAGTATTCCTTATATCAAACCAGAAGATGGTGGAAAATTGATTGAAAGAAATAATGAGGGAGCACTTCATACTTTAATTAGGAGAGAGCTTGAAAGTGCTGGACTTCCTGATTGTGATTTTGTACAGAGACACCCATCAATCAGTGAGAGCCGTTGTTTTAAGCGACGAACCGGACACTCAATCTTAGATCCAAAATATTTAGCACAGGTAGTTATCTCATGGAAACCCGAAGAAGTAGACATGATTGTCATTGTGGCTGACGCGGATAACAATCTGTCTGAAAGACAGCGTCGCTTAGAGCGTGCTTTGAATAAAGTTCGTGAAAATCATTTAGATGTCAACGAGCAAGCAATAAGCGATCGCAGTGCAGGAGGTTTAGCGATTAAAAATTTCGAGACATGGTTAGTAGCTGATACTCAAACTGTTTCTAAAATTTTAAGTGTAGAGATTGAACAACTTGAAAATTTAGAAAGTTTAGATGATACAAAAGATTTTTTAGAGACAGCGCTCGTAAAATCAACTTATCTTCTTGAAGAAAGTAGCAATCAACGTCCGCTTCAAATTAGATGGAACTTAGCTTTTGAGATTGATTTAACTATTATCAAAACTCACTGTCCAAATGGATATGCTGCTTTTATACACCATTTAATGGTAGCTGCAGAAGCAGTTGTGGACGCAACCACAGATATCTAGCAAGACTGCTTGATTAGTGGACATCTGTTGGAAATTAAATATGCATTGCCCTAAAATCTTGGTAGAGGTGCTCTTTCTTGCCTTGCGCCCCTACATCTTTTCCACCACATATCTAGTGTCTGTAAGCTAAATTTTCAAACGTCTTTACGTTTGAAACAGCACGTCTCTACAAAGTTGCTAGGGCAAATTCATCTTATCCCATCAGTAGTGCGTTTCACATTCAAGTAATTTCTTAAAGTATATTTAAAAAATTTTGGATTCAGATAGTTCATTCTAAATTCGGGAGACAGAGAGAGCCTCCTAAAAGGCATTCCCCGGTGGAGCCTAAGAACGAGATGAGAGATCCGATCTAGATATACGATACTTGCACCATTGTTTATTTGTGGAAAAAAGAAATTTATTCTTCTCATTCCCTACTTTTAAGTATGAAAATTAACTACTCACCATTCACCAATCGCTGTTTCAGCGTTTTTGAGATAAGAAAATTGTGTAATAAACAGATGGATCAACTCGATCTGCAAACCGAGTGTAATAATATTGTTCTTTGCCAAAATTTACATAATCTACTGTGGCTTGAGACTCTTGTTTGGATTTTACATCGCTCTTTACTTGAACTTTTTTAAAAAAAGTAGTGATTTTTGACCATGCTATTAAAAAGGGATTGTGTTGTATTTCTTGTTCGGTACCACCTAATTGAATCTCTTCTATGTTAGAAGGTAGCAAGTCTCGAGAATTATTCATAGTATTGGGCATATTACATTTTTCTCCTTCAAAATTAAGTATGACTGCAAACTCTGTGATTCTTTGAAAAGCAAGCTCAAGCTATATATTTATTCAGTATTATCTACACCCACTTATACACTCTTAAATCCGATCGAAAATCAATAAATCAGAAATCCGTATGTAACAAATTGATTAAATCACGAAATTTTATCCTTGACAGCCAGCTTCTATATAAGCTGTAAACTTCTCAGCATGAGACTTGTTTAGCAGAAAGCACCAGTTAATTTGAGCAGTAGGCGATCGGCTTGCCATTGACTGATATAATTCGATCTAATCGAATTTCAGTACTATTTCTTAATCTAAGAAAGTCAGCTTTATTGGCTGAATAAATATCCACAATCTGGTCTTGTATCTCCAAAACCTCATCTGCCACACCCCGATAAATGATGCAGCACTTTTGGCGCATCGTCGCCAATGCCTCTAACTCATCATGAAAGCCGCAATCTACTAGGATATATTCATCCATTCTTAGCACCTCATTTTATTATACTTGTACCCTTCTCAGAGAAAATTTTGTAATGTGTATATTTTTAAATATTTATGAACATAATATGAATTACAATGAATATGATTGTTTCAAAAGGGAGCATTCCAAAGTGCCAATTGCCTTCAGAATAGAATTCTGAGGCTATACAAACAAAGCCCGCCTACGCGGACTTTTTATTAAATCCACGTAGGTAGACTTAGCTTGTATAGCGGCGATTTCAATCGCAAACGTGTTTTTTCCAAATTAAAATGCTCCCGTTTCAAAAGGCTATTTAATTTTAATCGTCCATCAGGAAAATACTAAACCAAGAGGAAAAATATTCATTACAAGTGTAATAAATAAAAAGTCACTGCAGTACATCTCAACTTGAGAATAAAGATCTCTAGAAAAAATATAAAACACCCAGATAACAGGGAAAGTTGATTCCAATTCTCTCCTTTTTTAGGCTAGGGGGGATCGAAACTGCAAGAACGCACTTTAGAAGACTTGTGTACACCACCATAGCTCAATAAGCAGGAGGCAAGCGACTTATAAGCAAACTTACCTATCAAGACTTGTGAAACAGACTGCCAATCGTTTCTTTCTATACTCAATCCGGAAAGTCAGCTAACGAACATCGCTCTTATACGGAAAACTTTTTAGACAGGACTCCCGAAATCTTAAAATTTAAGAAAATAATAGATCAAGTCAAATATGATTTTGACTATCCTAAATTTCTCTGATGAAATATGACTTATCCCTTCCTGGAACGCTTGCATAGCTCCAATCGCCCAGTTCTCGTCTTTGACGGTGCAATGGGAACTAACTTGCAAAGCCAAAATCTCACTGCAGAGGACTTCGGTGGTGCTGAGTATGAAGGTTGTAACGAGTACCTCGTATTTACAAAACCGGAAGCCGTTGCAAAAGTTCATCGTGATTTTCTTGCAGCTGGTGCGGATGTCATTGAGACGGATACCTTTGGCGGTACTTCTATTGTTTTGGCAGAATATGACTTGGCAGACAAGGCTTATGAACTGAGCAAAGCAGCTGCGGAACTAGCCAAGAGTGTGGCGGCTGAATTTTCTACCCCTGAAAAACCCCGCTTTGTCGCAGGTTCCATCGGACCAACTACCAAACTGCCAACTTTAGGGCATATTGATTTTGATACCATGAAAGCTGCTTTTGCCGAACAAGCGGAAGGGCTTTTTGATGGTGGAGTCGATCTGTTTATCGTTGAAACTTGCCAAGACGTACTGCAAATTAAAGCGGCGCTGAATGGTATTGAGGAAGTCTTTGCAAAGAAAGGCGATCGCCGTCCGTTGATGGTGTCGGTGACAATGGAATCCATGGGTACGATGCTCGTAGGGACGGAAATCAACGCCGTACTGACAATTTTAGAACCCTACCCAATTGATATTCTCGGTCTTAACTGTGCAACAGGACCGGACTTGATGAAACCGCATATCAAGTACCTTTCCGAGCATTCACCATTTATTGTTTCCTGTATTCCGAATGCTGGTTTGCCAGAGAACGTAGGCGGTCAAGCCTACTACCGTTTAACGCCTGTGGAATTACGGATGGCTTTGATGAACTTTGTTGAAGATTTGGGTGTCCAAGTGATAGGGGGTTGCTGTGGGACACGTCCGGAACACATTCAACAATTAGCAGAAATAGCCAAAGATTTAAAGCCAAAGCTCAGACATCCTGAGTTAGAAGCAGCAGCAGCGTCAATTTACAGCACTCAAAACTACACTCAAGATAATTCCTTCTTGATTGTTGGGGAACGACTCAACGCCAGTGGTTCTAAAAAATGCCGCGAATTACTGAATGCGGAAGATTGGGATGGCTTGGTTTCCATGGCAAAAGCTCAAGTCAAAGAAGGCGCACACATCCTTGATGTTAACGTTGATTATGTGGGGCGCGATGGCGTGCGTGATATGCACGAGCTGGTATCGCGATTGGTTAATAATGTGACACTGCCATTGATGCTGGATTCCACCGAATGGGAAAAGATGGAAGCAGGGTTAAAAGTGGCTGGTGGTAAATGTTTGTTGAATTCTACCAACTATGAAGATGGAGAACCCCGTTTTCTCAAGGTGTTGGAACTGGCGAAGAAATATGGTGCGGGTGTTGTTATCGGTACAATTGATGAAGAGGGGATGGCGCGAACAGCCGAGAAAAAGTTTGCGATCGCCCAACGTGCCTACCGCCAAGCTGTGGAATATGGAATTGACGCACGGGAAATCTTTTTTGATACTCTGGCTCTCCCTATTTCCACGGGTATCGAAGAAGACCGTGAAAACGGCAAAGCGACTATTGAAGCGATTCGCCGCATCCGTCAGGAATTGCCTGGAAGTCACGTTCTTTTGGGAGTATCCAATATTTCCTTTGGTTTAAATCCTGCTGCACGAGTTGTGTTGAACTCAATGTTTCTACACGAGGCGATGGCAGCTGGAATGGATGCAGCGATCGTCAGTGCTAGTAAAATTTTACCTCTCGCAAAAATTGAGGAACCCCATCAAGAAATTTGCCGCAAGTTGATTTACGATGAGCGGACTTTTGAGGGGAATGTTTGTACTTACGATCCTTTAGCAGAACTCACAACACTGTTTGAAGGAGTCACAACAAAACGTGCCAAAGGTGTTGATGAAAGTCTACCGGTTGAAGAACGTCTCAAGCGCCATATTATTGATGGCGAACGTATTGGTTTGGAGAAAAACCTGGCAAAGGCTTTAGAAAATTATCCTCCTTTAGATATTATCAACACCATCTTGCTAGATGGCATGAAAGTGGTAGGCGATTTGTTTGCTTCCGGACAAATGCAGTTACCCTTTGTGTTGCAGTCTGCTGAAACCATGAAAGCGGCGGTTGCTTATCTCGAACCTCTCATGGAAAAGTCAGAATCTGGTAATAATGCTAAGGGTACGTTTATCATTGCAACAGTGAAAGGAGATGTTCACGACATTGGTAAAAACTTAGTGGATATCATCTTGTCCAATAACGGTTACAAGGTGATTAACTTGGGAATTAAGCAGCCGGTGGAAAACATCATTGAAGCATACGAGAAGCACAAAGCTGATTGTATTGCCATGAGTGGTTTGTTGGTGAAATCCACTGCCTTTATGAAAGAAAACTTGGAGATTTTCAACGAAAAAGGAATTACAGTTCCTGTTATTTTGGGTGGTGCAGCGCTGACACCTAAGTTTGTCTATGAAGATTGCCAGAATACTTATAAAGGTCGAGTCGTTTATGGCAAAGACGCATTTTCTGACTTGAATTTCATGGATAAATTAATGCCAGCAAAATCTGGTGGGTGTTGGGACGATCTCCATGGATTTTTGGGTGAATTTGCTGAAAATGAAGTGTCAGGAAATGGTCGCAAACATTCAGGAGAGAAAGCAGTTAAAGAAAAAGCACCTGCTGAACCACAAGAAGTTGATACCAGACGTTCTGAAGCAGTGGCGGTGGATATCAAACGTCCGACTCCGCCTTTCTGGGGAACAAAGATTCTTCAGCCGGAGGACATTTCTTTGGAGGAAGTGTTCTGGTATTTAGATTTACAGGCGTTAATTGCTGGACAATGGCAGTTCCGCAAACCCAAGGAGCAATCTAAGGAGGAGTACCAAGCTTTCTTGGATGAGAAGGTTTATCCAATTTTGGAGGAGTGGAAGCAGCGAGTTGTTCGGGAAAACCTACTGCATCCGCAGGTGGTTTACGGGTATTTTCCTTGTCAGGCTGGGGGGAATAGTTTGTATCTTTATGATACGAACCGCAAAGACGCGAAGGACGCTAAGGTAATAGCTCAGTTTGAGTTTCCAAGACAGAAGTCTGGGAGAAGATTGTGTATTGCAGATTTCTTTGCACCGAAAGAGTCGGGAGCGATCGACGTGTTCCCAATGCAGGCGGTGACTGTTGGGCATGTTGCTACTGAGTTTGCTCAAAAGTTATTTGCTAGCAATCGATACACGGATTACCTGTATTTCCACGGTTTAGCCGTGCAAGTTGCCGAGGCGCTTGCTGAATGGTCTCACGCTCGCATTCGTCGCGAATTGGGCTTTGGGGCTGAGGAACCGGATAACATTCGGGAGATTTTGGCACAGCGCTATCAAGGTTCGCGGTATAGTTTTGGGTATCCGGCTTGTCCGAATATTCAGGATCAGTACAAGCAACTGGAGTTGTTGGGGTGCGATCGCATTAACTTGTATATGGATGAAAGCGAACAGCTTTATCCGGAACAGTCTACAACGGCGATTATTACCTATCACCCTGTAGCTAAATACTTTAGCGCTTAATCGCTTTTTCCCTTTTCCGCATACCGGGAGGCTGCGGTGTACACACAAGTTTGTCATAACTTATAAATCAAGGTATGAGACTTGTTCTTACCCCACTAGCCCTCCCCTTATTAACACCTTAAAAAGGAGAGGGAACCGGAAATTTAGTAATCTAGTTTCCCCCCTTTCCAAGGGCAGGGCTGTTTCATTTTCCAAAGGAAAAACCTAAAACTCTGATTTCTCCGTTCTTTGCCTGGGGCAGTTCACAAACTGTAAACAGTACTTTGAGGTTTCCAGATTTTATCTACAAAGAATGAAACAGCCCTGCTTTCCAAGGGGGGATTAAGGGGGGTAAAGAACTACTTATGCGTACATTGCAGATACGGGGAGGGGGAAATTACTAAACCGGAGATTACTACTCTGACTCCTTACGATCTTCTTGTTCATCAAGTGTTTCATCTACGGGTTTTTCTTGTGATAAACCTTCCAATAAACCAGCAGTTTTTAATAAATGTCTAAGTAAGCCTACCTTTAAACCTTTATTACCATGAATTGGTACAGAAATTCGAGAAGCAATCCCTGGTTTACCGTATATATGATGACTACCTTGAACCCGTAATAGTATCCAACCGTTGCGTTCTAAGAGCTTTGTCAACTCCTTGCCAGACATTGAATTCATACGGCAATTTCGATCACTTTCGATTTATCGGTTATCTGTACTGCATCAATATCAACAGATAAACAACCTTCTATCGCTTCATATAAATTTTCTAGCAATTCTTCAAATGTGTCTCCTTGAGTTGCACAACCGGGAATAGCTGGAACTTCAGCCCAATATCCACCTTCTTCTGCTTCATGAATAATAACTTTTAGTTTCATTTTTTGTTTCTCCGGCTTGATTCATATAACGCATATATTTTAAATTGTATCCGGGTCAACGCCCATCTCTCTTAGCCGTTCTGCCAATCGAGTTGCTCGTTGCTGTTCTCGCTCAGCTCGTTGTCGTTCTCGCTCGCTTAACTCTTTTCCTGTTGGAATGACATCTCCCTTGACATCGCACCACCGCAGCCACAGCCCTGGTTGTTCTTCAAACGTACCCGTCCATAAAGTTAAACCTATCCCGACTGTTTCTAGCCAGAAAGGTGATTCTAGTTCTACATATTTTCCTGCTGTCAGCGCATATACTCGCAATAATGCGCCGTTCATTTGCTCGGCTTCTTGAATCTGTTGCAGGGGGTCAAACACTGCATAATATGGAATTCCAACCCGAGCGTAATCTTCTTTCTTCGCCCCCAATTCTTTGCCTTTGCGGTTGGAAACTATTTCGATCGCCACTTCCGGTGCTTTGCCAAACTCCCAAACAAAATAACTGCGATTCTGCTTTTGACTCCAATCTGCTGGCATTTGCACGTTCAAACTGATAAACGCATCTGGTACGAGTGGATCTTGCTTGCGTGAGTAGAATAGTCCCACGTTTGCGGCTGCTATGAAAGGAGTTGTCAGCACTGGGTTACTGTAGAGTGGCTCTACTAGCAGCCGTTGTTGCTTTTCACTTTGAAAGTTATCCACCGGTTTGTCATCTTCGATTTCCAATTGGCTAATGTCGGGGATAGCAATTTCCTCTGCATCTAGAAGCTGCTGTTCGGACATAAGTTATGATTCTAACCCAAAGTGATGACATCCCTTATATTGTAAGCTCAAATTATCAATATCTGCTGTTATTGACTTACGTAGCTCAGTCCTAATATGGGAGTGGTTAGGTGTAGAAGATATGCGTGGACGTGTTGACTTTATTTAAATTGCTGTTACCTTACAGAAATCTTGCAAATACTTGGATAAAAAAACAACACTTTTGGTGGTGCATTAAGCTAAACTGTCAGCAAGCTCTTGCAAGTCATACCTAAGGCGGCTTTATAGTTCCTGCATCAGTCACAATGGAAAACTGGCAATTTCTCATTCAGCAACAAGGCGATCGCTCGTGGCGTCCGTTGGAATCACCCAGCGAGGAAATTCTCGAGGGGCGATACAGAATTGTCGCTCGCTCGAACCGTACCAACATGGATGTGGAGGTACGGATCGCTCATACCTCGACTTTAGAAATGCCACCCAAGCGGCGCATCCAAAGGCGATCGCGGCGCATAAATTCTGATGGTTTGATGGCTGTGATTCCTTTTACCTACCTTAAGCCTGGAATTTGGGAGATGCGTTGTTCGAGCGATTTGATGTCAGATGTTCTCGGTACATCTTGGCAACAGGATCTGCGGTTGCAAGTTCTTCCTAAAGTCACACTTGGACAAGCAGGACAAGACAGTAAGGAAGTCCTTGCTGCTGACAGCGAGAGCGAACAAGAAGAAGATATTCAGCCTGTTAACCCGGTATGGCTCAAAGGAGACACGGCAGAGCAAATTTTAAATAATTTGATTGAATTAGCTTTACCAGATTCGGAAGCAGTTCTTGAGGGAGAAGAAACTGCTGAAGATTCTCTAACATCTGTACTCGAATGTCCCCTTTCTCTGACTTTGGATAGGGAAATTTACACTGTATCTTGGGGGCAAACTCTGACAGTTAATGGATATGTCAAGTTAAAAGAATCAACTCATTATGAAAGAATTTATAGTGGGGAAATTAGAATAGAATTATATTCTCCACAAGGTTCTGAATTAATCAGAAGAGTGCGTCAATCTTTACCAGAAAAGTTATTACCCTTTGATATTAGATGCTCTGTTGAAATTCCCATTGAATGTGCATCTAAGCTGATTTTAGCAGAAATGAGTTTGTATGGCACTATCTCGCTTGATAGCAATACTCTATTGTTAGCCAGAGAGTCCTTTACAATTACAGCAGATGTGGCAGATTTGTTAGCAATTAGCGCTGCATCTTATAAGGAACCAGACACTGTAGAAGAGACTCAAGAACTAGAAGTGCTGGCTGCGTCTGAAACTAAAAAGTCAAATGCATCTATAGGTTTGGAATTTTTTAATCTCGTTAAAACAGGGAAAATATCTGACACTAGTGCTGTCAAACCCATTCCTCAAAAGACGCTACCACCTAAAGTTAACAAGGATTCTAACCGTCGATCCGTACCTCAATTGCCCAGAATCGCTTCGCTGCAAAATAAGACGCTCGCTCCTGGTTTATCTAGTTCAGATGATATTGGTTACGTAAGAACTCGAAGCACGGCTTTGCCATATTTAAGACGAATAAAAGTGTTTATCGATGACGGGCAAAAAATTGAGAGTAAATCTTTAGAGTTATTTAATTTTCAACCACCTGTTAACAATCAACACGCCATCGCTGAAACTATCAATGAAGATTCCGCTCAATTAGAAGGAGAAAACACGCAAATTCAAAATGAGCCTCTCGAACAAAATATCTCTCAACCTAGTGAGCAAGAGATACAAGCTCAATCTGAATCTCCAGAGCAAGATTCATCGCCATTGGTAGAAGAAGAAATCGAATTT
Organism: Tolypothrix bouteillei VB521301; assembly: GCF_000760695.4. Classification (GTDB taxonomy): domain Bacteria; phylum Cyanobacteriota; class Cyanobacteriia; order Cyanobacteriales; family Nostocaceae; genus Scytonema; species Scytonema bouteillei_A. The sequence goes on along the minus strand of NZ_JHEG04000001.1, from coordinate 7,637,891 downwards.
CAAAAGCGATCGCTCATTGAAATTTTTCCGGCATCCAGTTCTGAATTAATAGTCACAGACGATCCTCACACATCTCCCCTTATTAAAAAGTGGATGCAAAGTCAAGGGTATAGTCTACCTGAACCAATTAATTTAAGCGACCAAGACTATTATGATATCGATACCGTCCCTATCTCGGTAGAAGAAGAAAAGGAGACGCGGGGACAGGAGGACTCCGAGCAGCCACAAAAGGAAGTACAGCCACAGGGATACCAAGATGCGGAAGAGAATATAGTTGTACGGGAAAAAACGGGAACAGACGTTGTAGCAGTCGCTGATGAAATATCTGTAAAACCAACGGATAACGCAGTCGTTACCACTACCCAATACAGCAAAGCACGCTTAACCTCGATAGCACGAGAAATCGTAGTAGATGATAATTTTGATGAGTCATTAGCTGATAGTTCAACATCACAGCAAGATGAACAAACCGCATCAGATTTACCTATCCTCTTACCTGTGGTATCGGCGATCGCAGAATCTCTACCTGTTCCCCAAATACACTTACCAAAAGGCGAACTGATTTCTGGGAAATCTGTCATGTTACGCGTGCGGCTCGCCGAACGACGCCCTGAATTAGCTGTAAAATTCTGGGTAGAAGATTGCCAAACTCGCCAGTTAATAGACGGTCCCCGTTGGTTGATAAATTTCCTACCTCTGATTTCAGGAGGTATGGAAGAACTCATTCATATCAACGTTCCTTATGGGTGTCTGGAAATTCGCTTAGAAGCGATCGCGGTAGACATGGCTACCAAACAAGAGAGTGACAAAGTTTCCATACAAAGAACTGTTGTTCCTCCAGACTTACCAAATGTTCATCCGGATGAGCTTTTAGGAATTTGAAGAACTCGGGAGCGCAAGGTACTGTACCTCTACCAGAGGGCTTTTGCGATCGTTCCGAGGTGAAGCCTGAGAATGCATACTGCGGGGCTACAGACTCCACTTCAGGAGACGGAACCTCCATGCGATCGCTCCCAAGAACCGCTTGGGAAGGAAGGAGGCTGAGGCTAAATTTGTTAAAAATCTTTAGAGTTCAAAAAAATGGGGCAGAATTTGCAGTAAGCTCCTAAATGAATTGTTGCTTAATTTAAAAGGATTCTGTATGTACTCAGCTTCATTCTTACCTTCCATCCTTGTACCCCTGACAGGTTTGGTAATTCCTGGTATCGTATCGGCGTTTATGTTGCTTTACATTGAACGTGACGATATCGGTTAAGTAGCAAATAGTAAGTGGTTAGTCGTTAGGAGTTATTGGTAAAAATAAACCACCAACTACTAGCGACTAACCACTAACCATTAACTATGACTTAAATAGAAGAACCGAGACCAGCGTATGCGCCGTAGAAGAAAATACCTACAACAGTAATTACGCCTAACCCTGCGATTGTAGCTACAACCCAGAGGGGAATTCTACCACTTCCAGACACTGCTTTTTCCTCCCTTAACAAATACACAACACAATTTCAGACATCCAGCGCTCCACGGATAACCGTTGTTCCAGTTAGTTAAAGAAGTAACTGGAAAACAGAATCCCCAGAACAAAGACGAGTAGTAGTCCTAAATACAATGAAGTCCGGTTCAACTCAACCGGCTGATTGTTGGGATTGGTATTTCTATCCATGATTTACTCCTAGCGTTGAATAAACTGCATTGCAGCAATGGCACCTAAAAAGAAGACGGTTGGCACTGCTAGGGTGTGAACGGCAAGCCATCTAACTGTAAAAATGGGATAGGTAATCGGTTGATTGATGTTATTTCCGCTTGTCATAATTTAAAACTACTTTGTGTTACTAAATTGCTGTACCTGTTGTTTTGCATCAAAACGGTTATTCACAATTGGCAACTCTTGCCGTACTTGTGTGTAGTACTCGTTAGGACGGGGTGTTCCGAAAACGTCATATGCCAAGCCCGTGCTGACAAATAACCAACCTGCAACAAAAAGTGCGGGAATGGTGATGCTGTGGATTACCCAGTAACGAATGCTAGTAATGATGTCCGAAAATGGACGTTCCCCAGTAGTGCCTGACATTTATATCCCTACCTTCAAAAAGATTGCTAATGAGATCATTATCCTACAAAGTTAAGAAAGAGTTACACACTGTAACCTCTTTCTCAGAAAACAGGAGAAATACCTAGGCTGCTTCAGACTTGGCAGTACTTGCAACACTGGAATTATATTTTAGTAAAACACCGCGATCGCCGATCGCAAAACCTTGTTTCGGATTGAAAAAAACAATTTTGTAGAGATTTGCGGGGATTGTTTCAACATCGCGGTCTTTTTCCCAAGTTTTGCCACCGTCAGGGCTACGCATTAAATTACCGCTACCGCCACCCAGCCAAATTTCGTCGCTGTCGCGATAAGCCAAATCCAGCAAGCCCCAGCTTGTGGATAGTTCTGGGAATTTAGCATCTTGCCACTTTTCTGGGTCTGCTGGGTCACTAAACTGAATTTGACCGCCCCGTGCTAGCATCCACAGTTGGCCATCGCTCGTGAATCCCATGTTTTCCACGCGTCGAGAACTATTGCGGTTGTGAGGAACCCAAGCAGTTTGCCCTGGTTCCCAAGTGGAGTAGAAGTTCCCCTTAGCAGAAACAGCAACGTATTTCCCATCAGGAGAGCGTTTCATGTTACGAACAACCCCAACAGCTTGCTCTACCTGAGCTTTCCAATTCAGCCCTGCATCAGTAGTTTTGTATATAGCTCCTACATCCGTTGCCATTTCAGCAGAGTACTGTCCTAAGGCGACAATCTTAATGGGGTTACCCGGTAGCTTTTCATTAAGAGGAATGCGCGACCAGGAATGACCTGCATCAGTGGTATGGAGTAATAAAGAAGGCTCTCCTGCTATCCATCCCTCCTTGTCGGAGAAACTAACAGTGTTAAAACGATATCGTTGGTCTTCCAATTGTAATTCTATCGGTTGCCAAGTGGAACCACCATCTTTAGTTTCTAACAGAGTTGCATTGCTACCTACCAAAAAACCGTGTTGGGGGTCGCTAAAGGCAATATCGAGGAGTTTTGCCTCTGTTGGCACGGAAACCACTTCCCACGGGTTGTAAGCAGTTGAAGGAACCTTACTACATCCCACGCACGCGAGGATAACTGCAAATAAAGCTAATAAACGCTGCCAAGATTTTGCAATTGAAAACATTTGTATTTGTCAGTTTCTAATCTAAATTTGTTTACCTAATTCTGTCAAAATGCAGACCTCGGCGAAGAAGAGCATTTTTACTTTAAGCCATAAAGACTCATAAACAACAAGAAAGCAATAGCCAATGCACCAAAAATCAGCAAGTTTTTCTGTCCTGGAGTCAAGGTATTGACACCCAAGCCATACTTAAGATTTTCTTGGAAGCCCGATGCAGTACCTGCAGGACCGATGTTGGTAAAAGCAACTTTCTTGGCACTACAAACCGGACACTTCCAGCTGTTGGGTAATTCAGCAAAGGACGTACCGGGGGCAATATCGTGCTTGTCGTCACCTTTCTGGGGTTCGTAAACGTAGCCGCAGGCGCGGCATTCGTATCTGTCTAACTCAGTGTTGGCAACAGCTTGTTCGCTCATGGCTCTGGCATTAGTGAAAAGGAAATATTAAACATATGTTAAAAATTATGACACAAGTGCCAGCTCAAGTATAAAGGATAAAGTTATGAAGTATAAAGTGAAAGCTTTACGGTACACAATAAAGTGTAATTTTATACTCTAAAAGGGAGTATAACCTTTTATCGCGCTCCTTCATCGTTCCTTAAGAATTTTCTATATTAAGCCAATACGAATCAAATCATCGCAAGTTCTGCTGATTGGGCATTTAAGAAAATCAATATAGATATAATGTGAAATAAGGTTAACAGACTTAATTGCACCTAAAGCGGTAGAAAATTATTGTGTTTGTCCTCAGCGGTTACGAGTACCTCCTAGGCTTCCTCATTATCTGTAGCCTAGTGCCTGCCTTGGCTCTATCAGCGTCTAAGCTCCTGCGACCGAGCGGTCGCAACCCAGAACGGCGCACCACCTATGAATCTGGTATGGAACCCATCGGTGGAGCCTGGATTCAGTTCAACATCCGCTACTACATGTTTGCTCTTGTCTTCGTCGTTTTTGACGTAGAAACTGTGTTTTTATACCCTTGGGCAGTAGCTTTCAATCGCCTCGGGCTGTTGGCATTTATTGAAGCCCTCATTTTTATAGCAATTCTTGTAGTTGCCCTAGTTTACGCATGGCGTAAAGGAGCTTTGGAATGGTCTTAGATACAAATATAGAGCAGCAGCAGAAAGAGCGCATCCTCAACCCGATTGAGCGTCCTACAGTCACCCAAGATTTGTCAGAAAATGTTATTCTGACTACTGTTGACGACCTTTACGATTGGGTAAGGCTTTCAAGCTTGTGGCCTTTGCTATTTGGCACTGCTTGCTGCTTCATTGAATTTGCAGCTCTCATTGGTTCCCGATTTGACTTTGACCGCTTTGGTTTGATTCCCCGTTCGAGTCCCCGCCAAGCTGACCTAATTATTACAGCAGGCACAATCACTATGAAGATGGCACCCCAGTTGGTACGTCTTTACGAACAAATGCCAGAACCCAAGTACGTGATTGCCATGGGCGCTTGTACGATTACTGGCGGGATGTTCAGTGTGGACTCTCCCTCTGCAGTACGTGGAGTTGATAAACTAATTCCGGTAGACGTTTACTTACCCGGTTGTCCGCCACGTCCGGAAGCAATTATTGACGCGATTATCAAATTGCGGAAGAAAATAGCGGATGATTCCATGCAAGAGCGGAATCGCACCAAGCAAAAGCACCGCTATTACAGCACAACTCACAAACTCAACCCAACCGAGCAAATTCATACGGGTCAGTACTTGCTTTCTGATACCCGTGTTGCACCACCGAAGGAATTATCAGAAGCGATCGGTCTCCCAGTACCACCTGCGCTCCTGACAGAAAAAGCGAAGGAGGAAACAAACCGTGGCTGAAGAAGAATCAAAACCAGTACCAGCTGGCGAACAGTCACTGGTAAAAGCAGGTAAAGTGTCCCAGTGGTTGGCAGAAAATGAATTCGCTCATGAGTCATTAGAAGCAGACCACAATGGTATAGAGGTCATTAAGGTAGAGCCAGATTTTTTACTGCCCCTCTGTACTGCTCTGTACGCTTACGGATTCAACTACCTTCAATGTCAGTGTGGCATTGACTTGGGACCGGGGCAACAGTTAGTCAGTATGTATCATTTGGTTAAAGTCAGTGATAATGCCGATCGCCCGGAAGAAGTCAGACTGAAGGTATTTTTGCCTAGAGAAAATCCCAGAGTCCCTTCAGTTTACTGGATTTGGAAGACAGCAGACTGGCAAGAACGCGAATCTTTTGATATGTACGGCATTGTTTATGAAGGACACCCCAACCTCAAGCGGCTTTTGATGCCAGAAGATTGGGTTGGTTGGCCTTTACGTAAGGATTACGTCTCACCCGACTTCTACGAATTACAGGACGCTTATTAAACAGCGACTAGTGACGATAGTGTGTCACCCTCGTTCCCAGGCTGAGCCTGGGAATTCTTTTTTTTAGTGACCGTTGACCGCAGTCTCACCCTCGTTTCTACGCCAACCCAAGAATACCTTTCTTGGAAGTTCCTCCTCCTGTACTTATGCCATTACAAATTATTTAAGACCATGAATCTTGAAGAAATACTAAAACGTTACGCAGCTGGAGAACGAGATTTTTCTAAATACAGTCCATTAAAATGGATAGTAAGCAATCTTAGTGATGTTAATTTAAGTGGTATTTATAGACATTATGGTAGCTTTGAATCCGGAAGAATAAATTATGTTAATTTTGCAGAATCAATATTAAATAACGGGTCATTTATTGAAGAAGGCAGAAGTACGAAGGCAGAGGGCAGAAGGTTCCATTTAGAAGGGGATTCAGACCCCTCCTAAATGGTAGCGACTGAACGGAGTTCAGTCGGGGTCTTAAACCCTTGTTCCCTTTGGTCACTCGCAGAGAGCGGAGCCAGTATTCCCTTCTGCCTCCTGCCTCCTGCCCTCTGCCTTTCTTGATAATATTAATGTAGATCGAGTTAACTTCATGAATGCTGTACTAGTAAGTTCTCGTTGGAATAGCTGTGAAGTAACAGATTCTAATTTTTGTGGAGTTAATCTTCATAAGGCTGAAGTTGCTAATACTCAAATCAATAATGTGAATCTAAGCTATGCAAATTTAAGCCATGCTCTGTTCTACAGAACATATATTGAAGCTACTGATTTTAGCAATAGTAATCTGAGTAATACCAAACTATATATTAGTATTAATAACAGCAATTTTACTAACGCTAATCTTACTAATGTCGCTATCGTTGGATTTCAAAATTCAAATCTTCAATATGCTCAACTGAGGCATGCTCGCATTGAATCTTTTACAGGTACAAACTTAACGGGTGCCGATCTAAGCCATGCAGATTTAACACTCACAGATTTCAAAGATACTATTTTAACCCACGTTAACCTTCAAGGAGCAAATTGCGATCGCACTAACTTTAGAGGATTAGATTTAAGTACTGTTAATTTAACCAATACAAGTCTTAAGGGATTACTGTATGACTTGAAAACCAAGTTTCCTCCCAATACAAGTTTGGAAGACGCCTACTTAATTTGTGCTGGTACTATTCTCAATGAACAAAATTTAGTTCGTACTAATTTACAGGATGCTGTTTTGTGTTACTCTGAGTTGATAAATATCAAATTAGCATATGCTAATTTAATAAAGGCTAATTTGAAAGGCGCTATCTTAAATGGTGCAAATTTAAAATATGCTAATCTTAAAAATGCAAACCTTAATTACGTAAATCTAAAAAATGCTAATTTAGAACGCACCAATTTAGTTAATGCCAATTTACAAGGAGCAATTTTAGAAAATACAAATCTGCGTTTTTGTGACTTACGAGGTGCCAATTTAAAAGATACCAATCTAACTGGTACTTCTTTAAAGGAAATTATTTATAATAATCAAAGTGTATTTCCTAATGGAATCAATTTAAATGAAGCTTATTTTAGTAGAAAAAATACAAATTATTTAGCTCAATTAAATAGTCCTGTTATCAAAGATAAATCTCCTCTTATAGAAGCATTAAAAAGAATCCAATTTGAAGGTGAATTTTATCCGGGGTTGACAAGAGAAGAAATTGATGAAATAACCAAGGATTTACCATTCACATTTCCGGAAGAACTATATGAATTGTATGAATGGCATAATGGAATGAAAGAACCAAGAGGATGGGATCAATGTTTTGTGAGTAGTAAAGAATTTATTCGTTTGCAAGAAGCCATACAATATACAGAAGCTCTAGCAACATCAGAATACCGTAGTGAATACATAAAACCAAATTGGTTTTATGCTTTTGCAGAAGGCACAGATAACTCTTACGCCTATGTTCTAGTTTTGGGTGAAGAAGTGGCAACTGTACTGGATTTTTGTCCTGACTCTTATTCAGTTTCCGTCGCTTATTCTAGCATTACTCAAATGATGCTAGCAAAAGCTTTTGGACAACAAGTGGACTTTAGTGGGGCTAATTTAGCTGGTGTGGACTTGAGTGGATTCAATTTGCGCTGCTCAAAGCTAAGCCTTACCAATCTCTCAGGAGCGAATTTGAGTCATACAAATTTAGAAGAAGCCGATTTAAGAGGCGCTTGTCTTCACAATGCAAATTTTAAGGGCTCTATCATAAAAAATGCAGATTTCACTGATGTGTTTTTTTGTCAAACAATTATGCCTGATGGCAGTATTAGAAACTCAGAATTCGCGTAAAGGGCACGAGATTATATTAAAATTGTTTTATAAATCTCAATATACCCACTTGCTCAGTAATTTATGCACTAGTGGCTCTCCTACAAGGGTTCCTGCCGAGATATATGCATTTTGGGACGCGTTATCAACTTCTATTGCGTTGCTTGACTCATCCTCTTCCAGTCATAACAGTACCATCAGGCATGATGGTATTCTTAAAAAAAGCATCTTTGGCATTAAATCCCCATGAAGCGCCGCTCAAATCAGCATTAGTGAAGTCAGCACCAGCGAAATTGGTAGCACCGAGATTGGTTCCCCTAAGATTGGCACCCTTTAATTGAGCCCCCTCCAACTGAGCTTCCCACAAGTTCGCTCCCTCCAAGTTGACACTCTCTAAATTGGCAAATATCATAAAGGCACGATAGAGATTGGCACCACTTAGGTTTGCATGACTGAGATTGCAAGAACTAAGGTTGATTCGTTTGTTATAGATAATACCTCTCTTCGCTTTAGCTGCCAAATCAATCCCACTCAAATCAACTCCACTCAAATCACTCGCTTCAAAGTCTCTCTCCCCTAAAGCATATCTTGCCAACAATTCTTCAACTTCTAACCTTGGCAAAAATTCTTCGTCTTCCACAGTTCAACTTCCACATTAACCAACACATATAAAGATAACCCACTAAACCTCTTCAACCCCTCCTCCAACATCACCTAACAAATCGCCGAATAAAGGGGTTAAGAAGACTTTATGAATGTTACTCAAAACTCTGTCACTCATACAGCCAATCGATTTGTGTTCCCAAAAAATCACCAGCCATTTTTATTAGCTCGTAGTTTTCACACCATCTCCTGCTTGGGTCACATTCACGCACCTTCAGCTTATCTTCAGCTTTAATAATTAGCAAAGGTATTGTTATAAATGATTGAGAATTATTGCTATACGAGTAAAAAAAATTAACATCAAAATCAAAATTATATAGGTAATAATAGCGAGGAGTCATAAATGTGACTCAAGTTGTTAATGTCTGAAGAAAAACCTGACATTGAATCTGGAAAAACTTATTGCTTGCAAAAACTGAGAAGTCTGTTGCAGGCTCCCTCGACAACGGGTTTTTAAAATTTATCTAAAATTGTGGAGTCATCATAATCATGGCCGTTGAAAAAGTAAACTCATCCTCCAGCCTCGCAGAAGTTATCGATCGCATCCTTGATAAAGGTGTCGTCATCGATTTATGGGCAAGGGTGTCTTTAGTTGGTATTGAACTGCTAGCAGTAGAAGCACGGGTGGTCATTGCATCCGTAGAAACTTATTTGAAGTACGCTGAAGCGGTTGGCTTGACTGCTCAAGCTGCTGTACCAGCTGCCTAAGTTAGGCGACGATCGCCCATTCGATCTAACTTCAGTTAATCTGCCTGTTGCCGAACCGCAGTAGCAGGCCTTTTCAGTATTTAAAAATTGAAAGTGGATAGAGAAAAAATTAATTTCTACTTTTTTTAAGGTATAGCGGGAAGGAGCTTAAGTTGTGTCTCTTAGAGAACAATGGTATGCTGCACGGCAGCAACGCGAACAAGAAGTTCGCCAACGTCAACAAAACGTGCTAGAAACTCGACAGCAAATTCAGGCAGAAATGGCAGCGTTGCATCAGTACCAACGAGCTTGGCTCGAAGAGTTTTGTCAAAACTTAGCAGCAGAAACAGCAGAATTTCTGCACAACGCAACCGCCGAACGCACTGCTATGGCTGCTGTCATGCGCGAGTCGTTAAACAATTTCCATACAACCTTGCAAGCCGAAGTCGCTGCTTTCTTAGAAGCAACGCGAATGCAGCAACAAGAAACTTGGACAGAACAAGCTCAAGAACGAGCCGCTTTTGTCGCTGCTTTGCAAGATTACGTTTGGGGAACAGCACCCTCATTTGGAAGTATCCAATCTGATATTTCACCAGTAAGAGCGAACCCCCTAACTCAAGGGGTCAACTCTAACGATCGCAATTGGAGTTAGTTGTGGCTACAGTTCTCCAAATCAAATCACAAAATTTCATCGAAACGCCAAAAGTCAGCCATCTGACCAAGCGTGCTTTGCGCTACCTGCAAACAGGGTTTTCCGTACATCTACGCGGTCCTGCAGGTACGGGCAAAACCACACTGGCAGTACATCTAGCGAATATGCTAGAACGTCCTATTTTACTAGTGTTTGGGGACGATGAATACAAATCTTCCGATTTAATCGGCAATCAACGAGGCTATAGCCGCAAGAAGGTTGTAGACAACTACATCCATAACGTTGTCAAGATGGAGGATGAATTCCGTGAATCCTGGGTAGATTCCCGCTTAACGACAGCTTGCCGTGAGGGTTTTACCTTAGTCTACGATGAATTCAATCGTTCTCGTCCTGAAGTCAATAACGTCTTGCTTTCGGCATTGGAAGAAAAGCTCCTAGTGTTACCTGCGGCGGCTAACAATCGCCAGGAATATATTCGCGTCCATCCTGAGTTCCGCGCCATATTTACCTCCAATCCAGAGGAGTATTGCGGGGTACACGCTACTCAAGACGCTCTCATGGATCGCTTAGTCACAATAGATATTCCCGAACCAGACGAGACAACCCAACAGGAAATTCTCATCCAAAAAGCAGGGTTGGCTCGTAAGGATGCCCTACTCATCGTCCATTTGGTCAAGTGTTTTCAGCAGCGCACAAAAAATGAAAGGGCTTCAGGTTTGCGGGCTTGTTTAATTGTTGCTAAAGTCTGCAAAAACCAAAATATTCCCGTGCATATCAAGAGTAGTGACTTTCGAGATATCTGTATGGATGTCTTACTTTCTCGTTCTAAACTGCCTGTAAACGAATCAAAGCTAATTCTACAGGATTTGTTTCAAGAACTGCCAACAGCAAGCACAGCCAGTACTAAACGTTCGGAGGTGAAACGGTGATTCTCATTCGTACCATGCGCCAAGTTCGTACAGGTGCAACGATCGCTAGTTTCCGGGCTTGCCAAACTTTAAGCCGTTTGGACTTGTCAGCGAGCGATCGCGCCCGCGCTCATGGTGCTACAGCGAAAATGCTAGCTGGTGAAGCTCGGAGGCAATGGTTGAGCAAGCAATGGAAACGGGTATAGTACTAGAAGACAGGAGGCAGAGGGCAAGCTAAGCTGAAGAAGAATTTCATAAGCTTCTTAACCTTCTGATTCCTTTCCATGACCCTTTACTTTGAGGTCTTTAATCATGGCAGATCTTTCTAATGTTCCTCCGCACTTACTATCTCACGAACACTATCGACAAATGCTGGTGCGGGATGGTGAACGTCGCTTTAAGGAATGGCACACCGAGTATCTCAGATATCAAGGCGAGTTTCTCAAAGATCGACAGCATCGGATTCAGGAACTTGAGAATTTGCGGAAGGATATTCATGCAGACCACAAGCGCCGTTCTCAAGAATCACGCCAAGAGTTTTTACGATATCAAAACAAGTTCTTGAACGAGATGCGGCGTTACTAGATTATTTTGGGTGTTATGTTCAACTTGCAACTTGACTGGGACCGCCCTGCTAAAGTGAGTTCGCAACTCTCAGAACATATTCTGCGAGTTCGGATTTTACCGTCGTCAGGCGATACCCCAAGACAAGCGGCAAACTTACCATTGCAATTGGCAATTGCTCTAGACACTAGTGCATCAATGCAAGGTGAAAAGTGGGAAGGGGCAAAAGCAGCAACTCAGGCGTTAGCGGCTCAGTTACGAGCAAGCGATCGCCTTTCTATTGCTAGCTTTGCAGATTGGGTAACTCCTCTGGTACAAAATCTGCAAAACAGTCAACTTGACCAGCTACAGTCTGTTCTCAAGAAGTTAGTTGCTGAAGGAGTCACCAGGACAGATCTAGCTTTGAGTTGGATTCAGTCTGAATTATCTTCAGATACTGGCAGAGCAAGGGTAGGAATTTTAATTACAGATGGACATCCAACGACCGGACAAGGAGCGGTTTTGGAGGATGCAGCCATTTTGATCGAGCAAGCCAAGAAAATGGCAGAAGATGGCATCAGCTTATGTACGGTAGGATTGGGAAATGCTGCCGATTTTAATTCAGCCTTACTCGTCAGCTTGAGCGATCGCGGACAAGGAACATTCATGTATGCAGATAATCCAACGTTGCTGACGCCCCAACTTCAAGAGCGGTTGCAGGCTGTACAAGCAATTGCAGTGACAGACGCGACTTTGAATTTGAATTTGGCAACCGGAGTTAAGCTGAAAAGATGCTGTCGGTTACGTCCTGATTACCTTCCTTTGACAGAAACCACCTCCCAAGAGATTCACCTACGAAACTTACGAGTAGATACTGCCACAGATGTACTGTTGGCTTTAGAAGTACCTGCATTGAGTGCAAATCAACTACCAGGGAATTACGCGATCGCCCAAGTTCAGTTATCATCTTCCCCCTCTCCTTCTCCTGCTCTTTCACTGCAAGTGACTCCCTCCTATCGAGAAGCACAGCAAGTTAATCAAGAGGTGGATCGCGATCGCCTTTGCTGGGATATCAATCGCTACAGTACCGAACTCACCTTGACACACGATCCTCTGCTTACAGGGGAACTCCTGAGTCAGATTCAGGTAGCGGCTTTAAAATCGGGTCAGACAACAATTGCCAATGAAGCCTCTCAGCAATTGGATAATCTTCACAAAACAGGTAAACTTACCGCACACCAAACCACTGGTTTACTGAGATCGACGCGTCAACTGAATTATGAATTATGAATTATGAATTATATTTTACTTCTTAATCCTTCACCCTTTCTCGTTCATATTTCATCGTTTATCCTTTATCCTTCATCCTTTTTAGGAGGTTCATAATGTTTGCTGGTCTGGGTTGCGATCCTATTCCTGGACTGAGCCAACTGACTCCCGATACGGCTTACCTAGTGGTACGTAATGGTCCAAAAGCTCAGAGTAGTTTTCCACTGAATCGATTGCGATCGCTCATTGGGCGCAATCATCCGCCTCATATCGTTGTTGACATCGATTTGAGCGGCTACGAACCTGACCAGATAATGACTATATCGCGGCATCATGCGATCGTGCAGTGGGTCAATCAAAAACTTCAGATTGTGGATCTTGCCAGTCGTAACGGTACATTTGTTAACGGGCTGCAACTCTTATCCCAAGAAGCGAACCAACCCTCAGCACCCGCCTTACTTACAGTTGGCAGTAAAATTAGGCTTGGTGATTTAGAGTTTGAAGTCACAATGTTTTAACGTAAATTTTGCACTTAGAAATATTGATGTCAAAAATGTGACTAAATGTAAGAGAAGCTAAATCTTCAAGATTAAGTAAAAATAAGCACACACTAAAGTTTACCATGATCCGACCTACAAAACCCGAAGATGCAGAGGCGCTGATTGCTGTAGCCAAGACAATCGGTTTCGAGCCGAACGAGATCGAGGTGCTTCGCAAAATGCTGGCTGACTACCTCGACGGTAACAGCGACAGCGATGCTTTTTGGGTCACCGACGACGATGACGAAGATGGACCAGTGGGAGTCGCTTACTGTGAGCCCGAACGGATGACCGAGCAAACTTGGAACCTACAATTGATAGCCATTCGCTCCGACCACCAGGGAAAAGGAAGAGGTGGGAAACTGATGCGCTACGTTGAAGAAACTTTGAAAGCACGCGGTGGGAGAATGCTACTGGTGGAAACTTTAGCAAGCTTCGATCGCACGCGGGCATTCTACATAAAATGCGGCTACGAGGAAGAGGCTCGCATCCGAGACTTCTACACCGCAGGTGCTGACAAGATTGTGTTTCGTAAAATTTTGAATAAAAACACATTCTAGCTTTTAGCAACTTTTTTGTTTGCAAACAGGGGCGTCATCGGCTTAACTCCTTTAGCTGTATCGCCTGCAAAGTTTAAGTATTCGTAGATGCCAAAAGCGTCCTCTGTAGTTCGTAACAGTGAGTAGTGATTGTAAGGTGTGTTGTCTGCAACACCGCGTGAACCGTGATTGGTAATTACAATTGTGGCAATGTGACCACCGCCAAAGTTAGCTTTACTCCTAGGGTCAAAACCACAGCAACCTTGAATTTCAGCTTTATCACGCGGATTGCTATCTTCATCCCAAGTAATAATAATTGCATTGTTACCAGAAGCAGCCCAGAGCTTGGAACTAGTAATTTTGTTGACAAATTGACCGATCGTTGCATCGCCAGTTTGAATCAGTTGTTTCAGGTTAGAACATTCCTGCAAACCATGCATTTCATGACACTGGTTAAAGATGATGTGGCTGTAGTTGGGAACTTTTCCGCTTTTTAGGTCAGTGGTTAACTGGTCAAGCCCTACTATTTTACTCGACAAATTCGGGTCGTCTTGGACTTTCTTGAAGTTCATAAAACCATTATGCTTGGATGCATACAGCACGCGGTTTAAACTGGGGGCAACAACAGCAACAGAACCAGGCGATGGAATATCTTCAAAGTATCCTTTCCAAGTTAGACCCTTTTGTTCTAGTTGGTCAATTAAGCTTTTAGAAGCGATCGTATGGTTAGCATAGTCTTTTTGATGGGAATTGTGACAAAACTGCTTTTTACCCCCTTTTGTATGGAACCGCAAAGACAAGCCAGTGCTCGACTAGGGTTCCCCGGCTTGAAGCACCTGGCGTCGCAAAGATCACGAAGAGAAGACAAAGAAGCAGAAATAGCCAAAAAATTTCTGAATCACCCATTGCGAAGAGTTAGGGAATGGGCAAAATATGAAATCTTGATTTGCGAACAAGATGCGTGGAATCAGGTTGATGAAGATTACCTGATAGGGTAACTGCTTATTCTAACAACCAAGCAAACAATTCTTTAACTGTCAGTTTTAGCTCACTTGCAAAAGATGGTACGGGCAACAGCGCATCTGGTTCATCAAAAACCTCAGTTTCTTGCTTGGGACGATAAACAAACACCGTTTGCTCTTCCGGATCGATCGACCAACCCATTTGAGTCCCATACTTCAAACAATAAAGAATATTTTTCGTGACTTTTGTCTGGCGTCGATCGGGAGACAAAATTTCAATTGTCCAATCTGGCGGGATGGAAAATGCGTTGGCAACTTCCCCTTTCTTATCACGCGGAATCCTATCCCATACAAAAACTGCAATATCCGGTACAATTGAGCGATCGCCAAAAGTGCAACGTAACTCGGGAAATGCACGAGCCAAACGCTTAGGCTTGACTGCAATATTGATGGTAGGGACAAGCTCTCCTTGAATTAAACTATGTTTCCCTTGTGGCATGGGTTTTTGAATAATTTGACCATCAATGTACTCACTGGCTGGTTTCGTTGCTGGTAAATGTAGAAACTCCTCCAATGTCAGTGTATTGGATGTTGCGTGTACCATATTGGGGTTTGTCTCCAAGACCGTCAGACCAGTTGCAATCCTTATTTTATCTCTTGATTTTATGACTCAGAGGCTTGCCCATCTTTTATGACTTTGTTAGCGAATTCAAACAAGCCATGCTTTTAGACTAGCAAGGTGAGGGTTAGTAGCTTTGGTAACTCTCGGCAGCTAAGTTTATTTTCAAAGGCGTAGACAACCAGCCATCCGTATCTGACGGATGGTTAATCGCTCTCTGTTAAAGTCAAATATATGTGGGAGGTAAACTTATGAGCCAAGCGGTAACTAAACCTGTAACCTACGAAGAATTTATCGAGTGGTTCCCCAACGACGGGAAGCGCTACGAGCTACATAAAGCAGTAATTGTTGAAATGGCACCACCAACTGGGGACCATGAAAAAGTCATCGTATTTTTATCACGCAAGCTAACATTAGAGATTGATCGGCTCAACTTACCTTATGGGATACCTAAAACTACATTTGTTAAAACTCCTGGTGCCGAGTCTACTTACTCTCCAGATATAGTGTTGCTAAATTTAGATAATCTCCCTAACGAACCTCTTTTCCAAAAAGAGTCAACAGTTACTCAAGCAGCATCCGTACCTTTAGTAGTGGAAGTTGTCAGTACCAATTGGCGGGATGATTACTACGATAAGTTTGGGGACTATGAGGAAATGGGCATTCCTGAATACTGGATTGCTGATTATAAAGGGCTAGGGGGTAAAAAATTCATTGGGGACCCTAAACAACCTACTTTCTTAGTATGCCAGCTTGTTGGAGATGAGTACCAAATTACTAAATTTACAGGTAATGACTTGATTGTTTCCCCTACCTTCCCCCAGCTTAACTTTACCGCACAGCAGGTTTTTGATTCGGCTCTACCTAAAAGAGTTAATTAAATTAAATTTTAGCTATTTCTGCTAACAAACTTCAATGTAACAGTACAGACAGTCAGTGGAGTTGCTTTTCACTCTCGTCGTGTCGCATCTAAACCTAACTTGGCAACAACCTCACTCACAGTGGAATGAGCAAGGCGCAAAGATGCAAAGAAGTCTGCCGAGGTTTTAATTAAGTAGATCCTGAATTACGAATAAGTCGCGATCGCTCCTTGCCGAATTTCCCCTGTTACTGAAGACACTCATGGGAGTCACCGTCTGCCCAAGTTCCTGCGTGTCTGAGGATGGAACGACCAGAAGCTGGACGGTAAGGTTGCGTATCTTTTTTTTCTGCTACTCGCTTGGTTTTAAAAAGCGTAGAAAATCAAGAGTTTCTTGTAAGAGAGACTCTGGAGAGGATTCAATTTCTTGGAGCCGGAGTTCTTTAATAGTCATCGTTTGTGAGAAATTTATAACTGACATCGCATTATGACTATCATAGCTGCCAACATCGTACAACAAGAATAAGACAGCGATCTCCAACAAACAGATATGGAGCAAAACCACAATTGGAGTTATTATCATCTTCCATCTTGTAAAAGAGAACCTCCTCGCCTAAGTAAGGTTGCACGGACTTCAACCACATATCAAGTATCTCTTCTTCTGACTCATCAGGACGAAATGTATCTTGTATCCAAATTGCAAAGTCAAGTGGATCGAGCACCTCAGCGGCTGCTTGCATATCTTCCTCAGTCCACCATTCGGGTAATTCGTAATAAGGATACTCATGAGGATAAATATTTCGGATAAGTGAGCAGAAATCAATAATTTCGATTTCTGTAGTTTCTTCGTTCGAGTCAAAGGGTATATAGTCGTGAGGCTTTGTAAAAACTCGAATATCCACCACTCCATGATTCCAGTCTTTTCTAGGAGCTAGTAGTAAATCCAGAGTGTTCTGCATGACTGCATCAAAACCAAAGTTTGGAATTATATAGGTGTAGCCAATTTGAACAGCCTCATTTTCGTATGCCTTGGCAGCTTCACCATGTTGCTGAATTAGTTTTTCCAATTCTTGTGGAGACATATTCTCAATCTCTCCCAGCGCATAAAATTTACAACCAAGACTGAACAGACAATGTTCTAACTTGTTGAATTCTCTGAAAGTCGCTATCAGCTGATACAACGGTAAGACTGTGTTGTAAGGCTACAGCCGCAATCCAAAGGTCATTTTCATCAAAGCCTAGGTCTGTTACCTGAGTTTTTCTCCGCTTGCTTTTTTCCTTGGGACCAAATTGTCTCATCAAACCAGCTTTGATCTGACCGTAAATATTAGCCGTGCCCTCTGTTACATTATAGATGCGTATATCTTCAAGAAATTCGGTAAAAGAAGCGAGATTCGTTTCCTTTTGTGCAGAATTTTCCATCATATATGTAAGTTCTCCCTGCACAATTACGCAAGTAGCAATGTTTAATTCTCCAACCTCAGTTATTCGACGAATGACGTTTGGTTCGCCAAGAATGATAGCACTACAGTGATTTGTATCTAGTAAATACATTACTCAAAAGGATTTAAGTCATAATCGAACTTAGCTTTGCCACGAGTTGCGTAAACAGAGTGAAGACACTCATCGAAGTCATCGCCTGCCCAAGTGCCTGCGTGTCTGAGGATGGAACGGCCAGAAGCTGGACGGTAGGGTAGTTGAGAACTATCTATCGGGTTTTCTTGTGGTTGATTTAAGGTTTCAGAACCTGCTGTTTCTAGTTGAATGTGTGGGGGTTGCGTATCTTTTTTTTCTGCTACTCGCTTTGTTTTCAAAAAGCGTAGAAAATCAAGAGTTGCTTCTAAGAGAGACTCTGGTGAGGATTCAATTTCTTGGAGCAAGAGTTCTTTAATAGTCATATAATTAATCCTCTGCTAGTATGGCTTCGATTTGTATCATCAACAACTTTTCTAATCTTTATGCTTTTTAACACCTGATATCATAATAACCGATGACTTGAAGCGTGGCATCTCTCAACTTAAATGGATCGTTCCTAGACAGGGTCTCAACAGCAAAGCTTTAGAAAAATGTTGTATGCAAGCAAACAGGCAAATTGCTTTCTCCATTCACCTGTTTGCTGACTCACTTCAGGAATTCCAAATTGAAAATTGTTCAATCCAAAATCCAAAATCTAAAATTCTTTAACGACCTTGGAAAATGTAGATAGCACCTACCCTGCGGAAGTGGGAATTGTTTGCCCAAGCAGCAGTGCTAAAAACCCACTCACCATCAATGGGAGTGCAGAAACCAAAGTAGTTTTCGTAATGCAAATCGGCTGGTTGCAGTTTCTGTTTTTGCTGCCACAGACCTTTTTCTAAATGGAAAACGCAAGCATCTCCAGTATCAATAATTTTGGCAGAATTGGCACGGGTGGAACCAACGATCGCCACATCTTTAGCGATCGCCACTGTCGCACCAAAAAATCCACAATACTTGGGATACTCGGCTTGCAGTTTTTGTTTAATTTGCCAGACTCCTTTCTCCAATTGGTACGTATAAACATTGCCAGCAGCGAGAACATTGCCAACTTTAGTACCGACTGCCCCGACAAAAGCATGTTCTCCTGCGATCGCTACAGAGTACCCAAATAAATCCTTACCATCAACTTGAGCAGATTGCAACTTCTGTTTGAGTTGCCACACACCATTTTCCAAACGGTATATATAAGCACCTCCAACCGGACGTTTAACATTAGCAGAGGCGTAGCGATCGCCACCACCGATAATTGCCCACTCCCCGCTAATAGCCATAGAGTTCCCAAAGCATTGGTTAATACCCAAATCCTTTGGTTGCAACTTCTGTACCTGCTGCCACATTCCATTTTCCAAATGGAAAACATACACTGCTCCAGCCCCTTGAATGCTGTTAGCTCTGGCATTGTAAGCCCCAATAAAAGCCCAATCGCCACTCATAACTACACCTTTGCCAAAGTAATCGCGAGCAGCCAAGTCAATGGGTTGCAGTTTCTGTACCTGCTGCCATACCCTGTTTTCCAAACGAAAAGCATAAGCAGCTCCAGTATCTTGCATTCCCACAGTATCTGCTTTTCTCGCTCCGACAATTGCCCATTCCCCACTAATATCGACATCACACCCAAATTGATCGCCCACACGAGAGTCATGAGGTTGCAACTTTTGCTTGAGATGCCACATCTTGTTCTGCAATTGGAGAATGTAAGCGGCTCCAGCTTCTAGCAAACGCGATCCATTTGCTTTGCGAGCACTGACGATCGCCCACTCGCCACTAATTGCTGCTTCTTCGCCAAAGAAAGCGTTACTGTTTAAGTCAGTGGGTTGTAACTTTTGTACTTGCTGCCATCCCCGTCTGGTAATTAACGGTTCATTCTCAAAGAAGATTTGTCCATCCCAAGCTGCGCCAAAAACTTTTCCATGCAAAGCACGGTGAGAACGATCTAAAACTTTATCTCCAGACCCTTCATTTAAAGGCCAATACCCAATTAACCCTCGCTCATTCCCCACCAGAGAACGGTGCATGTGCTCTTGCAGTTCTGCTGGGGTAAGTGCTTTATCCCAGACTTGAACTTCAGAAATTTGACCGTTGAAATATCGAGATGGCGACTCAACATCCCTCCCTATATACAAACGACCGTTATCATTATTTAATTGTCCTGGTGCTTCCGTGCGAGCTACCTCTTCACCATCGATATACAAACGAATAGTTCTGCCATCAAACGTACCTGCGTAATGGTGCCACTGGGTAATGTCTATGTTCGGTGTAAAACTAGCACATTTCCATACACCAGAACGGATATAAAAATGAAAAGTTTTGCCACCAGCTTCGGGGTGCAAACTAAAAGGATTGCGTTTGGAAACCAAACAACCGTATTGGTTCCACGTTGGGGTATTGCTTCTCGCCCAAGCTGAAACTGTGACTTGATTGCTAAGGTTAGTATGCTCTGGAACTTCTACATAATCATCCTTGCCATCAAATGTCAAAACGGGTTGCAAGTAATCCGATTCGTAGGACTGCGGCCAAATAGCCCCATGAATCATACCCGTGTTGCTATTGGTAGTCTTATCTAAAACTTTATTGCCACGTCCTTCATTCAATGACCAATAACCAATCAAACCTTCCTCATTTCCTAACAAACGACGTTGCATATCCTTGAGCAATTCTTCTTGATTACGAGCCTTTTTCCAAAGGCGTACTTCCGACATCATACCGTCAAAATAATCATCAAACGTGTAGTTGCTCCGAGCGATGTAGTTCAAAGTTCTATTGGCATTGTTGGGTAGGTGAATTGCTCCAGATTGGACTTGTTCACCGTTCCTGTAAAGTTTGCCAGTTCCATCAGCACTGACTGTTGCTGCTAAGTGCATCCACCTACCAGGTTCTAATACATTTGCGGCTGCGATCCTTTGCCCTACGCCATCACGTTTGATTTCTAAAATCAGATCGTTATCTGTTTCCCGATTGGCAAAGATAATGTTATCTTTGTCGATACCATTACCAAAGTCGATGACTCGTGAGGATTTTTTGAAGCTGTTGTAATAAACCCACGCTTCGATTGTGAAACCTTGGGAATAATCAAAGTCCATTCTGGGTAATGAAATGTGGTCATCATGACCGTCAAACTTCAAAGCAGATTTGATGACGTTTGGTTCGTCCCTGATGGCTGCAGGTTTGATAAAGTTTTGTTGTGTCCAAGTGGCGAAGTAAATTTTACCGTTATTGGCGCGATCGCTTTTATCTCTCACTATGTCGCCAATCCCTTCGTTTAAAGACCAATAACCAACCAACCCCAATTCGTTTCCTCTCAGCCGAGTGTAGATATTACCTTTAATTTCAGCGGTAGAACGGGCATAATTCCAAACTGTAAATTCGGCAATTACACCAGCCCAAAAATTATCAACTTTGCCAATCCAGTACCCCGTCTCTTTGTTATGAAAAAATTTTTCTGGCGCAGGTTGAGTTAATAAAAGTTCGCCATCACGGTAGAATCTGTATTCGGTTCCTTGTTTGACCCATGTTATATGAATCCACTTTTCTTTGGCTTCAAAGAAGTTATCTATTAACGCAAAATAACGCTTACCTGTTAGATCGTATGACTCGTACATCAATCCCGATTTATCTGGCGTCATCCATATTCCAGGTTTGCGATACTTATCTCCTTGATGACCGATTAAGGCGTGCCAAGCTCCATCGTTCAGTAAGCTTGGCTTGACCCAAAAAGACATTGTAAATTCTGTATCGTTCTCAAAAGGATCTTTAATTTGTATGTGATTATCAAACCTTTGGAAATATAAACTATATGGCAAATGTAAGGCTCGATTGTTAACAATTTTTTCCTGCCATTTAGCACCTTTAATCTTACCATAATTCTGCTGGCTCGCTTTATTACTGGCTAAATCACCGCAGCCATCTTGTAAAGGCCAATAAGCGACTAAATTAGGTTCGTTCCCATGTAAGGCTTTGCCAATATTTGCTTGAATTTCGGCTGCCGTTTTGGCTTGATTCCAAATAGCAAGTTCAGCTAGAGTACCGTGATAATGAGCGGAAGCAGCACGAGCTAATCTTCCTATATTCGCAACTCTCGTTTTGGGCAGAGGTTTTCTTTTTTCCTTACCACTATGCCAGAGTAATCCATTACGGTAAATTTCCATATCTCCCACTGTGGCATTTTTCACAAATGCCCAATGCATCCATTCACCTTGATATTCATAAAGTTGGGCTGCTTTTTCGATGCGATCGTAATTTTCATTGGGTTGGGTGACATCGCAGCCACAATCAAAATAAACCATCCCATCGACATTGGGAACTTGGATACTTAAAACTCTTTGACGATCTTCTGCGATCGCTTCAATGACAGTAGCATTTTTTGGCAAGCGACTCCCACCTTGAGCCCAAAAGGTTACAGTAATTTGATTGCCTGAAGGAAGGCTCTCTGGAAATAGTTCTATATAATCGTCTACACCATCAAACTCTAGAGCATATTCTATAAAGTTTGCCTTTTGCTCAAAGGCTTTTATGGAGTATTCCTCTTGCCAAATGGCTCCGATAATTGTACCAACATTGCTGCAACTGGTGCGGTCGCTAACTGTCTGACCAATACCTTCATTAAAAGGCCAATAACTTACCAATCCTGGTTCGTTTCCTACTAAATGTTCATATCTACTCGCTTTAATTTCCTCTTGCGTTCGAGGAGAACTCCAGATAGAAACTTCCGCAATTTCACCCCACCAGAAATTATCAACTCGACCTATCCAATAACTGGTGTACTTGTTAGTGTAAAAGAATTCAGGTGCGGGGTATGTAGCAAACAGTTCGCCGTTACGATAAAACCTGTATTCTGTTGCTTGTTTGACCCAAGTAATATGTATCCACTCATTTTCCACTTCAAAAAAGTTATTTAATGTTTCCCCATAACGCTTACCATTTAAGTCGTAAGAATCGTAAGACAATCCTGAATTACT
Organism: Tolypothrix bouteillei VB521301; assembly: GCF_000760695.4. GTDB lineage: Bacteria > Cyanobacteriota > Cyanobacteriia > Cyanobacteriales > Nostocaceae > Scytonema > Scytonema bouteillei_A. The sequence continues at coordinate 7,615,365 of NZ_JHEG04000001.1, read as the reverse complement.
GGGACACAACCACAACCCAGGTTTGCGATATAGATCGCCTTGCTTACCTATCAAACCATGCCAACCATCATTGAGTACGCTGGGCTTAACCCACAAGGAAATCGTAAATTCTTTGTTGTTAACAAACGGGTCTTTAATTTCTATATAATCGCTCTGTCCGTGAAAAGAGAGAACAGGCTGGGGATAACTTAAAGGGCTGGCAATAGGAAAAAAGATTTGCTGATGCCAAGTTGCACCTTTAATTTGTCCATCCTGGCTGGCTGTACAGCCGCTTCCTTCGTTCAAAGGCCAATAACCAACAAGCCCTGTTTCATTGCCTTCAAGACGGCGGTGCATATCTCTTTGCAGTTCTTCTGGCAAACGTGCATGTTTCCACAAACGCACTTCTGACAGCCGTCCGTTAAAATATCCATCTTCGGAAGCGTGACTATTGCCAATGAAATTTTGAGTTCGGTTGACGCTTTCTGGGAGTTGGATTTTTCCCGATTGAATTTCTTGACTGTTCTTATAAATTTTGACATTTCCTGCAGCATCAACTGTGGCTGCTAGATGCAGCCATTTACCTGTTTCTAAAGCTTTTTCGGCAAGAATTTGTTGGTTGTTAATTTGCAAACATAAAGTATCGGTAGCTCCTTGATTGGCAAAGATAATGGTATTGTTAAGAGCGCCATTGCTGAAATCAACGATCGATGCACCTGATGTGAAGCTGTTGTAATATATCCAAGCTTCTACTGTTAAACCCTGGGAGTAGTTAATATTGAGTTCGGGTAAGATGATGCGATCGCTTTGTCCGTCAAACTTAAGGACGTAGGGTAGGTAGTTAATTTGGGTGTTTGGCATATGGCTGTTTGATGAGTGAACGAGTGATTGAAGGAACCGCAGAGGCGCAGAGGACGCAGAGAGTTTTTGCGCTTTTGTGTCTTTGGGTGTGATGTGAAAATACAGGTAGCTTACCGAGATGCGAAGACATAAACAGCACCCGCTCGTTTCGCGGTTGGAGTGTTTGCCCAAGCAGCAGTTGTAAAAATCCATTCCCTATCTGTTGGGCTAGAAAATCCAAAGTAGCTTTCGTAGTGTAAGTCTGTGGGTTGGAGTTTTTCTTTGAGTTGCCATACTCCTTTTTCTAGTTTGAAAATATGAGCGTCACCTGTGGCTTTGAGTTTGGAGGAATCTGCGCGGGTTGAGCCAATAACGGCTATGTCATTGGCGATCGCAACTGTTGCCCCAAAGAAAGCACAGTATTTGGGTTGGGATGGTTGCAGTGTTTGTTGTGGTTGCCAAACTCCTTCTATTAATTTGTAGATATAAACGCTTCCAGTCCCCGATACATTGGCGACAGGAGTGTTGACGGCTCCTACCAAGGCATATTCTCCTGAAATGGCGACGGAATAGCCAAATAGGTCATTAATTCCTAATTGGGGTGATTGCAGTTTCTGTTTTTGCCGCCATACGCCGTCTTCTAGATGGTAAACATAGGCTCCTCCGGGGCGTTTTACACTAGCGGAACTGTAGCGATCGCCGCCGCCGACGATCGCCCATTCTGCTGTCATGGCAATGACATTGCCAAAGCATTGATTAAAACCTAAATCTTGTGGTTGCAGTTTTTGTGTTTGCTGCCATACTCCGTTTTCTAGGTGGAACACATAAGCTGCGCCAGCATCTTGAATGTTGGCTAATTTGGCACGAGCTGCGCCGACGATCGCCCAGTTTCTACTGATGGCAATTCCCTTACCAAAGGAACTGTTAACATTCAGATCTTGTGGTTGCAGTTTCTGCTTTTGTTGCCAGATGCCATTTTCTAATTGGTAAATATACGCAGCCCCAGCGTCCTTTATAATTCCAGCATCCGCTTTGCGTGCGCCGACAATCGCCCATTGCGAATCGATCGCGACAGCACTACCAAATCGATCGCCCATACGGATATCATGAGGCTGGAGTCGCTGTTTTTGCAGCCACATCTTGTTCTGTAGTTGGAAAATGTACGCGATCCCAGCATCTTCAATATCGGCTCTGTTGGCTTTGCGTGCGCCTGCGATCGCCCATTCTCCACAAAATGCTGTTTCTTCGCCAAAGTATGATTCGCTCTTTAAATCTGCAGGTTGAAGTTTTTGTAATTGCTGCCACTCATTTTGAGGAATGACTGGTTTTGGCTCGAGCACAACAACTTTTGGAGATAATTCAGACAGCTTCTGTGTCAGTTCAGTATCTTTATGTTCTAACTCAGAGTTTTTTTGCTTGATTTCTGATAGTTGTGTCTCTTGTTCGGTATTCTTTTTTTCTAACTCAGCAATTTTTTTATCTTGGTCAAGATTTTTCTGCTTAAGCTCCGATAATTGTTGGTCTTGTTCGGCGTTCTTTTGTTCTGATTCAGCAATTTTCTTATCTTGGTCAAGATTTTTTTGCTTGACTTCCGATAGTTGTTTATCTCGTTCAGCGTTCTTTTGTTCTGATTCAGCAACTTTCTTATCGAGTTCAGCATTTTTCTGCTTAAGTTCAGATAGTTGTTTTTCTTGTTCGATATTCTTTTGTTCTAATTCACCGACTTTATAAGCAAGGTCGATATTATTCTGTTCGAGGGCAGATGGTTTAGGCGGAGTTAGTATTTCATTAACAAAGAATAATTGCCAATCCCAAATAGCTCCCGTAATTTTACCATTATTATTACGGCTTGTGACATCTTTGGCAGTGTCACCAGAACCTTCATTTAAAGCCCAATAACCTACTAATCCTGGTTCTTTCCCTGTTAAACGCTCGCCCAGACTATTTTTAATATCGGCATCCAATCGAGCACAGTTCCAAATACTCAGTTCAGTCATTTCACCAACCCAGAAATTATCGGCAAGCCCAAACCAATAACCTGTTTCTTTATTCGTATAAAATATTTCTGGTGCTGGTTTAGTAGCAAATAATTGTCCATTACGGTAAAACTTATACTCTGTTCCCCGTTTTACCCAGGTAATATGTACCCATTGAGCTTTTTCTGTAAAAAAGTTATCTAAGAGTTCTCGGTAACGTTTTCCTGTGGTGTCGTAGGAGTCATAAACCAAGGCTGAATTCTTGGAACATAACCACAAACTGGGTTTGCAGAATTTATTTTCATCTTTCCCAAGCAAACCATAACATTTGCCATCATCGATCGCTTTTGGCTTCACCCATAAGGACAGGGTAAATTCCTTGTTATTGTCAAATGGATCTTGAATTTCTACAAAATCCGCTTGAAAATTGAGAACCGATTTTACTGATAAAGATTCATCAGCTAATTCTTTTGTTTTTGCTTCCCAAGTTGCACCTGTAATTTGACCGTGATTGCCATAACTAGTTTTGTCAGAAACCTTATTGCCCTTACTTTCATTGAGAGGCCAATAACTAACTAAGCCTGATTCGTTACCAACAAGAGAACCCTGCATATTCTTTTGCAGTTCTTCTAGAGTACAAACTTTATCCCAAAGTTGAACTTCCGCAATTTTTCCGGAGAAAAAGTATTTTTGAATTCCTTCAGTTGCACCAGCACCTATTCGTAAGGGGCGTTTTGAATTGATTCCATAATTAGCTACTGTTTCCCCTACTAATTCTCCATTAATATACAGTTTTGCTCTGCTACCATCATAAGTTGCTGCTACTGATGTCCAAGTATTTAAAACTACGTCCGAACCATTGACAATAATCCAACTGCTTTGAGTACTCGATCCTACCCAAAATTGCCATCTGTTATTATCACCTGCATAGAGAATATATCCCTTGGCTGGAGAATCATCTCGTGAAGTAATAACAGAACGCCAAGTTCCTTGCCCTTTTTCTACTTTTACCCAACACAATAAGGTAAACTGACTGGGATTGAGGTTGGCTGCATAAGGTACTTCGACAAAATCATCGACTCCATCAAATGAAAGTAAACTAGACCAAGAAGGTGTCGCGTTAACGGCTTTAATGATGGTGGCTTCCTTTTGCCAAGCTGCTCCATAAATGGTTGCTTGATTGGCAATATTCATTTTGTCATTGGCGATATTACCTTTTCCTTCATTCAAGGGCCAATATGCTATTAATCCTAATTCATTTCCAGTTAAACGGCGGGACATATCGGCTTTAATGTCTTCAGCAGTACGGGGTTTTTTCCAAATTCGCACTTCTGTCAATTGACCTGAGAAAAATGACTCTTTACCCTCTACAACACCAATATATAAAGTTCCCGTGCCTTTATAGTCGTCTTTAGCCGTTCTCTCAAGAAGTTTTTCGCTATCTCGATAAATGATTTGCTTTTTAGTTGTGGCGTCATAAACACAAGCCCAGTGATGCCATTCAGTATCTGTGACATTTATTTCTGTATTTAAATCATCACCATAAAAAGCTAAGGTAAAGACATCGTTGCTACGATAGCCTATGTGCAAATCTTGATTTTGCTTTTTGTTACCCTGGTTAATAATGACTGACCAGGCTTTTGTTGAGTTGCGTTTTGCCCAAAATTCTATGGTAAAACTGGTGTTGGCTAAATTGATGCGATCGCCACAATTAATGCAAGTACTCTGTCCGTTAAAAGTAAGAACAAATTGAGTCGTTGTTGGTTGATTTGTCTGAGGATTAATCAGTGTTAATTTTGCTTCTTCCCAGGTAGCATCAACTATAGTTCCATCTTTACTAATGACTTTATTAGCTAGCTTATCGCCAGTTCCCTCATCTAAAGGCCAATAACCCACTAAGCCTGATTCTTTTCCTGACAGTTTTTGATATAAACTGGCTTGAATTTCATCTGGAGTGCGAGGGCAATTCCAAACTGATAATGCAGCAATTTTACCCCACCAGAAATTGCTCTCTCGTCCTATCCAATAGGTCGTATTTCTATTAGTATAAATTTTATTAGGAGCAGGTTTAGTAGCAAACAACTTCCCATCACGATAAAACTTATACTCCGTTCCTTGTTTTACCCAGGTAATATGTACCCATTGATTTTTAACGACAAAAAAGTTATCTAATTGTTCGCGATAACGCTGACCGGTGGAGTCGTAAGAGTCATAAGCTAGTCCCGATTTATCTGCGGTTAACCATAACGCTGGTTTGTTATACTGATTTTCAGGCGCATAGTTGCCAATTATGCTGTAGTTACTGCCATCATTGAGGATGGAAGGTTTCACCCACAAGGACAGGGTAAATTCTCCATCGTCTGCAAAGGGGTCTTTAATTTCTATATACTGACTGAGACCGCGAAAAGAAAGAATAGATTGTAGGTGATGGGCGCGATCGCCTGTGGGAAAATAGATTTCTTGATGCCAGACACCACCGATAATTTTGCCATTATGACTAACAAGATCGCCAGTTCCTTCATTTAAAGGCCAATATCCTACTAATCCAGCTTCTTTACCTTCTAAACGACGGTTTAAGTCTTGTTGCAATTCTTCCACCGAACGCGTGCGGTTCCAGAGGCGTACTTCTGCCATCCTTCCATCAAAATAACCATCATGTGTCCAGTTACTCCGCCCGATGTAATTAAGGCTTCGGTTTAGGTTTTCTGGAAGATGAATTTTTCCAGATTGAATTTCTACACCGTTTTTGTAGAGTTTACCATGACCAGAGCTATCAACTGTTGCTGCTAAGTGCATCCACTTTCCAGTTTCAAGGGCGTTGTTAGCTGTAATTTTTTCTATTGCTGTACCTTTTTTGGTTTGTATGGCAAGTGTATTGGTATGACCAACATTTGCAAATACGATATTGTGTTTGTCTACACCATTACCAAAGTCTACGATCCGCGACCAAAACTTAAAGCTGTTGTAATAAACCCATGCTTCTATCGTGAAACCTGACGAATAATCTATATTCATTTTGGACAAAACAATATGGTCGTCTTGTCCGTTAAATTTAAGAACGTAGGGCAAGGAATTTATCTGTTGATTTTGCATGCGATCGTTAACTCCTACTTGCAGAGAATGACTGCAAAACACTGGAAATACTTTAGATAGCTAAATTAACTAGCGATCGCTAATTTATTTAGCTATTACATTATGAATGAGCAATTTAGACGAACCGGAAAATATAGAGAGAGTTAATGCTGCGAGATGAGGATAAAAACTCTGTAACTTTTCAGCACACAAGCTTACCCTAATGCCTCTCAATAGAGAACTTTGCATTAATCCAAATTATGAATTAATTAAAAAAAATATTATTGCAATTCATAAAGCAAATTTAAAAACTGTAAACAGTCTATTGTAATTACTTACGAATCCCTAAGTTGGAAAGCGAATTTAATCTCAATAGATTTGCTTGCAATCAATATACACTAATAAACTCGAAAAAATTTTAAAATAAACTTAATAATTGAGACAATACCAAAAATTCAAGGGATTTAATAATTTTTTATCTAACTGTTAAGAAAAAATATCGATTTGCAATAAAAATTAATTTGAAGAAATTTATGAAAATAGTGACAATTGCTACGAGTTAAGCTATAAATTTCTAGTGTGTTCTGTTATGTAAATACTTTTTGGATAGAGGAAACTACTTTGTATATCAAAAAAGAGCTAATTAAATCGTGACATCAACACCAATACCATCTAGTTCTAAAGCTAACTCCAGTCGAACAATTAACACCTCTACCCAAGGTTCGACTTTGGCAGATATTCTGGAACGGATTTTAGATAAGGGAATTGTAATAGCAGGTGATATTTCTGTTTCTATCGCCTCTACCGAGTTGTTGCATATCCGAATTCGGCTGTTAATTTCTTCGGTAGATAAAGCAAAAGAAATGGGAATAAATTGGTGGGAAGGCGATCCCCATCTCAGTGGGAAAACCCAGACTTTGATTGAGGAAAACCGCCAACTTCAAGATAGGCTGCGAAGCTTAGAAGCAGAAATGCGATCGCTCAAGGCTTTAGCTATGAGTCAGGTAGATTTTGGGACAAGCTTACCAAGCCAAAGACAAGGGGAAGGAGAAGATTTTTAGAGAAAATTTTTGGTAGCTGATTTAAGAAAATTTTTTATAGGAAAAATTTTTGAGATGACGTTAGTTGGCAAATCGTCGGAAAGTTCGACAGAAGAAATTCCTAATGTTCACAAACTAAACAGTAAAGCAGGTTTAGCTTCTCTATTGTTAACTGTGCTGGAACTTATTCGCCAGCTAATGGAAGCACAAGTGATTCGGCGGATGGATGAACAACTTCTGAGTGATTCACAGTTAGACCAAGCAGCAGAAAGTTTACAAAAACTAGAAGAACAAGTATTGCACTTGTGCAAAATTTTTGAAATAGAACCAGAGGATTTAAATGTAGATTTGGGAGAACTAGGTACTCTTTTACCTGCACCGGGAACTTATTACCCAGGAGAACCCAGCCAAAAACCGTCCATCTTAGAATTACTAGATCGGCTTTTAAACATTGGTATAGTATTGCACGGTGAAGTGGATTTAGGTTTGGCTAATTTAAATTTAATTCATGCAAAATTACGGTTAGTATTGACTTCAAAACCAATCTAAATTTGAGTTTGTAAATTTTTAAAAATAACTGGGAAACATTTATGACTTCAGGGCTTTATCTTTACGGAATTTTCCCCCAAGCAATTTCCGATAATGTCATTCTCGAAGGAATAGATAAACAAATAGTTCAGAACTATTCTATAGAGGGATTTAACTTTTTATATTCAGAAGCAAAACAAGCAAAGTATCTTGCTTCCCGACGCAATTTACTATGCCATGAAAAAGTTTTAGAAGAAGCGATGAATCTGGGATTTCGTACCCATTTACCACTACGCTTTGGATTAGTTGTGAAAACATGGGACACTGTTAACGAACAGTTGCTAGTTCCCTATAAAGAAGAATTAGAGGCGTTATTTCAAAAATTAGATGGACACCGGGAAGTGAGCGTCAAAGTTCTGTGGAACAGCCAGGAGGAAATCCAAGCATTGCTAGAGTCAAATCCGGAGTTGCGAGAAAAGCGCGATGCAATGGAAGGTAAAACTCTGAAAATGGAAGAAGTCATCGAAATTGGTCAGATGATTGAGAAGGGTTTAGAAGCTCGTAAAGAAGCGATTATCCAAGCTTTTCAAGATGAATTAAATGGTTTAGCAGAAGAAATCGTGGAAAATGATACGATGACAGAAGAAATGATTTATAATGCAGCTTATTTAATTCCTTGGGATAGTGAAGCTTTGTTTAGTGAAAAGGTAGAAGCTATTGACAAACAATTGAGCGATCGCTTGCGAATTCGCTATAACAACTTTACTGCACCTTATACATTTGCCCAACTTTCTTAAGTGTAACCAAAGTTATGTTTTTGAAAATCTTATTATTTCCTGTCATGGGTCCCCTTGAAGGCATAACCTGGATAGGAGAACAACTTCTAGAACGTGCTAGTGCTGAATTGGATGAAAAAGAAAATTTACACAAACGTTTGTTAGCTTTGCAACTAGCATTTGATATTGGAGAAATATCTGAAGAAGAGTTTGAAATTCAAGAAGAGGAGCTTTTGCTGCAAATTCAAGCCATGGAAGAAGAAGCAGCAGAAGCTGAACTTTAATTAAATATCTAAGTAGAAAGTTTCAAAATTATTCGACTCGTAAACCTTATGACCCCTTTGGGAACCCTTTTCATTAGTTGTATTGCGAGTCGGAATAACGCGTGTCGTTTGAGACTGGCTCGAAGGTGATTGACGCAAATTTTGAATGGATTGCTCAGTTTCCTCTATTTGAGTATCTAAATCGCTGAGGTGCTGTTTCAATTGTTCCATACGTTCAGCCATAAATTTCAGTTCTTGCTGAAGACGCTGCCGATCTGATACCATTTTGTAAAGCTTTAATTGCTCAGATGTTTCAGATTTGAAGCGAGGCATTGTACTGATTTTAGGTCTATTTAGTCCGCGATTGCGAAGGTTTTTCATAATAAATTTTTAGATGATTGACTGTATTATACATGGTGACTGAAAACCTTTACGTTTATGCTTTTTTAAAAACACCAGTTACTGACCTAAAATTACCCGCAGGCATCAGTAATAGTGTACTTTTAATTAGCACATCTGGCATTTCTGCGCTAGTGGAACCTGCTATTTCCATAGAATTATTACAAAGTAATGACGAAATATTAATTAAAGCAGTCTTGTCACACGATCGCGTTATTTGTGAAGTCTTTCGTCAAACGACAGTTTTACCTCTCCGGTTTGGTACTTCTTTTACTTCACAAGATAACTTATTAACGTATCTAGAATCTCGCGCAGAGGAATATCTAGAAAAGTTACACGTAATGAATGGGAAAAGTGAATATATTTTAAAGTTTATCCCTCGGACTTTAGATGAAACAACTACACCAACAGCATCAGGGGGGAGACAGTATTTTTTAGCTAAAAAACAACGCTATCAAACACAGCAAGACTTTTCTGCTATTCAAACAACAGAGTGGGAAAATATAGTTGAGACAATCAGTCAAATTTACGAATCTAAGATTGTTCAACAGGAGGACAAAGAACCCCGAATTTATCTTTTAGTAAGGAGTCAAGATGAAGATCTACTAGCAGAACAATATTTAACTTGGCAAGAGGCTTGTCCGCGTTGGGAGTTACATTTAGGAGAACCGCTACCTCCTTATCATTTTATTTAATTGTTAAATTTTGTGTCTGGATATTTTTTGTCTCATGCAAAGGCACAAAGGCGCAAAATTATAATAAAAATATACACATGACCTCAAATTACCAATTCACGGATAAGATTAATCAATATGACTCACTTCACTTAGCCATGTTTAGCGGCAAAGGTGGAGTTGGAAAAACTACACTCGCCTGTGCTTTTGCTCGACGCTGGGCTACATTATTTTCTAACGAGAGTATATTACTAATTTCTACAGACCCAGCCCATTCTTTAGGCGATGTATTGCAAATAAAAGTAGTAGAACAAGCTACACTTTTACCCGATTTACCAAATTTAAGTGTTCGAGCATTGGATGCAAAGCAATTACTATTAGAATTTAAGGCAAAATACGGAAATTATTTAGAACTGTTAGTTGAAAGAGGAAGCTTTGTCGAAGGGGAAGATTTAACACCTGTTTGGGATTTAAATTGGCCTGGTATAGATGAAGTTATGGGATTATTGGAAATCCAACGGTTGCTAGCAGAAAAAACTGTCGATCGCATTGTAGTAGACATGGCTCCTTCGGGGCATACTTTAAATTTATTAGGAATTAAAGATTTTTTAGATGTCGTCTTAAATTCTTTAGAATTATTTCAAGAAAAACATCGCGCGATCGCGAAAACTTTTACGGGACGTTATATACCTGATGAAGTTGATGATTTCTTAGCAAAAATGAAATCTGAATTAGCGGAAGGCAAAAAGTTATTGCAGGATGTCAATTTTACTGCTTGCTTGGTAGTGGCGATCGCAGAACCAATGAGTCTTTTAGAAACAGAGAGATTTTTAGATAACTTGCAGGAACTAGATATATCTTGCAGTGGGTTGTTTATTAATAAAATCTTAAGAGATGCCAAGACGGATTTAGACCGCTATAGCGAGCAACAAAATTTATTAGCAAAATTCCTTAATCTATCAGAAAAACAGTCTGTATATACCGTACCGCAACTCTTCACTGAACCCCTTGGGGGTACAGCACTAGATAATCTCATTAGCCAAGTTCAAAAAATTGATACTGTTGCCCTTATCCCCCCACCAGTTATACAATTTCCTGTCAAAATACTTCCTAGTTTTACTGACTTTATTATCGAAGGCAGACAACTCATTCTTATTGGTGGTAAAGGTGGAGTTGGAAAAACTACGGTAGCAGCAGCCATTGGATGGGAATTAGCCAATCGCTATCCCGATAAAAATATTTGTCTCATTTCTATCGACCCCGCTCATTCCTTAGGAGATGCTTTCGGTCAGAAATTAGGACACGAACCTACCCAATTAACCTCTAATTTAAGCGGTCAAGAAATCGATGCCAAAATTATATTAGAACAGTTCCGCAATGACTACCTTTGGGAATTAGCTGCAATGATGAGTGGTGAAGGAAGCGAACCAGGAGCAATCAAAATTGTTTATACTCCCGAAGCTTGGCGACAACTTGTAGCGCAGGCTTTACCTGGGATTGATGAAATGCTATCCCTCGTTACTATCATGGAGTTATTAGACCGCAAACAGCAAGATTTAATTATTTTAGACACAGCCCCTACAGGTCATCTACTCCGCTTTTTAGAAATGCCCTCTGCACTAGCAGATTGGTTGGCATGGATATTTAAATTATGGATGAAATATCAAAGTGTTTTAGGTCGAGTTGATTTTATGGGACGACTGCGAAAATTACGCCAACAAGTTGTGCAAGCCCAGAAAAAATTACAAGATCCAAATCATACAGAATTTATTGGTGTCATTCAAGCAGAAGCAGCAATTATCGCCGAACAAACACGTCTAACAGATTCTTTAGCCAAAATGGGTGTCCCTCAACGTTATATCGTCCACAATCGCTATCACTCTGGTTTCGAAATAGATAAAAGTTTATTTATCAAACAAAATATTATTCGCTTACCTACTTTACCGCGATCTGTAGAACCTTTAGATAGAATTAAAACAGCAGCAAGTCTTTTATTTTGAAACCATTAGAGTCAATACGGCAAAGGTTGAGAATATTAGTAGGCTGGGTTGAGGAACGAAACCCAACTACACCTTTTTCTTTGTCCAGCAAAACCTACCAGTATTGCTATTAGAATAAAACCGCTCTATTTGTAGAGAAACATATTAAGATGAGTTATGTTATGCCTTGCAATAAGTTATGAGCAATTTTTTCAAAGGCTTTGAAGATTTATTAGAACTAGCAAAAACCATAGAAGAAAAAATTCAAAACGGAGAAATCAAAGCTGACGTGCAAGTTAGCACTCGTTCGTTAAGCAATATTCCGCGTGCTGGTAGTATTCCGCGTACCGATATAGGAACCAGTCGAATTCGCACCCAACCACCCGCTTCTGCTCCTGTACCAGACCCGGTAACACCCACGGAAAACACTACAAATCACTCCCTCAAAGATGTAGGCGGACTTGAACAAGTCCTCCAAGAACTGAAAGAATTAATCGCCCTCCCTCTAAAACGTCCGGAAATTTTAGCCAAACTCGGACTAGAACCTACACGCGGTGTTCTTTTAGTCGGTCCTCCCGGTACGGGTAAAACACTCACCGCCCGCGCTCTTGCAGAAGAACTGGGTGTCAACTACATCGCCATAGTAGGACCGGAAGTGATTGGCAAATACTACGGTGAAGCAGAACAAAGATTGCGATCGCTATTTGAAAAAGCTGCTAAAAATGCTCCTTGTATAGTTTTTATAGATGAAATTGACAGCCTCGCCCCAGACCGCAGCAAAGTAGAAGGAGAAGTAGAAAAACGCTTAGTCGCCCAACTTCTCAGTCTGATGGATGGTTTTGCCCAAACGAAAGGGGTTATTGTGCTAGCTGCAACAAACCGTCCCGAACATCTCGACCCAGCTTTACGCCGCCCCGGAAGATTCGATCGCGAAGTCCAATTTCGAGTACCAGACCGTCAGGGACGCCTGGAAATATTACAAATATTAACTCGTTCGATGCCCCTAGATGAGACAGTAAACTTAGAAGCGATCGCAGATCTGAGTGTCGGATTTGTAGGTGCGGATTTAAAAGCCTTATGTCAAAAATCTGCTTACAATGCTTTGCGCCGTTATGTCCCCTCTATAGACGAGCAAATTCCCGATTCCATGACGGTGAATCAATTAGATTTCCTAGCAGCCATTAAAGAAATTAAACCAGCTGTTTTACGTGCGGTGGAAGTCGAATCTCCCAATATTTCCTGGGAAGAAATTGGCGGGTTGGAGAACATCAAACAAACCTTGAGGGAATCGGTAGAAGGCGCACTGTTACATCCAGAATTATATTTAAAAACCAAAGCGAAAGCACCCAAAGGTATTTTACTTTGGGGACCACCCGGAACCGGCAAAACTTTGTTAGCAAAAGCCGTTGCTTCTCAAGCTAGAGCAAATTTTATCTGCGTCAACGGTCCGGAATTACTCAATAAGTGGGTAGGTGCAAGCGAACAAGCAGTGCGAGAATTATTTACCAAAGCAAGACTTGCAGCACCGTGCGTTATCTTTATTGACGAAATCGACACCTTGACCCCAATTAGGGGAAGTTATACAGGCGATTCGGGAGTGAGCGATCGCGTTGTGGGACAATTGCTGACAGAATTAGATGGTTTGCAGACAGGTGCTACCATCCTGTTAATTGCTGCTACCAATCGTCCCGATGCGATCGACCCCGCGTTAGTTAGGTCTGGGCGTTTGGATTTGCAGTTAAAAGTAGACTTACCAAATCAAGAAAGCCGTTTGGCGATTTTGCAAGTCCACAACCAAGACCGTCCTTTACAGAATGTAGACTTAACTTACTGGGCAGAAATTACAGAAGGTTGGAATGGTGCTGACTTATCATTACTAGGCGATAGAGCGGCGGTAGAATCTATTCGCCGCTATCGTTCTCAAGGAATGACCGATCCCAATACTATCCGCATTACACCAGAGGACTTTGATTGTGCTTATCAAATTTTAACGGAACAACGTTCCTAGGCAGCTTATGTAAACATAAAGACCTTGTAGGTTGGATTGAACTCAGTGAAACCCAACATTCGAGCGGATATAGATTGGCGCTCTAACGGACATTGGGAAAACGGTGGTTTCAATCTGCTATTAATTTTATTATCTCCGGTCTCTCCCAACGTGAACCGGACGTGCGCCTTTGAGTGCAACCCAGGTGTCTGCTGTTATCTGTGCAAAAAGGGACACCTGTAAAACTTCGTCAAGAAAATTATTGGAACTCTTAATTTACCAAAGTTTCATTACCAAACTGTAAAAAGTCACTTAACATAGTTTAATTATTTACCGAGCCAATTGAGAGTAAAATCTAACATCAGGCGATCTGCCATGGCATCGCTATTGAAACAATGGCAGTGCTGACAGGGAGGAGCAGATGCTGTCAATAGAAAAACTGAGGATTGCAGCTGCAGGTGTATCAATCACTTATCCTCTTCAGAGCGTCATCCCTCCTGCTAAAAGAACAAAACAGCAGGCAATGCCCTCTCAAGAAACTATGCAGCAAACACCTCCGATTGATTCTTTTCCCAACGCTCCCACATTTGATGGAGTAGATGACAAGTTAGATATGCCTTACGCTCCCGAACTTAACCCTCCCAGTTTTACTATAGAAATGTGGGTTATGGTTCAGGGAGGTTCAGGTTATCAGTCTATTATGACCTCGGTCGGTGGCTCTCCTTTGGCAGGACGCAAAGGGTATCTTTTTTGCATCACACCTGCGCGGCAATGGCAATTTTGGTTGGGCAATGGCGAACCAAAAGCTTTCTGGCAAGTACTAAACGGTACACAAGCAAAAATAGGTACTTGGACACATCTCGCAGGAACCTACGATCGCAACTCGCAAACAATGGCTTTCTTTGTCAACGGGCGAGAAGTGGCGCGAGAAATGGGCGTGCAATACCAACCCAACGATCGCAATCCTACCCGTGTCGGTGCAGGTGCCACAGAACAGTGGGGAGCAAGCCCCTGTTTCTTCCGTGGCAAAATTGCTGAAGTTCATGTCTGGGATCGCGTCCTAACTTCTAGAGAGATTCAGGCACTTGCAGCCCAACAGTCAATAGAAGTTCAAGCAGAACCCATTCAGGAAAATACTTCTGAGGTCATACCTGAGGGACAAGGCGGACAATGGGGGCAATGGGGGCAAGGCGGACAGGGGGAACAATGGGGACAATGGGGGCAATGGGGGCAAGGCGGACAATGGGGACAAGGTGTGGATTTATTTCAAGAAACGACAGGTAATTTCTCCGGTCAACAGGGACAAAACACAAATCCTTCGCCTCAATCACAACTCAGTTTTGAGCAACCTCTAACTCAACTGCCAGTTCGGGAAAACCCTCTGACATCCAAGCAACCTGACCCAATCAGTACTGCTATGTCCGATCCCCAAACTGTTCTCTGGCAGATTGGCTCCCCAGGTCAAGCTGGAATACCAGCCCCTACAGGTCCATGGACTATTGAATATAACTATATAGTAGGTACAGATCCCGACCCCCTTAACTGTCCTACAATACCCTCTTGCATAGTTCCACCCAATGCCAACCAAATCCCCAATTCAACCAGTCAACTCAATATTCACTTTTCTTTACTAGAAAGTTATACTGACGGACAGTTAGTCTTATGTTACGATCGCTACGGTTCTGGAGAAGACAATATCTTTTTAGACGGACAACTCATTGCTAGGATGCCCGGAGCAGACCAGGGCAAACTCAAGCAAAGCCAAATCCCTCTAACAAGTATTTGCCAAGGATCGCATACGATTTCAATTACAACATCAAACGGTACAAATGCCGCACACTTAATCGATTATCTGCAACTCCAAATCCATAAACCAACGCTTTCCAATCTTACATCCCAATATGGGGGATTGACTGGTGCTTCGTCACAATCCGAAAGCAACCTATCAGATTCCCAACAATCATCGTCACAATCTGCACAAAGTGGATTCATCAGCCCGGTAACAAGTGTTGCAGGTCAGGTTACAGACGAAGGTGACAATGAGGGATTCGTTGGACAAGCCGCCGGACTGGTAGGCGGAGTAGCTGGTCAAGACCCCAGTGTTGGGGAATTAGTCGGTGGTTTAACTCATCAAAATTTAGGAGGCGGAGTGTTAGGAGAATTACTCAATCAAGTCGGCGGAGTGGCTGGAGGTTTACCAGTAGTTGGCGGAGTGGCTGGAGGTTTAACAGGTCAAGGTGGTGGCAAAGATGGATTAGCCGGAGGATTACTCAATCAAGTTGGTGGGCTAGCTTCCGGTCTACCCGTAGCTGGCGGAGTAGTCAATAGTTTGACAGGTCAAGGTGGTGGCAAAGACGGATTAGCCGGAGGATTACTCAATCAAGTCGGTGGACTAGCTTCCGGTCTACCTGTAGTTGGTGGAATAGCTTCCGGTCTACCTGGAGTTGGTGGACTAGTCGGTGGTGCTGCACAAGGAGGACACGCAGGTGGTGCATCTACGGAAGTTGTAGTGCAACAATTAGCTGGATTAGTACAGCAACTGACTGTCTTAGTTACCCAACTTACTCAACTCATCAGTCAACTAAGTATAGCCAATCAAGGTCATGTCGGGGCAGGAGGTGCAGGACAGATACCAGGAATGGGGCAACAACTTCCTGGAGGTGTATCCTTACCCGGTCTGACACCAGCCCAAGTCAGCCAACTATCAGCCATGACAGGTCTTTCACCAGCCCAACTTGCCCAACTATCTGCACTAACAAATCTCCCACCAGCACAACTATTACAACTGCCTGCAATGACAGGTCTCTCACCAGCACAAGTGTTAGCACAACTACAAAGCCGAGCATCGGGAGGTCGCTAACTACTTATTTACTACAATTGTGGTCTATGTACCTGAAAATGGCTGTTTACAGCTAACTTGGGGAGGCAGTGCGGTCTTGTCTGCCGTGAAACTGCTCCTCCCAGCATCACCGGTCACTGGTCACTGTAAAAGCTATGCGGATTCCTAGAACACCCAGGCATAAATCTCTGTCGCCAATTTCCCCTCCCACCCCTCACCCAGAACCTGCCGTCAAGGCATCATTGCAAGCCGTTGGCGGTTTAAGGGAAGTGCTGGCAGAACTGCACGATTTGGTTGCTCTACCACTGAAGCGTCCAGACTTGTTAGCCAAACTGGGATTAGAACCAACGCGGGGTGTGTTGTTAGTCGGACCGCCAGGAACAGGTAAAACCTTGACTGTGCGTGCCATAGCCGAAGAACTTGGTGTCAACTACATTGCCATTGCTGGTCCTGAGATTATTGGCAAATATTATGGCGAAGCAGAATTACGACTGCGGCAGATTTTCCAAAAAGCCACCCTGTCTGCTCCTTGCCTCATTTTTATCGACGAAATTGATAGCCTAGCACCGGAACGAGCCAAAGTCGAGGGGGAGGTAGAAAAGCGCGTTGTTGCCCAACTTCTCAGTCTGATGGATGGCTTTGCTCAACTCAATGGTGTAGTCATTTTGGCAGCAACCAACTGTCCCGATCGCGTCGATCCCGCACTGCGTCGTCCCGGTAGATTTGACCGTGAAGTTTATTTCCGCGTTCCGGATCGCAAGGGTCGCTGGGAAATTCTTCAGATTCACACGAGTACAATGCCTTTAGATGGGTCTGTAGATTTAGGAGTCATCGCCGATTTAGCAATTGGCTTTGTGGGTGCAGACTTGCGATCGCTTTGTCAAAAGTCAGCCTACAACGCCTTGCACCGCTTCAATCCCCCTCTAGACTCTCCCGTACCAGAGAATCTCAGTATCAGTCAGCAAGATTTTCTTCAAGCTTTAAAAGAAGTTAAACCTTCTATTCTCCGTCCGCTAACAATTGAAACCCCCAATATCACTTGGGAGCAAATTGGTGGTTTGGAGAGTATCAAGGCTATCTTGCAGGAATCTGTTGAAGGAGCTTTGCTTTATCCCGAACTCTATCGTCAGTTAAGAGCAATACCTCCCCGTGGAATTTTACTTTGGGGACCGCCCGGAACTGGTAAGACTCTTTTAGCTAAAGCAGTAGCATCTCAAGCTAGAGCCAATTTTATTGCCGTTAACGGACCGGAATTACACAGCAAGTGGGTGGGAGCATCCGAGCAAGCAGTACGAGAGTTGTTTACCAGAGCCAGACAGGTATCACCATGTATCATTTTTCTTGATGAAATTGATGTGATTGCTCCCGTCAGAGGGGGTAACGAAGGAGACTTTGGAGTGAGCGATCGCGTCGTCGGTCAACTCCTAACCGAAATGGATGGCATCCAAGCTTGTAATAATGTGATAATTATCGCTGCTACAAACAGACCGGACATCATTGACCCAGCCTTATTAAGAGCAGGTCGTCTGGACTTGCAACTGAAGGTAGACTTACCCGATGTCACCAGTCGGTTTGAAATCTTGCAAGTTCACAATCGCGATCGACCAATAGCCGCCGATCTTAACTTAGCAGCTTGGGCTGTACGCACAGAAGGTTGGAACGGTTCTGAACTAGCACTTCTGAGCAATCAAGCCACCATGCAAGCTATTCGTCGCTATCGCCTTCAAGGATTTACTCACATCATCGACCCCCGCATTTTTGCCATTGATTTTGAAATTGCCTATCAATTTTTGCTAGAAAGACGGTTTAGAGCATGAGGACTAAGTAATGTCAACCAATGTTTTCATAATTCATGTATACTTTTAATTATTAATGAACGTAACATTACTACACTTCTGTAAAGCTTTAGATATAAATTTTAGGAAATTAATAGCTCCCTCAGATCTAACCTCTGCGTACTATGCGTCTGTTGTGGTTCAATCAATTAATTTTATCCCTTTATGTATAATAATTTACAAATTTTCCGCTATCAATCTCCAGTAACAGTCTTAGGTCCATACAAAAGAGCAGTCATTTGGGTACAAGGCTGCGAGTTTGCTTGTCCGGGTTGTATAGTTCCTGAATCGTGGGAAAAAGCAAAGGGAGAATCAATTTCTCTAACCGAATTAACAGACTGGATTTTATCACAACCAGATATTGAGGGAATCACTCTCTCTGGTGGGGAACCAATGCTACAAGCAGCCCCTTTAGTCAATTTAATCGCTAGGGTGCATAAATTTAAAAATCTGGGTATAACGTGCTACACGGGATATCGTTTGGAGCATCTCCAGCAGCAGGGAACAGATGCTCAAAAATCATTACTGGCTTGCATCGATTTGCTAGTTGATGGAACTTATATTGAGTCTTTACACGGTGACTTACTCTGGCGAGGGTCTAGCAACCAGAGATTGTTGGCGCTGACAGAACGATATCAGCAGATTTTAATGCAAGAATTAGCACAAGGCGATCGCTCAGCCGGAATAGAATTTGGCATTGATGTCACTGGCTCATTTTATTTTACAGGCGTTCCTGCTCGTAAAGGCTTCCGAGATGAGTTTGCAGCAAAAATGCAAAGCCGAGGAATTACATTCTCCAACTAAAAATTACGACTTAGAAATTACGAATTATTATGAGTGGCAGTCCCAAGTTTTCAGAAGCAGAAATTGCCCAGTGGAAGCAAAAAATTTTAGAAGCGGAACGTCAGCGTCGGGCAGCAATAGAAGCACAAAGACGACAAGAAGCAGAAGAACGGGAACGACTTCGGCAACTAGAAGAATCCCGTTGCCAAACTCAAATTCGCGTACAGAGGTTGCTGTCAGACGTAAATTCGCAGTGGACAAACATTTATGTTCAAGAAGCAGTGGTATTGCAATATCGCTGTCAGAATCAACTTGAAGCGATCGCACGGGCAGATTCAGAAATTCAACTGCTAGCCATTTCAGAAGAACTCATTAAAATCGAACAGGCTATGCATCTTGCACTGCAGCGCAAACGCCGAGATGAAGCAGAAAAACAACGGCAGGTTGATATTGAGCGACAACAGTTTGAATTAGAAGAACTAGAACGGCGAGTCGCTCAAACTCCAGAAGCCCAAGCCCTAAAATTTGATGCAGCAGGTCGGCAGCAATTACAGCAAGTCTTTCAAAATGTACGACAAGCAATTTCTGCAGGAGATCCAGCTAAAGTACGCCGACCTCTAGCAGAAGCAACAGCACTTGTTCAAAAACACCTGCGTCAAATTGTTCAAGGTCAGACAGATTCCCGCCACTTACAAACACAAACTAACCGACAGCTCGCAGAACTTAAAATCACGGTTACGGGTTTGAAAGCTGACCCAGTTGTCATGCAGTGGCAAGCAGGAGCAGTAGCAGAAATAGAAACCCAAATCAATGCAATCCAACAAGCCATTTCTCACGGTCAAACCAAACAAGTGATTTCCCAATTAACGGAACTTAGCCAGCGTTCGCAAACAATTGTCGAAACTGCCAGTACAGCACAACTACAAGCAGAGAAGCGAGATTATATTGCCGATAGTATTTCTCAAACCTTACAAGAAATGGGTTTCAGCATTACCTTTCATCAACCCGAGCATCCAAACCACCCCGCCACATCTATCATTTTAGGAGCTACCACCAATACAGGTAAAGCAATTAGCGTCAGTGTCCCCATTGCCGGACAGGTGTTTTATGACGTAGATGGTTATGTCAAGCACAGCGTTACTGCTGTAGATGGGAATACCTCTGCGGTCTGCGATGAAGCCGAACAAATGCTCACCGAAATGCATGATGTTTTAGAAGACAAATTTGGTGTCAGGATGGGTGAAGTATTATGGCAAGGGAAAAACCCCAATCGCAACCTTCGTAAAGCTGAAAAATTGCCAAGTGAAAAGCGATCGCGCAGTCGGAGTATTTAGGCGATTTCCGAAAAAGATTTTACCTCTGTAGTGGCGCAATCCCTTGCGCCACTACAATAGGTTACCCACTCCCTGGCAATTAAACTCCTGTGACATCTCCTACACTTCTGCTTCGCAGTAAGTGTAGGCTTCCAAGACAATCCGGCTACTGCTTAGGAGGCTCTTGGCTTTAAGAAATTCATCCCACACTGCCCTATGCCTAACGGCACGCTTCCGCGAACGGGTCAGATGTGGGGCTTCTTTTTGTTTAAGCTAAGTAAATTGGCTGGATGAAAGAAGCATCCCACACATGAAGGCGAAGCGGAGGTGTGGGAGTGTCAAAAAGCCTTACTTTCGATACTTCTGGCTGATTTTCGCCATTTCTTTGCAGTTTGCTTAACTTCTTCTATTTCCTCAAAATCTATTTTGACAACAGCATTTTCTAATTCCACACCCAAAGCTGTGGCAACTTCTAAAATCTCTATAAAACTAGCGCATTGATAATCTGTATCCTCGTATTCCTTAACCCTTTCTTCGTCAATTCCTAAAATTTCCGCTAATTGGGAAGTATTCATTTTTGCAGCTATTCGAGCTTTGATTAAAACATTCGGTAACTTATTTAAACTTTCAACTTTTACCGTTATTGACTTGTCCGGATCGCAATTAATAAGCCTTTCATATTCAGCAACTTCTTCCTTTAATTCGTCAACTTGGCTCTGATAAGAATCTCTATGTAATTTCCAACGTTTGGGGTCTGCTTTCAACTCTTCATTACTCTCAAATTCTACCACAGACTGCTCAAATTTCCGCAACCATTCTTTCGCATTTTGATATTGTTGCTCGTTTTTTATCATCATGGTTTCCACCTGACCAAATCAATAGCAATAATTCCCTTGGGTGTATTCGTTCTTGTATCAAATTGAAAAAAATCTATGTATACTGTACCAGTTTCATTCGCTGGGTAACTTGCAGGAAAAATCTCCCCCTTATACCGACTTTTTTGTTCGGCACGTCGCAGCGCAAAATTGTATAAAGTGGGAGCAATCGATTCCAGATAATTTATATCAACTCCATCGTCTTCCCAACAAGCATCAAAATCACCTGGTGTGGGTTTGCTAGTGACGAAACTACCATCTATATAAATGATTCTACAACCTGCTTCTTGTAATTGAGTCATTGCCAGTTCTAAACCCCTTATCATCCGCTGTCGAGTCAAGTTGGTCGCAAATTTTTCTTGAAACTCCTCCCATTCGCAAAAATGCACACCAGGGGGTAAATTCCCATTTTCATCAAATTTTGGAATCAATTTCTCTCACCGTAACACAAATGAATTATTCTGGAAAAGGAGCTTACCATAAACATAGCTGTAATTTCGTTTAACTTTTCATCTACCTTCACTTGTCCCAAAACCTGGTGTCCTATCAAGTGAGAAGCGATCGCGCAGTCGGAGTATTTAGTAAGGGGAAGGAGTAGCACAATAAAATAAAAAAAATTTGCTGTCTTTCTGGCACAAGCCTCGCGCCCTCTGCTTTTCTTCTGGTAAAACTCTTCTCCCTCCAACTTTTTGAGACTTCGCCATGACTCAAACCCAAACACAAGCACAAACCGAACCAAAAATATACACTTTTGATGAGTTTATCGAATGGTATCCTGAAAACTCAGTATTACGTTACGAATTGCATGATGGTGTAATTGTCGAGATGCCTAAGCCTAAAGGGAAGCATTCAAAATTAACGGGTTCGCTTGTTGGAAAGTTATTGACAACCATTAGTGAGATTGGGAAAACTGATATTTGGTTTATCCCTAGAGAATCTATTATTAAACCTCAGCGCGATAAGTCTGGGTACGAACCGGACATCATTATTTTGAATCAAGAAACTATCGATACTGAGACACGTTGGGAAACTGAATCAATTATTCAAAACGCGACTTCAGTCAAACTAATAGTTGAAGTAGTTAGTAGCAATTGGCAAGATGACTACTACGATAAACTTCGTGACTATGAAGGTATGGGGATTCCAGAATACTGGATTGTGGACTATGCTGCATTAGGCGGACGTAAATTTATCGGCAATCCCAAAGTCCCTACTATTTTTGTGTGCGAATTAATTGACGGGGAATATGAAATGACACCATTTAAAGGAACAGACCGGATCGTATCGCCTGCGTTTCCGCAGTTAAACTTAACCGCTCAACAGATTTTTGACTCAGTATTGTAGAGATTGAGCCGAGATACGTTTCATACTCTCAAATATTTGAGATAATAATGTATTGTACTTGGTGACTCATACATTACAATACAGACCTATGTCTCTCAGAGAACAATGGAATGCTGCGCGATCGCAACGTCAACAAGAAGTGCTAGAACGGCGACAGATGGTTGCAAACTTTCTTTTAGAGACGCGATCGCACCTCGACGAAGTCTGGCTCGAACAGCGACAGCAACGCGTGGCATACGTAGCAGCTATCAAAAATTATGTATGGGGGACAACTCCTGATACTGATAATGGTAGCAGCAATACAACCAATTTAGGGCAAAGTGAGGTACCTACACTGCCTAAGTACAGGTGAGTATAAGCAAAAGCCCTACTCGATTCGATCGGCAGAAATACAAGCAATATATTAATAAATGTAACAATAGGTGTAAAATTTACACTCAACTAATGACAAAGAACAACCTCAGCCATTTAACATAATTTATACCGACTTACTTGAAAGGAAGTAAACCATGCATCCCAATCAGTTGTGGCAAATGTTTGAAGATGAGTGGTTTACTCCCAAGTATCGCCTGAAAAAGCTGTTGGGTGCGGGAGCATTTGGGGCTGTATTTTTAGCAGATGAAGTCATTGCCGATCGCGTTATTCGGGAAGTTGCCATTAAAATTTTCTCAAATGAGGGCGAGCAGCAACGTCAGATTGCCGAGTTACAAACTGCTATTTCCCTAAAACATCCCGGACTTTTGGAGGGATTCAGCCCCGAACAAGGATGGCTCAAAGGAATTGAGTGTCTTGGTTTAGTGATGGAATTAGCCCAAAATTCATTAACAAAGCGGTTACAACAGGGTAGTTTACCGCTTTCAGAAGTTAAAGCAATTGTCAAAAATTTAGCAGGATCGTTGCAGTATTTACATAACAAAGGCATCGTTCATCGCGACCTAAAACCTGCTAACATCATGCAAGTCGATGGACAGTGGAAGTTGACAGATTTCGGTATTTCCCGACTCTTAGAAAATCGCAATGGCAGCGATACCTCTCCTACCAATCAGGTGGGTACTATCGCTTATGCACCTCCAGAATCATACAAAGGCAAGATTTCTTTTGCGTGGGATTTGTGGTCTCTGGGAACCGTCATCGCCGAAATACTGACAGGTGTACATCCCTTTGCCAGCAACAACTCTGGTGAGTTGATGCAGCGAATCATACACGAAGAACCAGCACTTCCAGAACTCCCAACTCCCTTTGCGACGATCGTCAAAGGTTGTTTGGTTAAAGATTATACACAACGTTGGACGGCAACTCAAGTGCTTGCAAGTCTCGATCCAACTGCAGATTTAGGTAGAGTTACAGTTCTGTTGCCTCTTTCCCCTAGCTTTCGTAAAATTATCCCTACAGAAGCCGGTGCGACTGGATGCGCTACAATTCCGGTGGCAAATATTCAAATGCAAGCAAAAGAGCCATACCAGCAGTTGACTCCAGCAACTCAAGAGCAGAAACAAGCTATCATCCAAGCCAACCGAAACTCTAACTACCAAGAACGTCTTCCTGGTGGTTCTATGCTGGATACGATCGCCATTCCTGGCGGCAGTTTTTTCATGGGAACTGCAACGGAAGACATCGAGCAGGTTTTAAAACTGGAAACTTGGTTTAAACGCTCAGAAGTCATCAAGTGGTTGCGTCCAGAAATGCCCCAGCATCGGGTGAATGTACCTGCCTTTTACATGAGCAAAACTCCGATTACCCAGGAGCAATGGCAGGCAGTCATGCAGACTAATCCTTCTCATTTCAGTAGCCTGCTGCGTCCGGTGGAAAGCATATCATGGTGGCAGGCACAAGAATTTTGCGATCGCCTTGGAGAACTCACAAATAAATCCTATCGCCTCCCCACGGAAGCTGAATGGGAATATGCTTGTCGTGCTGGTACGCAAACGCTTTACAGTTTCGGCAATAGCAAACAACCATTACGGGACTACGCCTGGTACACCTGGAACTCCCGCCAGCAAACCCAACTTGTCGGACAAAAGAAACCAAATGCCTGGGGTTTACAGGATATGCACGGCTTAGTCTGGGAGTGGTGCCAAGACCACTGGCATGAAAACTATAATGGAGCGCCCACTGATGGTAGTGCTTGGGTACAAGGCGGACACCCAACGAAGCATTCAGTGAGAGGCGGTTCCTGGTACAGCTTGGCAGATGATTGCCGCTGCGTCTATCGTTTTTGTTATGATGCCAGTTTCCGCTATTCCAGTCTTGGGTTTCGTGTGGTACGTTCTGAATAAAAGGTATGTTTTTATACTCGACGCTGTTGGCTCAAAACTTGGTGAGCGTAATTAAAATCTTCATTTGTGATTTGAATTGCCCCTGGAGCCATCATTCCTTGAGAACGATAGCGACGGATGGCTTCCACAGCAGCGCGATCGCCGAGCAATGCCAAATCTGCCCCGTTCCAACCCTCAGTGACTGCCGCCCAGTAAGCTAAATTTACATTTTGCAAGGGACGTTCTTGATTGTAAACTTGCAAAATTGCCCAACGACTCTCCAAATTGGGTAAATCTACTTTTAACTGTAAATCTAACCGTCCAGCCCTTAACAAAGCGGGATCTAAAGCATCGGGACGATTGGTAGCAGCAATCACCAGAATGGTAGAACTTGCCTGTAAACCGTCTAACTCTGTTAGCAATTGTCCAACAACGCGATCGCTCACTCCTGAATCACCGTTATAACGCCCTCTTGTTGGTGCTAAAGTATCAATTTCATCAATAAAGACAACACAGGGAGCGGCTTGTCTTGCTTTGGCAAACAGTTCTCGCACTGCTTGTTCGCTAGCACCTACCCACTTACTCAATAATTCTGGCCCATTGACACAGATAAAATTAGCTCTGGCTTGGGAAGCAACAGCTTTAGCCAACATGGTTTTACCTGTTCCTGGCGGTCCCCATAATAAAATCCCTTTGGGGGGTCGGGCTTTTGTTTGCAGATAAAGTTCTGGATGTAACAATGCACCTTCTACAGACTCCCTCAAGGTTTGTTTAATTTCCTCCAACCCCCCAATGGCTTCCCAAGTGACATTCGGGGATTCAACTTCAACCGCACGTAAAACAGCAGGTTTAATTTCTTGGAATGCTTGTAAAAAATCTGACTGATGTACGGTCAACTGTTCGGGAATTGGGTCTGCTATTGAAGGAACTTGACGGCGTAAAGCACTGTAAGCAGCTTTCTGACAGATAGCTTTCAAGTCTGCACCCACAAATCCCACAGTTAGATCTGCGATCGTCTCTAAATCTACTGTCTCATCTAGAGGCATTGAGCGAGTTAATATCTGTAAGATTTCCAAACGCCCTTGTTGGTTTGGCACGCGAAACAGCACTTCCCGGTCAAATCTTCCAGGACGGCGCAAGGCTGGATCGAGGTGATTGGGGCGATTAGTAGCAGCCAACACAATGACGCCTTTTGTTTGAGCAAAGCCATCCATGAGGCTCAAAAGCTGTGCAACCAGACGTTTTTCTACTTCCCCTTCTACCTTGCTGCGGTCTGGAGCAAGGCTGTCAATTTCATCAATAAAGACTATGCAAGGAGCCTTCTTAGCAGCTTGTTCAAAAATACCCCGCAGTCTTTGTTCTGCTTCACCGTAATATTTACCGATAACTTCTGGTCCGACTACAGCAATGCAGTTAACTCCTAATTCTTTCGCCAAGGCGCGGGCTGTTAAAGTTTTACCAGTCCCAGGTGGTCCAACTAACAAAACGCCCCGTGTGGGTTCTAAACCAATTTGAGCAAGGAGATCGGGACGTTTTAAAGGGATGGCAATCAATTCTTTCAGTTCTTGAAGAACTTCCTTAAGCCCACCCACATCTTTCAAAGATGCATTTGCTGAAACTGTAGAACTCGATTCACTAAGAGTATATCTAGGCGGTTGTTGGTTACGTAAACGAGATTCGCTACGGGTATTGCTCCTTTTGGGGACATGACTGGGGCGAACACCACCGACACGAGGTATAACACTAATAGGTCGAGTTTGGAACTGCATAGTTATCTTAAAAATAGAGAGTGGGGGTTAGGAGTTGGAGGTTAGGGAAGAGAAATTTTCAGAATTGAATGCTTTGATTTTTCAGATTTGTGTTTTCTCTTCTAAGGTTTTTACCAGTTATAAGAACTGCTTAAAAGTTTGGAGAATTAATTTTTACAGTTACATTTGCACAACATTATTGCGTAAGGGTGCTTTACGTTGCACTCTTACAAAATCTGTGCGTTGCATTCTTTTTTCAAATTGGTAAAACCTTTGAATTTAATCTAACAATTTCTATTGAAATATGGTTTATGCTTTGGGCTGATTTACATCACATCACATCTTCTACCAAAATACATAAAATTAGCACGCAAAATGTAGTTTATTAGTTTAAGTTTAATTTTTCAAAAACTGCAAAAAGGTAGATTTTATATAGCAATCCTAAATCATTCGTAAGAAGTTTAGATCCCCGACTTCTCAAAGCACTCGGGGATCTGGACACGGTGGATTTTGTGCCCAGCAAGCAGCGAGCGAGTACTCTATTTAACCGCGAGACGCAGAGTACGCACCAGATAAGAGGTGAGAGAGCTATGGCTTATCGCGGTTCTAGACCGTGAAAACTGCTTCCATCACCGATAACGCACCGTTGTGTTCCAGGCTCACAATTAACCGTTTTCCTGCCAAGGAATTTAAATCGGAGTAATTCTCAAAGATCCAGCGATTAAGCGGACGCTCAACCAAAGTTTCCAGTAAGGTTTTAATTCGCCGTCCGCCAAATAGCAAATTGTCATCTTGTTGCATATACACGTTCAATACTTCTAAGACTATCGGTTGAAACAGTACCTGCAACTGATATTTATCCCAAGCAGATTCTGCTAGCAGCCGGAGAAACTTCTGCCCAATTTGCCAAACAAACTCCGGACGTAGCAAATCAAACACGACGATACTGTCGCCCAAACGGTTCAACAATTCAGCACGACCAATGCGACTGGTAAAGTGCCAATGAACTTCAGCACGAAAATGAGCTTCTACCTGAGCATAGGTGAAGGAATCGACACCTTGGCGTTGTACCTCAGTCATGATACCGTTACGAATAATCGTTCCGGTGTGTGGGTCTGTTAGGTCAGAAGCGCCAATATTACTAGTAAATATAATTACAGTTTGATTGAAATAAACTGTCTGTCCTTTGTCATCTGTAAGGCGACCATCTTCTAGAATTTGGAGAAATTTATCTAAAACTCTGGGATGAGCTTTTTCGATTTCATCAAACAGCAAAATGCTGTAAGGACGCTGTAAAATCCGGTTGGTCAGTTGTCCTCCTTCTTCATGACCTATGAAACCAGGAGGTGCGCCTGTTAACTTCTCTGCTGCGTGTTCTTCTTTGTACTCGCTCATATCAAAGCGGGCGAATGCTTGCTCATCTCCAAAAATCAGCCGTGTTAGTGATTTGGCTAACTCAGTTTTACCCACACCTGTAGGACCCACAAAAAAGAAAATTCCTTTTGGTTTGTTATTGCGACCGCTGACATTACTCAAACTGATGCCTACTTTTGCGCTAGTTAGGAGATTGGTAACAGCTTCTACCGCACGGGGTTGACCGATCACAAATTTGCACAGTTCTTCTCTGGCATAAGCAATTTTATCAGCACTGATTTGCTCAAATGGTTCATCGCGTTGTCCAAATTTATAAAAGTCTACCAGGCGCAACACGGTTTTGGCATTGAGTGGTATACGTTCTCGCCAAGAGGTGTGACGGATAGCTTCTAGATCCATCGTTTGATAATCTTCAGTTAAGGCAGCAAATTCCTCTGCAGCAAGTTCTAGGTCTGAAGGTTGTTGCAAACTGGGACGTTGAGCATTTAACAGATGTCCGCCGTAAAATCCCTGTTGTCCAAAGCGCAAGATAAACTGCTGGCGTTCTTCTTTATTGGGACGGGTCACTTGAACTAAAGCTACAAAAGGATTGCCAGTATAGAACCAAGGTGGTACTCGTCTGAGGTCACTGGCTAGGAGAATGAGAGTGTTGCGATAGCCAGTGAGATTACCTTCAGCAATGACCGATGCTTCCAACGTGCATTTTTTGAGCAACATCAAAAGATGGCGTTCGTCTGCTGAGTGGCGTTCTGGATCGGTAGTGAGCATATCCCCTAAATCCGCGATCGCCACGACTGAGGTTTTTGGTTGAGATAGAACTGCCCGCAAATGACTAAAAGTAATTTCTGGTGACAGGTAACTGCTAGTCAGCCGTTGTTGTACCACCGTTCCAGGATTAGCACGAGATGGGGGCTGCATGGGATCTGCGATCGCACTTGGAGTGGCGGACTGTCCCAAGCGTTCGAGTTGTTGTTCTGCGAGTCGTTGTCGCGCCAATTCCTCAAATATGGGGCGCATCTCTGGTTGAGGAAAAGTCAGACCATCTATCGGATCGTAACGAACAATCAGATCGAAGCCCTGCTTGAGGAAATAGTTATTGAGGAAGACCTCCATGTTCTGATAACTACCCTGCCAGAGAAATTGATCGTGAATGTTACCGTAAAGAATAAAGTGTTGGCGACGGTATAAATGCTTTTCAAAATCTTGAATCCAACGGGCAGAAATCGGGAACATAGAAAATAACACCTATGGCAGAATTCTAGGAAGCACTCGCAATTCCTCTCAACACCTTCCAACGGCAACGGTGAGATCCTCTTTGCGGCATCATATCTAGTTAATGATACCCAGATTTTACTGCTTGCGGGACTTCTACAGGAAGGCGTATGACTATTTCTGTTCCTTGTCCTATTTGCGAGTTACACTGCAATTGACCGCCATGTTGCTCTACGATTATAGAGTAACTGATAGATAATCCCAGCCCTGTTCCTTTTCCTACAGGCTTTGTGGTAAAAAAGGGATCGAATATGGAACTTTGAATGTGAGGTGCAATACCGATTCCATTATCAGCAATCCGAATTTCAACCCATTTTTTATCTCTGTCTTGAGATTCTTGATAAGAATTGCTTAACTGGGTACAAATTTTTATGGCAGGCTGAAAAGGTTCTTCCCAAATTCTTGACTTCTCTTCTATAGCATCAATCGCATTGCTGAAAAGATTCATAAAAACCTGATTTAATTGTCCTGGGTAACAATTGGCTGGAGGAATTTTGCCATATTCTTTCTTCACTTCAATTGCGACTCGGTTGGGTTGTTCTTTGAGACGGCTTTGTAGGATGACGAGTGTACTATCTAAACATTTGTGAAGATCGCCTTGCTGAGTATAAGCCTGGTCATAACCTGAAAAATAACGCATTGACAAGACAATATCTCGAATTCTTTCTGCTCCTACTTGCATCGACTCAAGTACCTTGGGAAAATCTTTAAGCACAAAATCGAGTTCGCAAACTTGTATTGTCTTTAAAATTTCTGGATGTGGCTGAGGATAATACTTACTGTATAATTTGATAATATTTATTAGCACTTCCGTATACTCAGAAGCGTAATCTAGATTGCCATAGATAAAACTGATAGGATTGTTGATTTCGTGAGCTATCCCTGCAGCTATTTGCCCCAAGCTAGACATTTTTTCACTTTGGACAAGCTTTGTTTGAGCTAACTTCAGTTCATCTAAAGCTTGCTGGAGTTGCTGAGTTCTGGCTTGTAATTGTGCTTGCGAACATCGGAGTTCTACTTCCGTTTGCTCGCGAATTTTTATTTCTTGTCTGAGTTGGTCATTTTGCTCTCTGAGTTGCTCGTTTTTCT
Organism: Tolypothrix bouteillei VB521301; assembly: GCF_000760695.4. Classification (GTDB taxonomy): domain Bacteria; phylum Cyanobacteriota; class Cyanobacteriia; order Cyanobacteriales; family Nostocaceae; genus Scytonema; species Scytonema bouteillei_A. The sequence goes on along the minus strand of NZ_JHEG04000001.1, from coordinate 7,585,125 downwards.
GCTGAAGCTGAACTTGTAGAGTCCGAAGTGTTAGTTGATAATCTATTCTTGCTAAAACTTCTTCGACTTGAAATGGTTTGGTGATATAGTCTGCTCCTCCCAATTGAAATGCTTTTGCCTTATCCATTCCCGATACTAAGGAACTTAGAAAAATGACGGGAATATCACTAGTCTCGGCATTTAATTTCAACTGCTCGCAAACCTGATACCCATCCATTTCTGGCATCATAATATCAAGAAGAATCAGATCCGGTCGCTGTATGCCTACTGCTCTCAGGGCAACCATACCGCTAATAGCTTGTCTAACTTGATACCCATACGATCGCACAATTGTAGATAAAACTCGTAAGTTGGTTGGTTCATCGTCAACAATAAGAATATCAACTTTGGAAGCTAAAGATGGGGATTGAGGTAGCATAAGTTTATGTTCTTTTTAACAGCCTGTCAGTAAGGCAGCTATGCTGAAATTTTGCATCTCACAAAGAAAGTTCTTCTAATTTACCCAAAGCTTGTTTAAGTCCCCAAACATACGATTTGATTTCTTTTGTATAAAATAAGATATTATGCGATCTCAGTTTTAGTGTTTTATAAGATTTCATGAAGAATACGTAAGTAAGAGATTCTCATTTACAAAAGTATAATTATATACATAAAAGGAGTCATTAAGAGGTGGAAAAAGGAGAGGCCTCTGCCTTTCTTTGTTAAATGCTCCTCCTGGCAAGTATTTTGATAAATTTCCTGAGATAGCTTCAACAGCAGAGTTTTGTCTTACTTAACAAGACTATACATTACTGTAAAGAAACTTAATAAATTCACTAATTTCTATTAATTAATTCAAAATATTAATAATATTTTAATTTTTAATCCTCATAACCCACCAAATGGTTAAGCAACGCCTGTCTACTGGAGTTTCAGGTCTGGACGAAGTTTTGTATGGCGGTCTACTTGCAAACCGAGCTTATCTCATACGGGGTGGGCCTGGTACAGGCAAAACTACCCTGGGATTGCATTTTCTAGCGGTTGGAGTTGCACAAGGGGAAAGCTGTTTGTACATTACGTTGGGGGAATCAGCCGAGCAAATTCGTGACAATGCCAAATCGTTAAATATAGATGCTGAACCGATTACCTTTCTCGACCTTAGCCCAAATACTGAATTTTTTACCCAAGTACAAACCTACGATATATTTTCTCCTGCTGAAGTTGAACGAGAACCCACCACAAAAAGAATCGTTGAAGCAGTAGAAACTAAAAAACCTCAACGAGTTTTTCTTGATGCTATCACTCAGTTCCGCTACCTATCTAGCGATGCTTTTCTATTTCGCAAGCAAGTGTTATCGTTTATCCGCTTTCTTTTATCACAAGGTGCAACTGTGATGTTCTCCTCAGAAGGAACTGAGCGCACTCCTGATGATGACTTGCAATTTATCAGTGATGGCGTTATCCACCTCAACCACTCTCAGTTAGACAGAAGTCTTTGTGTGGCTAAGTTTCGAGGTTCGGACTTTCAGCACAGTTTTCACTCCATGCGGTTGACGAAGACCGGTATGGAAGTTTTTCCGCGTTTACAACCGGAAGTTTACAAGCAGGAGTTTGTTGCTCAAACGATTTCTTCTGGTATTTCAGAACTTGATGAAATGCTGCATGGAGGGTTGGAAAGAGGTACGGTCACGCTCATAACGGGAGCAACGGGTGTTGGAAAAACCACTTTAGGTTTGCAGTTTATGAAAGAAGCTGCTCTAAGGGGCGAACGAGCGGTTATTTATACTTTTGAGGAAGCAGAAAATTCTTTGCTACATCGTTCTGAGTCTGTAAACATCCCCTTATATGACATGCAACAGAAAGAGACATTGTCAATTGTAGAAGTACAACTGTTGCGATTAGCACCCGATGAATTTGCGCGTTTGGTGCGGCATGAGGTAGAAGTGAAACAGGCCAAAATAGTTATGCTTGATAGTATTGCAGGCTACAGGCTCTCTTTACAAGGGGAAAATTTAGTCAGGCATCTTCATGCTCTATGTAAGTATTTGCAGAACATGGGTGTCACAGTGCTGCTAATTAATGAAACGGAGCATATAACAGGAGAATTTCATACCTCTGAATGGGGTATTAGCCACTTAACTGATAACATCGTGTTCTTGCGTTACATAGAAGTTCAAGGTCAAATGCGAAAGGCAATTGGGGTGCTTAAGAAACGGTTATCAGATTTTGAAAAAACTTTGCGGGAAATTGAAATCACTCGTTATGGAGTCCAAGTTAGCAAACCCCTTCATAGTGTGCGACGAATTTTTAGCAGGACACCAGAATGGATAGGTAATGATTCGCAATAAAGTAAAAATCAAAATTTCATCCATAAACTAGAGTTTCTATTGTTGACACTGCTGCTAGAATGACAAGCACAGAAAGTTGATTCATCGCGATCGCATTATCTTAGTACAGGCATTGGGGTAATACAAGTTAGTATGTTTCAAGGATTGATAGAAATAATCCGCAGTTTTCTAGGAGAAGAACTGTGAGACGGATTTTGCTCTTGCTCGAAAACAAGGAAAATCGCCGTTTATTGGCTCATTCGCTGAAAACAAGGTATGAAGTCATAGTACCTGATGTTGACACAAGCCAAGGGAAAACATCTGCTCTATGGGAGCAGTCTTTTGATTTGTGTATCTTATGTGGAGTAACACTTGAAAGTATCGATCGGCAAATACAAGAGAGAAAAAATGCGGAATCGCCAGTCTTACTGCCATTTCTCTTAGTGACTTCACGGCAAAGTGTGGGTATGAGGACTCGTTACCTCTGGCAAAGTGTTGATGAGTTAATTGTTACACCAATACAAAAATTAGAATTGCTTTCTAGAATTGAAGTTTTGTTGCGATCGCGTCTTCTCTCAAAGCAATTGTCTGCTGCTAACAAAAAACTCCTTATGGAGGTTGAACAAAGAAGATGTTTGGAGACAGAAATTCGTTCTTCTTTACAAAAAGAAAGAGAACTTAATGAACTAAAATCTCGCTTTGTTTCAATGGTATCCCACGAGTTTCGCTCTCCCCTACAAGTTATTTTATCATCAGCACAAATGATTGAAATTTATGGCGAGCAACTCTCTAAAGATAGAAAAAAGCAATTTTTTCAGCAAATTAAACAAACAGTTAAAACAATGACTCAATTGTTAGATGATGTGTTGGTCATTGGTCGTGCAGATTTGGGAAGATTTAAAGCAAGTCCCGAAATTCTGGATTTAACAGAATTGTGTAGGGATTTAGCAGAAGAAATTCTTTTAAGTATGAATAGCAAGCATGCGATCTCTTTTGTAACTTATGGAAATTGCTGTGAGGCTTGCGTTGATGAAATTTTAATCCGCCACATCTTGAGCAACTTGCTTTCCAATGCCATCAAGTATTCACCAACAGACAGCACAATTCACTTTATATTACAGTGTGCAGACAACGAAGCTATCTTCAAAATACAAGATCGTGGCATAGGCATTCCTTTAGAAGACAAAGAAACGCTTTTTAGCTTATTCCATCGTGCTGCAAATGTTAAAAATATTCCCGGTACTGGATTGGGGCTGGCGATCGTAAAAAAGTGTGTTGATTTATACGGAGGGACAATTGCTGTCGAGAGCGAACTTGGTGTAGGAACTACCTTTACTGTCACCCTTCCGCTACCACAGCTTGCTCTGATTCGCCGTTGACAGCGATCGCTACCTCGTTCCCAGGCTCAGCCTGGGAATGCCTCAAGGGAGGCTCCGCCTCCGCTCCTCATAACTAAATTTTACGAAAGCAAACACACTTAAAGAATCAAAAAGCTTTCAACATAAAACTCAGAACAAGCGCTGTATCATCTACGTAATTTCTTAATCTCAGATTGCGATCGCAAACCTTATTAAAGCGACATTAAACTCATTCAGTAAAAGCCGATTTATATCTAATAAGCTATAAGTGATTTTCAAAATTTACTTAGGTAAGATATTTGAATTTAAAGATTGTATGTATTGTCTATTCCTAATGATACAAAAAGCTAAAGTAATAAAAGAAAAAATAGCAGGTTTTTTATCTTATGGGACAGTTCTTTTTTACAGTAGCTCCTATCATCACTGATAAAATACTGGAATTAGGAAATACTTTATTGATAAGTCACTTTCAACAGGTTTGTGCTACCAAGTGTGCTGCTATAGCAAAAACCTCGTATGCAGTAGGGCTTGTGCATGGAGCAGGAGGAATGCTTTTATTGATTGTGGTAATAGGAACAGCGATTGTTGTTATTCAACAAATACAAAAATCGCAAACACTACCATACGCGATCGCATAAGTCATTTAGTTGATAATTGTTCCTTACATTCCTCGATCCGGTGGCTGAGCCTGGGAATGCCTTCCTAGAGGCTCCGCCTCACCACCTCACTACATACATAAAGTAAAATAATGGGACGCAGCCGCTATCAAGTACTGGGAACTCAACCCCATTTTCTCACCTGCACCATAGTTAACTGGATACCCTTATTCAGCCAAGTAGAAATTGCACAAATTATTTTAGACTCTCTTAAATTTCTCCATCAGCGTCAACGATTAACTCTTCATGCCTACGTCATTATGGAGAATCATCTTCATTTAATTGCATCTGCTGCAAGTTTATCAAAAGAAATATGCAATTTTAAATCATTTACGGCTCGTTCTATTATTGATTTACTTAAGAAAGATAATAATAATTATATCCTTAATCAGCTTGAATTCTACAAACTTAAATATAAGCACGACCAAGAATATCAACTTTGGCAGGAAGGCTTTCATCCTCAAGCTATTTTAGACGAGGAAATGTTCAGACAAAAGTTGGGTTATATTCATAACAATCCTGTTAAGCGTGGTTATGTGGATGAACCTGCTCATTGGCGATATTCTAGCTATCGGAATTACATTGGTCAGGTGGGATTGTTGGAGGTAGAGATGTTGGGGGAGGCGGAGCCTCTACTAAGGCATTCCCAGGCTGAGCCTGGGAACGAGGGGTAAGGATATTTTACAATTCTTAATATATAAAACGCAATTTAAGGACAGTATATTGTTGGCACCATTACCAGTTCTTAAATATCAGCCTTTATCCTAAATCTTGTGGATGACTTCAAGGTGAAAGTAAATTTCTTTTCCCTTACCCCTAAGCTCTATGAGGATTGAGCGCTTCGGTGTCAGGCATCGTATATTTCTAAATTAGCCAAAAATTTATGTATCAATTCCAGATTATTGCACACACGCAAGCGGGCGAATCTATCGGTCTGGTTGGTTCTACTCCTGAATTGGGATTGTGGGATGTTACAAAATGCGTTCGCCTGCGGACAACTGCCGATCACTATCCATTATGGTGGACAGATACGGAAATCAATTTTGGGTCTATTTTGAACTCAGGCGATCCCCCAAGCACTGCAGAAAGAGCGTTAAGCAATTCCCAGAAAATTGAGTATAAATATGTACATATTGATTCTCAAGGCAACGCAAGATGGGAAGCTTTTGGACGGAACCGTTGGGTACCTGTTGATAGAGGCGATCGATACAGCAGCATCGTTGTGGATGATGGTGCATTTGGTTATTTGCAGCCTTACCCCTTTGGGTATGTTAAAGAACCTACTGTTGAAATGTCTTTACAGGAAGTCTCTGAAGGACTAAAAATCGTTGTGATAGGGAGTTCCGTTGCACGAGGTCATAAAGCTTGGTTGTTGAAAGGTTGGGCTTGGCTGTTGGGACAGGCTTTGCAACAAACATACGGACACCAACTTGTGAATGTATCGGAGGTAGGGGCAAATGTCAGCCGAACAATCGAGCGTTTTGCGTCAGTTGTTACGCCAGAAAAACCAGATGTGGTTATTATTGCCCTATCTTTGGGTAATGAAGGGTTAGCTTATTGTCCCCCCCAGGAACGACGCGCAGTTCAAAGGCGCTTTGAAAGTGGCTTGCAGCAGCTTGTGAAAATGACACGGGAAATAGGCGCACGTCCAATTCTGGGAGGGGTTTATCCCCATGACAACTATTCTCCAGAACATCACTCGCTACTTAAGGGGACGCAAAACCGCATGCTCAATTGGGGCGTTCCGGTACTGGATTGGTTGGCAATCCTGGATGACGGACAAGGAAAATGGAAGGAGGGGACGTCTTTCGATCCATCTCATCCCAATACGATCGCTCACCGTCTCATGTATCAGGCGATTGACTTGCGCTTATTTGAAATCGATCGAGAGGAGTTGATAAAAGAAAAAAAAAGTTTCCAGCAGTCAAACAAAGCCTCTATCTACCTCGACGATGGGGGCTTCCAAGTTTTTGCCTCTATTGAAGAGAAGCGTTTGCAGATTGTCAACTCATCACCTTACAGCTATACCATCGCTCCCTATTGGCAGGAATTCCAAACTACACTGCAAAGTAAGGCAGGATTGATACCTGGTGTCTACATTACGAAATTTGTTTATCAAGGAATACTCCCTTTCTTTGCCGTGCAAGAGGATGGCACGATTGAAACTACAGTGAATATTCCCCCTGGTGCTAACCTGGAATACAGTGCTGCTTTCAATCTTTTTTCAACGCCGAACTCACAAGTTTTGTTCCATAACGAGCAATTGGGAATTGTGCAAGAGAACGAGCAACGTCTCTGGGTGATTAACGAATCAGACCACGAGTACAACATCCATCCTATGTGGCAAGAGGTGCGTAGCGTATTGAAAGCCATATCAGGAGGTGTTTATGAAGATCCGTTTCATCCCGAGATCCCCTTCCGTACCATGATGATAGGTCCTTATGGGTTGGAAAGCCGGGTAAAAATACCACCCAAGTCTGCTGTAGCCTTCCAATACAAATGCAAATTATCAGATATCAGCCGTGTCGCAATTATCCCGTTGGGCGATCGCTGTGCCGTGCGGATGATGTTATACAAGATGGAGTACGATGGTCCCGCTTTTCCCTTCGATCTCACGCGCACTACCAATATTGCAGATATTGCGGATATCATCGAAAACGGTTTTTATGATATATGGAACCCTCGCTTCCTACATTACAATCCAGAGGCACACAGAATCTACCACAGTAAATGGACGGGTTTGTCCTTTGCTCATGAAGTTGAGGACACGGACAACCCCCTTCAAGATTTGTCTCCTGTCTTTGAACGGATGCGCGAGCGGTATACAGCACGTTCCGAAAGATTTTGGTACACGCTCCAAAACTGCGATAAGGCGCTTTTCGTTCGCACGGGTCTTGCCGATCGGGGTGGTGTGATGGATCTCATAAACAAGCTGGAAAAACAATGTCAGGGAAAGTCTTTTCATCTGTTGCTCCTTTCTCCTCAATCCAGTCATGAGTTTTCAGACCTCCCCAATGTGATACATTACAACCTGGAGTTTAACCCCGATCGGATGTATGACGATTTAGGTCACTGGATGTATTGCACTTCTGTGATGCGAGGAATTCTTGAATCCCTTGGGGTGTCTAGCAAGAATCTCTTTTGGTGTCCCCCTAAACCTCCAGTCAATCATCTCAATCGGTAAACAACATGAATCTCCCATTGATAGCCCGTGCTGAAGAACATAACGAGAAAATAGCGATCGTGACAACTGAAGGAGCATTTACGTACCGGGATTTGCTCCACACCTCCAGTCAAATTGCAACAAGTCTGCTACAAGATGCAGAAGATTTACAGGAGCAGCGAGTAGCCTTCCTAATTCCGCCTGGATTTCAGTATGCAGCTACTCAATGGGGTATTTGGCGGGCGGGGGGTATAGCTGTACCACTGTGTAATTCCCACCCGCGACCGGAATTAGAGTATGTCATTACACATTCGGGAGCATCAATGATTGTTGCTCACTCAAATTTTGAGAGTATATTGCGCCCCATTGCGGAAGCACAAAATTTGCGATTTATTCTGACGTCAGACATCCGATCGTCTGATGTCTGTAGCCTCCCACAAGTAGAAATCTCCAGACGTGCATTAATTCTCTATACGAGCGGTACAACAGGTAAACCGAAAGGTGTGGTGACAACTCATGACAATATTCAAGCACAAGTGACTAGCTTGATTGTTGCTTGGGGATGGACATCTAGCGATGGCATTTTGCACGTACTCCCATTACATCACATTCACGGGATTATTAACGTACTAACCTGTGCTTTATGGGCTGGGGCGGAGTGCCATATACTGGGCAAATTTGATGCCGACATCGTGTGGAACCGAATTTCTCAGGGCGACTTAACCCTGTTTATGGCAGTTCCTACCATTTATGTCAAGTTAATTGCTGCTTGGGAAGCAGCTTCTAGCGAGCGCCAAAAAAAGATGTCAGAAGGCTGTGCTAAAATGCGCTTGATGGTTTCCGGTTCAGCAGCGTTACCAGTTCAAGTTTTAGAAAAATGGAAAACGATCGGCAACCACTTTCTGCTTGAGCGTTATGGCATGACTGAAATTGGTATGGCGCTATCAAACCCTTTACAGGGTCAACGGTATGCGGGATATGTAGGAACACCTTTGCCGCAAGTGGAAGTCAGATTAGTCGATGAAAGTGGAGTGTTAGTTCCACCAGGGACACCAGGAGAGATCCAAGTCAAAGGACCTGGAGTGTTTTTGGAGTACTGGCAAAACCCCGAAGCAACAGCAAAAGCCTTCCAAGATGGCTGGTTTTTAACTGGAGATCTTGCCGTAGTTGAGAACGGTAACTACCGCATTTTAGGACGGATGAGCGTGGATATTATCAAAACAGGAGGGTATAAAGTTTCTGCACTGGAAATAGAGGAAGTGTTGCGAACCCATCCAGATATTCAAGAGTGTGCAGTTGTTGGGGTTAAAGATCCAGAATGGGGCGAACGGGTTTGTGCAGCGTTAGTTTTGCAACACTCAGATCGGTTAACATTGGAAGCTTTTAGAAGTTGGGCAAAAGAAAGATTGGCAGTTTATAAAGTACCAACTCGAATTCTGTCAGTTGAAGAATTACCTCGCAATGCTATGGGGAAAGTGACTAAGCCAGCCGTGGTTCAGCTTTTCACCTGAAGGGCGATCGTCGGCGATCGCCCTCGTTCCCAGGCTGAGCCTCGCACAAAAGCTTTCTACAAATGCATTTGGGAATAAAAGACCAGTCAGGGCTGAGCGATCGTCCTTTAGTGTTAATTTTTTCGGATCTGGGATGAGCGTCATTGTATACAGATAACGCCAGTCTTGCAATTGTTATGTTTTAACTATTATGACTTTGTTGCAATCCTCTCAGCCAACAAAAGAAAGAGATATACGTACTGTTGGGCGATCGTACCAGCCCTTATCTTTTATATTACTACCTTTATTATTAGTTACGGGTATCGGCGCTCGCTTGGCATACTTACAAGTTCTTGAAGGTCCAAAACTTCGGCAAAGAGCAGAGTCAAACCGGGTGCGGATAATTCCCAAACAACCAGAACGGGGGAACATCTTCGATCGCAATGGTAAAGTTATAGCCACAACTCGCTATCCGCGTTCTGTATACTTGTGGCCAATGGCACATACAAAACCAGCATGGTCGGTTGTGAGTCCGCGCTTGTCAAAAATTCTCGATATGACCGAAGAAGAAATTGTCGATAAATTAGAAGAAGCGGGTGCCAATTCTTCTCTGGTGCGGATTGCTCGCGACCTCAGCGAAGCAGAAATTACTGCTTTAAAAGAGTATGAAAACGAACTACCGGGTGTGGAAGTTCATACGGAAGCAGTCCGTTATTATCCCTACGGTCAAGCCTTAGCTCACGTATTGGGTTATACACGAGAACTCACAGCCGAACAGTTGGAAGAAAAGAAAAAAGACGGTTACCGACTCGGCGATGTTATCGGTCAAATGGGAGTGGAAAAGGCTTATGAAAAAACATTACGAGGTGAATGGGGCGGTCAGCAAGTAGAAGTAGATAGTAGAGGGCGATCGATACGTGTCTTGGGAGAAAAACAAGCCAAATCGGGCAATGACCTTCATTTGACTTTAGATCTTAACGCACAATTAGCAGCAGAAAAAGCGTTAAAGGGTCGTAATGGTGCTATTGTGGCGCTTGACCCAAATACTGGGGGTGTTTTAGCAATGGTATCTCACCCCGGCTTCGATCCAAATATTTTCTCCAAGCAAAGACTCTCTAAAAAAGATTGGGAAAGCGTACAAGGTAAAGGTTTTCCTTTGCTCAATCGTGCAGTCAGCAGCGTTTACCCACCCGCGAGTACTTTTAAAGTTGTCACTGCAACAGCTGGGCTGGAGTCAGGAAAATATTCTCCCAACACAGTGCTACAAACTTTTGGTTCTCTCAGTGTTGGTGGGGTGACTTTCGGCGAGTGGAACCACAAGGGATTCGGTCCTCTGGGATTTGCAGGTGCTTTAGCATGGAGTAGCGACACTTTCTTCTACCAAATTGGTCGGGGTGTTGGCGGTCGAACTCTCATTGAATGGACTCGCAAATACGGATTTGGCGAGAAAACAGGTATTGAGTTTGAATCCGAAGAAGCCAAAGGGAACGTTCCAGACGAAGCATGGAAGCGAAGAGTTTGGAAAATGCCTTGGACGGTAGGCGACAGCATCAATATGTCTATCGGTCAAGGTGCTTTACAAACGACACCACTACAAGTTGCAGCGATGTTTGCTGTTCCAGCCAATGGTGGATACCGGGTTAAGCCTCATTTGCTGAAAGATAACGAGGTAGCATCTAACTGGCGCACCTCTTTAAATATGAAACCATCAACAATCAAAGTTCTCCGTGATGGATTGCGGAAGGTGGTATCTGAAGGCACTGGTGCTGCTCTTAGAGTCGAAACAATTCCTCCCGCTGCTGGTAAAAGCGGTACTGCGGAAGCATGGAAGGGTCGTGAGAAAGCCAACCACGCTTGGTTTGGAGGATATGCTCCAGCTGATAAGCCAGAAATTGTAGTGTTAGCATTTGCCGAACACTCTGGCGGAGGTGGTGGTAGTGTTTCTGCTCCGATAGTTTTGCAAGTTATGGAAGAATATTTTCAGAAGAAGTATCCAGGGAAATATCAAAAACCCAAGGTTGAAACTTCAGAGCAAAAGACTCCAAGCACGGGAAACACGCGGCGGAATTGAGGACGAGACAAGGGGGACAAGGACGACAAGGAAGAAGTACTGGGAACCGATCCCCCATGCTCGATGCCCAATGCCTATTACCGTTGCAAATCCTCGTTTCCAGGCTTAGCCTGGAAATAACTTCAAGGAGGCTCCGCCTCCTGTATTGGGAATTCTATAAACTTTAATATTTGTAGTTCATCAAACTTTCTCATTAGAAATAACTTGATAATCTTTGATAAAGAATTCTTTGTTAGTCCGCGCAGGCGGTGAGTCTAGTCCTGCAGGCGGGTTTCCCGCCGTAGGGAACTAGCGTATAGCCCTTGCGGGCATAGCTTCGCATCGCGAAGCGTCTCCGTAAGGAGATACCCAGAGGGACTTCGTTTGTGTAGTGGTGAATTCCATTCGCCCAAAACTTTTTTACCAACCTAAACGAATAGAATTCGTGGCTATACAATCGAAACCCGCAAGACAGGGGTTAAATTTATTGTTAATAATTATATGCATGAGTTAGGAATTACTCAAAACATTGTCGCCATTGTATCCGAACACGCTCAAGGGAAAAAAGTGCAGCGAGTTTTACTAGAAATTGGCAAACTTTCTGCCATTATGCCCGATGCTGTGAGGTTTTGTTTTGATGTTTGTACTCAAGGAACTATTTTAGAAGGTGCAAAGTTAGAAATTGTAGAACCTGCGGGATTGGCACGTTGTTGCCAATGCGGCTCAGAAATTCCTCTAGCAAAGCCTTTTGGAAATTGTCAGTGTGGCAGCACACATTTAGATGTAATAGCAGGTACAGAATTAAAAATCAAAGAGATAGAAATTTAATTTTGAACTTTTTATTTTAAATTATTTATGTGTGTCACTTGCGGTTGTTCTGATGATGCTGAAGTCACAATGATTAATCCTGAAACGGAAGAAGTACAGCCAATAACTGGTAATGGGAATACTCATCCGCATTTTCACACTCACACTTTACCGGATGGAACAGTTATCTCCCATTCTCACGATCGCGATAGTTTAAAAGAAGCTTCTCACATTCATGCCAACACTCACGGCACCACTATATCATTAGAGCAAAATATCTTAGCAAAAAATAACCTGATAGCAGCACAAAATCGAGGTTGGTTTAAAGGTCGAAATATTCTGGCTTTAAATCTTATGAGTTCTCCAGGTTCGGGAAAAACAACTTTATTAACCAGAACTATCAATGATTTGAAGCACCAGTTAACCGTTAGCGTTATTGAAGGCGATCAAGAAACTGCTAACGACGCCAAGAAAATTCAAGCAACGGGTTGTAAAGTTGTACAAATTAATACGGGAACGGGCTGTCACCTAGAAGCAGCAATGGTAGAAAGGGGACTGCAACAACTCAATCCTCCGTTAAATTCGGTTGTAATGATTGAGAATGTAGGTAATTTAGTTTGTCCCGCCTTATTTGATTTGGGTGAAAATGCTAAAGCTGTGATTCTCTCAGTCACAGAAGGAGAAGATAAACCAATAAAATATCCTCACATCTTTCGTGCAAGTGAGGTTATGATTCTGACTAAAATTGATTTACTGCCTTACGTACAGTTTGACGTTCATCGGTGTATAGAGTACGCCCAACAAGTCAATCCTCACATTCGTATTTTTCAAGTTTCCGCATTGACTGGTACGGGATTGGATAATTGGTATAGCTGGTTATTAAGTAAACTTGCAAATAAGCAGCCTTAAATCATTTGTGAAAAGTTAGATTCCTGACTTCCTTAAGGATTCTATTGGTGGAATAACTGAGTTTAAATCTCTCATTTTCAAAAGCCTGGAAACAATAAGTCAGGAATCTGACCAAACTTACGGTATACTACTACCTGCATCAAAAACTTGTCTTGCAGTTAAAGTCAGCCCAGGAAATGTTGGAGACACGATGCGGTCGTCACCTCTAAACTGGTTAAGTTGATAAATACCCTCAACCAATGAGTAAACTGAAATAGTTTTTTGCTTGGGATTGCCAATAAATCGCCTACCACCAAGAGCAAGGTAATCCACAATCCAGTATTCGCAAATGCCAAACAATTCATATTCCTCTAATTTCAAAGCGTAATCATCTTCCCAGTTAGTTGAAACCACTTCAACTACTAGTCGAACCGAATCGCCTCGTGTAATGATAGACTCTTTTTTCCAACGAGATTCATGATTGGAAACTTGTTGTTTATCTAAAACAATAATATCGGGTTCATAACCACTATTATCTCTTGGTTTAATAACACATTCTTTGGGAATGAAGTAAGGTAGTGAAGAGCGGCGAATTTCTATAAATAACTCGCCGTTGAGCAACCCTGCAACTTCCGAATGCGGTCCTGTCGGTTTAGGCATTTCAACAATTACACCATCATGTAATTCGTATTTGTGGTCTGAATTTTCTGGATACCATTCGATAAATTCATCAAATGTTACTGTTTTTGATAAAGCTTGGGTCATATTCTACCCTCAATCAACCCGAAGTTATAGTTTTAATGGTATCTACGACAAACACCTAATCATAGCATTCCATCGACTATGAGCGGCTGAGTTTTTGTAATGTTGTCTATATATCTCACGTCAGTACAACAAAACCAGTAACCTATTATTACTGGTTACTGGTTACTGGTAGTTGGTTACTGATTAAAGCCAATCTCTATAAGCTGATATCTCATTCACACTCACTTCAATCGGTGCGCCTTTGCCAAAGGGAGGATGGACAGTAATTTTTGCATTGCTAGCAAACCTCTCTAGCCGATTTCCTATCTGTGGAATATTGCTGACTATATGCCAATAGGTAACTATATCAGGACAATCGATAACTAAGGTCAAAATACCATCGTTTGTGGTAATATACCACTGACAACTATAGAGTAATGCTCGCGTGATGCGATCGCATGCTTCAAAGAAGCATCTACCCGTGGAGCGTTCTAATTGCCAACGCAGGATTCTATCTATTTGCGTTGCTTCAGTGGGTGGCATATCTTCCGGGGGGAGGAAGGGTCTCTTCATCATAACTTACCCCTTCTAGCTAATAGCTAAGGTTTATTTAAGTGCCTTAAGTTTAAGCTCTAGACGTAGTTCCGCACTTCTTGGTTGTAGCGCGTTAAACTCTCTAGATTTTTTTGCAAATTAAAAGATGAAGGTTTCAGTGCTAAAGTCCCTAAATTCAGTTCATCCTGAAATCTTTTGATTTTATCGCGACAAGTCTTAACGTCTCCAATAATAGAGTTTTCAATTAAGTAGTCCTCATCAAAGCAGATGTTTGTGCGATCGAAAGGCTTCAGGTTTTGATTTGGGCTGTTCTGTATCACTCGAGCAGTGTTGGCTTTCATTTTCATACTGAATTTGCGAATGAAAGGTAAAGCCTCACTGACGGCTTCATCATAAGTCTTAGCGACATAGAAAAAGCGTGCTAGCATCAAGTTCTCAGTACCACCGAAATTTAAGGTACGATATTGGCTAACTGTTTTCTTCAATCTTTCAAGGGAAAACGGGGGTCCTCCCATCAAAGCAAAGGAATGTTGTGCTGCGAAAGCAATAGCATCTTCATCACCGCTTGCGATATAAACTGGAACTTCTTTTTGCAATGGTTTTGGGTAAACTGTAATGCGATCGCACTGATAGTACCGTCCCTTGAACGATACATCCGTTTCATACAAAAGCTGATGAATCAAAGCCATCGCCTCAAGCATTTTGGGGCGAGATTCACTCATAGGTATGGCGAAATGCTTGTTTTGATCTGGAAATGGTCCCCCTTTGGCGACTCCAAATAAGAGCCTTCCATTACACAGATTGTCCAATGTAGCAATGTCTTCCGCCACTCGGATTGGGTTATGAAACGGTAATAAAACCGCAGCCGTACCCAGCTTGATTGTTGAAGTCACACCTGCTAAGTGTGCTATCAACACCATAATTGACGAGCTGAGATTGAATTCACTGAAATGATGCTCTGAAATCCAGGCTTCTTGAAAACCCAAACTTTCAGCGTATTGTATCAGCGTAACTTGCTCTTTAATAGCAAGATGGGAGTTTTGGTGATGGTTTTCGTAGTTACAAAAAAGTCCAGTTTTCATTGCAAGCGTCCTAACTGTCTTCCTAGGTAGAAACCCAGTGCAAATCCAACCACAAGCGAGGATGTGCGTCTTTCAGCTTGGACATTGGATCGCGTAGCAGCCGCGTTGCGTTTAGGAAAACTACCTGAACAAGCCCCATGTTTTCTGCAATTTCTCGGAGTATTTCCTTATGAGATTGCACGTGGTGCATTATGTTGTCAGAGCAATAAATTCCCAAATATAGCAAGCGCTTGGGAGGTCGTCCCCAGTAAGTAGAGATAACTTTCACATAGCAACCGTCTAATAATTCCCCTACTTTTGGGTAATAGTGATTGACGACCCGGAGAAATTCTTGGGTTAGAATGTCTTCACTAATCATTACAGAAGGTGATATTTGTAGGGATTATCACTTTACTTAATATAACATAAGTTTGTTATATTTCCATGAAAAAGTATTGAAATCATTACAAATTTAAGAATTTATTTTTTATTTTTAATAAGAGTGAAAAATACCAAGTTTAACTATAGTTTAAAAATTAACAAAATACATAATCTTTCAATAGATTATTGAAAGAATTTTAAAGAAAATCAGCGATTGAAATCGCGGCTTTACAGACTAAGCTCACCTACGCAGACTCGCTCTCAAGTCCACGTAGGGAGGCTTTGTTTGTGTAGTTTTAGAATTCTATTCTGAGGACAATTTGCTAAAAGAGGGCGCTCCCTTAGCAATCGTAATTCATACTTGAATTCTTTTTATTACGAATTACGAATTATTTTGTCGCCGTCACCGAATATTGCGTTCCGACACCAACACCTCAGCGACGAGATAGGGCAAATCTTTCAGGTCATCATACCCTTCCAAACCACGAATAGGAGAGATAAAGGTATAGTTTGGATCGCATACTCCAGTATCGTAGACTTGAATGTACCAGCGATCGGGTAGCCCTGCTACAGATAGTTCCACAACATACCAAGACTGACCGATAAGACGAGAATTAACAATGACAAACCACTGTCTGTCCTCATCAGAGATATTCCACTCAGCCATGAGAAATTCTAACGCGATGAGCCCTGCGTCAATTTCAGTCAAGAGCATTGTTCTTTGTTACTCCTTTCCTACTTCTTTGGTATTTGGAATTTCAGGATAGAGTCCGAGTTGTTTGGAAAGTTCTTTTGTAACATGGATGAGAAATTTTGCACCATCTTGATTGCCTTGATGTGCAAATCCAGTGGCTACCTGTAACATTGTTTGTATTAAACCAGGATCGATTAATTCTAAATGAGCTTCTAAAATTTCTGGTTCTTGACCGTTAGGACAACGGAGCAATTTCTCAATAAGTTCGCAATACAATTTATGACGTTCTTCTAAAGACTGCTCGGAAATTGGTTCTGAAATTGGTTCTGACATAACTTTTTATTGCTCAATATTTTGTTGCCAAATCCTTTCCAGCATTTCTACTTTTTGCTGAAAGGTAACTGTTCGATAAATAAGATACTTATCGTATAAGATAACGAACACTCCTATAAAGATAGGAAAAAATAGAAAAAGAAATTGTAATATTGTAACAATTTGATGTTTTTCTAAAGAAATTAAGGATTGGTTAGTAAATTTAGTATCAAATAATTGTGTTTGAGATTTATCGGGATAAGAGTTTTTACTTTTTTGCATGGGTGCTAATTGAACTGAGTTTTCACGACTCTTATCGATTTCACAGCTTAATGCTCGTATTTGCACGAGTTCTGTATGTCGTTCCCAAATTATGCTAAACACCACTAGCGCTGGAGAAAGTACGACAAAGGTAACAAAACAAACCGTGAAGAATTGAACAAATTTAGATTTCATATATCAGTTAACAGTTAGTAGTTAATGGTTAACTGTTTGAAGAAGCCCCCCCTATCTCCTTAGCTTTCGCTTTAGAATATAGGGGGGTAGAGGGGAATCTCTGCGTAAATCCTATAGCTTTTATATCAGGAGGGCTGTTTCAGAGTACTTTTACTCAACTGGATTCAAGTTAATTAAATTAATTAGAGTTGTACTCAATCTGTGGAAGGTTTACTCAATAAGAGTTGTAAGATTATTTGGGGTTATGGGTTCTAGTCTTTTAGTTGTTGGGTACTAGTTTTTCTAAAAAGAGGTTCTAGCATTTGTGTACTCAAGTTTTTTTGCTATACACTCATTCGCTACAGCTAAAACCTTAATAAATAGCCATCATAAAACCCGTACAGATAATACAATTAGGGCTTGACACTTTTGGATGAGCAAATTGTGGATTAGAAATTTGGAATAGTTATTAGTAGTTCTTCCTCATCCCCCTCATCCCCCTCATCCCCGTTATCTCCCTTGTCCCCAATTTATTTTTAGGAGCAGATGAATGCGAATTGCTCGTGATATTACAGAAGTCATTGGACGAACTCCTTTAGTTCAGTTAAATAAAATACCTCAGTCTGAAGGATGTGTGGCTCAAATTGTGGTGAAACTAGAGGGGATGAATCCCGCCGCCTCCGTAAAAGATCGTATTGCTGCAAGTATGGTAAAAGCAGCAGAGGAAGGGGGGGTGATTGAGCCCGGAAAAAATATTTTAGTGGAGCCTACATCTGGTAATACGGGGATTGGGCTGGCGATGGTAGCAGCCGCACGCGGTTATCGTTTGATTCTGACAATGCCTGAAACTATGAGCCAGGAGCGACGTGCTATGTTACAAGCTTATGGTGCTTCTTTGGAATTGACTCCGGGAACTGAGGGCATGCGAGGAGCAATTCGCAAAGCAGAAGAAATTGTTGCTACCACTCCAGGCGCTGTTATGTTGCAACAGTTTTGCAATCCTGCTAATCCCAAAATTCACAAACAAACCACAGCTGAGGAAATTTGGGCAGATACAGATGGGGAAGTGGATTTTATTATTGCAGGTGTTGGTACGGGCGGAACAATTACTGGAATTACTGAAGTTATTAAAGAACGCAAGCCCAGTTTTAAAGCGATCGCAGTAGAACCAGCGAACAGCCCAGTTTTATCTGGAGGTGAACCAGGAGCGCATAAAATTCAAGGTATTGGTGCAGGATTTATCCCAGAGGTTCTCCGCAGAGATTTGATCGATGAAGTGATTAAAGTGAGTGACGAGCAAGCAATGGCTTTCGGGCGAAGACTAGCAACAGAGGAGGGTTTGTTGTCTGGTATTTCTTCTGGTGCTGCTTTGTGTGCGGCAATACAGGTTGCTCAACGTCCGGAAAATGCAGGGCGTTTGATCGTGATGATACAGCCTTCTTTTGGCGAACGTTATCTCAGTACGCCCATGTTTCTAAGTAAATAGGTTAGTGAAAATTAATACATTTTTTGCTGGTATACTATTTTGCCAGATGGAAGTACTGAGGTAGGTCCCAGATAAGGTTCGTGAGCTACTCACATTGACCTTCAATAGATGAAAGGTTATGCCTCAACCTCAAGTATTCCCATCATTCCTCTGTCTTCGTGTTCAGAAATATGGCAATGAAACACGGTTTTGCCAGTAAAATCGCGGAACGGTACAGCGATTCGCACTTTGGAGTGACCGGGTACGTTAATATTATCGCGCCATGCCCGGAATGGTTCAGGTAGCCAAGTGCCAGATTCTGCATCTTGCCTTGCAAGTATTTGAAAGGGATAGGTGTGTAAGTGGAATGGGTGGATTATACTATTAAGGTTGTACTCTGATTCCTGCTAAAACAACAGACGCGTGGCTAGCGACAATCTCAGCTTCTACAAAATCAGGTTCGAGGCGTTGCACGCGTAACAATTCTGGTTCGGGCAAATGTTGTCCGGATTTCTTTGCCCGTACTCCAGACTGATTGAATAAAGCATGGTAACCTGTAACAAAGGCTGCTCCACCTGCGGTCAGTCCTGCAAGACCTAAAAAGTAACGACGGGTCAAGATAGATCGTTGATTTTGAGAGTATGTCATAAACAACCAATCACAATTTCTAGTGCAGGAACACGTTGAGT
This sequence comes from Tolypothrix bouteillei VB521301, assembly GCF_000760695.4. Classification (GTDB taxonomy): domain Bacteria; phylum Cyanobacteriota; class Cyanobacteriia; order Cyanobacteriales; family Nostocaceae; genus Scytonema; species Scytonema bouteillei_A. The sequence continues at coordinate 7,566,071 of NZ_JHEG04000001.1, read as the reverse complement.
GTAGCCTTCACTTCTTGTCAAAAGCTTGATTAATTTTGCTCAACCTGTGCAGATTTTGCTGAAACGTTTAACTTGATAGCCTAAAGATTAAGATTTGTATACTAAATTCTCGCATCTATGTTAAGAGGTAGGCATCCTTACCCGCCTCTTAAATTCATAGAGAATTGAACTGTATAGATAAAGATGGAATTGGGGTTGAGGTCTTTTCCTTTTCGTAGCATTCATGTCTGGTGAACTACTTGCATTTTACATCAAACTATGGAAAGATTTTTTGGTATCACTAAAAATACGGTAAATCAATCGATTTTAAGATATTTTGACTTCTAATCTATTGATAACCTTGGTGAAAAAAACCAAAATTTATGGCTGTTACTCTGCCGGACCGAAGGCAGGGAAAATTTTTTTGAGCATCTAAGAGGCTGTTTGAAAAGTTATGAAAATACCATTTCTTCCACAACGTCGCACGGCATTAAAGCGGATTGTGCAATATACGATGGTAGGATTTTTTGCACTATCTACATCTTTGGCAGGTAATCAAATCCAAAGTACTCAAGCACAAACAAAACCAGGAGGATTTAAGTCAAAAGTCATTAATTTGGCTTACCAAACCTCTGGGGATATAGTTAAAGCTAAAAAAGCTGTCGAGCCACGGTTTAAGGCATTAGGTGTAACGGTGAATTGGGTAGGTCCATTTCCTGCAGGACCGCAGTTAATAGAAGCAATGAATGCAGGTAAAGTAGATATCGGTAGTGTAGGAGAGACACCACCAATATTTTCCCAAGCAGCGGGTATCACAGAAGTTATTTATATTGCCGGACGCACACCTAGTAAAGGTTTGGGTCAGGGTATTGTGGTAAGAGCGAATTCTCCGATTAAAAAATTGTCAGATTTAAAAGGCAAAAAAGTTGCCTTTCAGAGGGGATCGAATGCCCATTATTTACTAGCAAAAGCATTGAAAGAGGCAAATTTAAAAATTAGTGATGTTCAAGTCGTTGGTTTAACTCCCTCGGAAGCCCGCGATGCTTTTATTCAAGACAAGGTTGAGGTGTGGGTCGCTGGCGATCCCTTTTTAGCTCTTGTGGAAAAAAGTATTCCTATTCGGAATTTGAGAAATGCAAGTGGTATTAATACCTTGAATGGATTTTATATTGCCAGACGTCAATTTGTCTCGGAAAATCCCGAATTGGTGCGAGCGTTTTTAGAAGAAGCAAACAAAATAGGAGAATGGGCTGATAACAACCCAGCGGAAGCGGCTAAAGCGCTTGCTTCTGAAGTAAAAATTGAGCCATCAGTTTTAGAAACAGTGACACGTAGAGCCGTTCGTCGGTTAAGAGCACTCACACCTTCTATCATTGCTGAACAACAGCAAGTTGCTGACTTTTATTTTCAAGAAAAAGTTATTCCTCGCAAGATAAATGTTAAGGATGCTGTACCTTCTCCCGATCTATTACGAGCTATCACACCGCCAAAACTTTATAGGAAATAAATTGGCTCTGACACACAATTAATGAAATGCAAAAAAAGCTCTCTCCTAATATAGGAGAGAGCTTTAGCGCTAGACTACCTTAAGATATAGGGAACACGGGCTTAAGGTATCGTTTGCTCCTCAGTCTAGCCAAATTAAACCAAGTATCTGGTGTTGGGTACTATGGGGAAAAAGGCGTATTCGTACCATGCTGTCCAGATAAAACTGCGAATCCAACGTTGGCGCTTTTCAGGATTCAATTCGTACTCAAATGCGCCCCGTGCTTGGTCAATAGAAGATAAGTGAGACTCGCAGCCGCAACCATGTTGATAGGTAAAACCGTATTTGGAAGCGATGCTTTGTATTTTCATTTGCACTGCAAAGACTTTTCCTGCATGCAACACGGCATCCCATCCACGTTTGTGTTCGCGATCGCGGGGATCGAATCTCAGAGCACGTTCTTCAAATACAGTATCTCTGTAAATAGGCGCAAGGTGAACTTGGTAAAAGCTTGCAGGAAGTTCGTAACCAAATTCTTGAAACAGTTCTTGTGCGATTCGAGCGACCTTCAGTTCGTTCGCCCACTCCGTTCCTTTTGACTCAAATTCACGAACGACTTCTGAAAAATCGGGGTATCGCTCAATCTTAAAGTCTTGTCCGTAAAATTCTAGTGTTTCTTTTGCTAACTGTCCAAATATCTCAGTAAATGCTGGCTTGAGACGAGCCAGTTCTGGGCGTTCGTCAAACAGGTCAACATCACCCTGTTCTAACTTGTACTGGAACAACTGCGCCATCTCAACATAGCTCTGGCGGCTTGTCAGTCCAAAGCTAGGCTCTCCCGTAGCAATGTCTTGCCACACCTTTGGTAATTGTGAGATGGGAACCGCATTCTCTCCAGCGATCGCTAAAACTTGAGGTGCATTGAGAAGAATCATTCTTGTTCTCCAGAGTTATATCCGTAGCAAGATTAAAATAGAGTTTACACTGATTGCCTCTGTTACAGAGTGCAGGGTCAAACCCATCACCACCCTATTGCGTGCCTTTTTCTCATTTCTTGCGATCGGATATAACTAGACAAGTCTTTTTTTATCTATAATTTGTCCATACTACATTTAATAGTAAAAGTCACAAAAACTTTTACTGTAACGCAGGTAAACGCATGACCAGAAAAAGTGTGCAAGCATTCCCCGCTCTCTAAATCCCATAGCTTCAAAGTATTGTCCCATGATGCAGAGAGTGCTTGGTGACCATTGGGATGAATGACAGTGGAAACGACCCAGTCTCTATGACCCTCAAAAGTACGCAAACATTGACCGCTATTAAGATCCCACAGTTTTAAAGTATTGTCCCGTGAAACTGTAAGTGCCTGATGAACATTGGGACGAATCAATATGGAGGAGATAAAACTATCATGAGCCGCTAAGCTGAACAAACAATCGCCACCTGATAAATTCCACATATCCATCTGAACGAATATTATATTTCTTTCTATTATTGTCAATAATATTTCCACTGGGAAGCTCTAATTTCCTTCTATTTGTCGTTAAGGTACTAGCAATAGTAACTACTTTCTCACCCAATACTGCTTATGTAGAGGGAAAAAACTATCAAAATGTGTTTGCGTCTTTATTTTAATAACAAGGGAGAATTGAGCTTACTTTTTCTCTTTGAGGCTCTCGTACTGTGGGTTTATTCGCGAATCCACAACCGGAGTTACTTTGTTGGTATAGCAGCAAATTCTATTCGCTTCAATTATTCTCTCGCGCTGACATAAGAGGGTTAATTATTCTTCAAATAGAAATAAAAATACAGCCTTTTCAGACTGCTTTGCTCATACAAAGTACCTGAGAGGGTACTACAAATTTTTTATAAAGTTCCCCATACTGGAAGAACAAGATAAGCTGTGAAAAATTATAGCTGGAAAAATGATAATAACTACACAAGAAACAACTCCATCAACTTTAGAACCAAATCTCTTTGAGTTACAAGGTTACGATTTACAGGTTACTTATTCAACTAGCAGTTTTACCGGAGAGCCTCTCTTCACTTTCACGACTCATAACCAAAACCTTAATTTCAGCGGTTCGGAAATCCAAGTAGAAGATACTAAACTGGGTCGGATTGTCACAGTGATGCTGAAAAATAATTTGGTAGATGAAGGTTTTGAAAGCTTAACCTTGTTGCTACCAATGGTTTTTCTTGCGGAAGGCTCAAGAACAAGCACAATTCAAACTGAAGTCATTTTTAGCAAGAAACCTGGTTTTGTAGTTCCTACTCCAACGGGACAATTACAGACCTATCAAACGCTCAGCGTCTTTGGTACTGCACAGCGTGTTGAATTTTGACTCGTCAGTCGTTGGTAGTGAGTGGTTAGTCGTTAAAAATACAACTAACCACTAACAACTAACTACTAACTATCTTTACACTTGAGTCACATCTTCCTGAGTTATCTGCTGCTCTACGTTACTAATAGCAGCATTCAGACCAGCAAGTTTAGTTTCTAAATCATCTCGCATAGTCTTTAGAAATTTCAGTTTGCGTTCAAGGCGGGCTTTGCGAGAAACTGTTTCCCCACCATAGCAAGAGTTGTTATACCAAAAAGAAAATGGAAACATAGTTCGCCTTTTTAAATAAGAGCATATTTAAATTGTGGCGAAACTCTAGGTGAGATAACGGCAATAAGAGTGGGGGAAAACCGTCCAAGCAAATGCGGGTTTCAATATTGGTTAAAAGTCGCTTGAACGTAAGCAGCTGCTAAAGGTGGTAACTCCCGTTCGAGTTGGGTGATAACAGTACGATCGAAGGTTGACCATTCTCTTTTGTTCCCAAATATGCAGGGCTGCAAGATTCCCCAGAGTTGATTGTTCCAGACTAAGTGAGAGTGTATCAGCGCCCGATGTCCGAGATGTTTTCGCTCAAACTCACGATTGACGACTTCTGGATTGGCTGTTTCTACATCTTCTACGTAAACCGAGGTGTCTTTTCGTAAAGCAGCGGCAAAGAGAGGATCTTCTTTTGGTAAAGACTCTGGTTCTGGTTCCCACTCAGGCTGTATGAGATTTGGAATTTCAGGGCTTCGCCGCCAGCAGTGAGCAATTTTTCCTAGTTTGAGTTCTGGATTTCTCAGATAGAGAAAACAGCGATCGCATTTTAACTCTTCTCCAAGTGCTGCTAGCAAACTACTAAAGACAGCGTTTGGTTCATTCTGTTTTTCTAGAATATCTTGAATAGTTTTTGGTAAAGTTGAGTTCAACATAAATAACTTTAAAAAAGTACACTCAACTTTATATCTACAATGAACCGTTTTCTCATCAATCTGTAGTATGTTCCCCATAGGGGATTGAGAATTGGCGATAAGTCTATCCTGAGAGAGATGGAAAAAACGGTAAAGCACGCTGCGCTATCAGGGCTGGACTCACCAGTTGCTAGGGCGTGGGAAACCCGGAGGGGGTTTCCCCCGTTGTTCGCGTAGCGTCTCCCCTCCTGAGATAGCGCCTGCCGTCGGTGAATTCTATTCTGAGCGCAAATAGCACTCTTTGGGATGCTCCTCCTATGAGTCAGTTGAGGGTGCGGAATCTGGATAGGGTAACCCTATCCCCAGTTCGTCTAATGACTGTATTAGACCAATAAGCAAAAATATTTATATCTGCTAAACAATCAAGTTTATTTTAATTATGAGAATTAGAAAAAAGGTAATAAATACAACTTCTAAAATCCGTATGATTTATTTTTCGATTTTTCCAAAAATTTGATTTATTTTTCGATTTTTCCAAAAATTTAGATTAAGTATTAAATATTTATGATAAAACAGGATATCGGGTTTGGGTAAATCGTATTAAATTAGTTAAAAAAAAAGGATTGACAACTCTCTACCCTATTCTTGTATTGGAATCTATGCGTATAGCAGCAAGTAACCTGATGCAAGTGATTTGGCTAATAAGAAGGCTTGGCAGATTCAGGACAAACTTCAAAAAAGTAAGATTGAAACCCTATTTGGGTAAGAAGTTAGAGTTCGTATAGGTTTTTCTGTTGTATTGGATATATCTTTTGGGTGATTTATTCAAAGGTATATCTGGGGTTAGATAGTATGCAGATTTGAATTATTTTGCGAATAGTCTCCTAATTAAATTAGGAGATATTGTCAACTTAGGATCGAAAAGAATGAGTAACGTACACACAAAGTTTGAAGCTACTGAAAGCGCTTTTCATGTAGAAGCTTACGAAAAGATTGAGTATAGCCTAGTTTACGTTGATGGGGTTTTCTCAATCAAAAATACTGAGTTGGCAGAAGTCTATAAGGAATTTGGACGTTGTTTAGCTGTTGTAGATACTAACGTAAACAGGCTATATAGCAGCCAAATACAGGAATATTTCGAGTATTACGGCATTGACCTCACGCTTTTCCCTATTACGATCGCTGAGTCAAACAAGACTATTGAATCATTTGAGACAATTGTAGATGCTTTTGCTGATTTTGGTTTGGTTCGTAAGGAACCCGTACTGGTAATTGGTGGTGGATTGATTACAGATGTAGCGGGTTTTGCTTGTTCGGCTTATCGTCGAAGTTCTAACTACATTCGCATTCCTACAACACTCATCGGATTGATTGATGCAAGTGTGGCTATTAAGGTAGCGGTTAATCACAAAAAGCTGAAAAACCGCTTGGGGGCTTATCACGCCTCTAAAAAAGTTTTCCTGGATTTTTCCTTTCTGCAAACTCTTCCCACAGCACAAGTCCGTAATGGTATGGCGGAACTTGTGAAAATTGCTGTGGTTGCTAACAAAGAGGTCTTCGATTTGTTAGATGAGTATGGTGAGGAATTACTTCGCACTCATTTTGGTTACGTTCATGCTGAACCAGAAATTAGGGATATAGCTCATAAAGCGACTTATGAAGCTATCAAAACTATGTTGGAGTTGGAAATTCCCAACCTCCATGAGTTAGACCTCGATCGCGTTATTGCTTACGGTCACACTTGGAGTCCCACTTTGGAATTGGCTCCTCGCATTCCCATATTCCACGGTCATGCAGTCAACATTGACATGGCTTTATCAGCAACATTAGCCGCACAACGAGGTTATATTACCAGCGAAGAACGCGATCGCATTCTAGGTTTGATGAGCCGTCTCGGTCTCGCTCTAGATCATCCCCTAATGGATGAAGAACTCATGTGGCGTGCAACTCAATCGATTATCCTGACACGAGACGGTCTGTTAAGAGCAGCAATGCCAAAACCCATTGGCAATTGCTTCTTTATGAACGATTTAACTCGTGAGGAACTAGCAGCTGCTATATCGGAACACAAACAGCTGTGCCAAAACTATCCTCGTGGTGGTGAGGGTGTAGAAATGTATCCAGCTACCTATAAGCCAAAACTCGTTGGGAGCGAAGTTTAATGTCTCAATCTCAAGTTGCTGAAAAACCAATTGCTCGACCTGTTACACCATTGGGAATTTTAGCAAAACAGCTAGAAACTGTTTTGCTAACCCTAGATGGAAAAACATCCAGTCAGTTAGCAGCAGAGATCGATGTAGCATACCGCTTGTCAGCTGGTTTAGACCCTTACCTAGAAGAATGCACCACAAGTGAATCTCCGGCTTTAGCCGCGTTAGCAGAGAAAACTGCTTGTGAAGCTTGGGGTCAGCGCTTTGACGAAGGGACTACGGTACGGGAACTCGAACAGGAAATGCTCTCGGGTCATGTGGAAGGACAAATTCTCAAAATGTTTGTGTACATGACCAAAGCCAAGAAGATACTGGAAATAGGTATGTTCACTGGCTATTCTGCGTTGGCAATGGCAGAAGCTCTACCCTCTGATGGAGAACTCGTTGCTTGTGAAATTGACCAATACACGGCAGAATTTGCCCGCTCTGCTTTTCAAGCATCCCCCCATGGGGAGAAAATTCGTGTAGAAGTGGGTGGCGCATTAGAAATTTTGCAGAAACTGGCAGCTGATGGTCAGAAATTTGACTTTGTGTTTGTAGACGCTGATAAGAAGGAGTATGTAAAGTACTTTCATACCCTGTTGGAAAAAGATTTGCTAGTTCCTGGGGGATTTATCTGCGTGGATAATACCCTATTACAAGGTCAAGTGTATCTCTCTCCCGAAAACCGTACTCCAAATGGTGAAGCGATCGCCAACTTTAATCGTACCGTTGCTGACGATCCGCGTGTTGAACAAGTTCTATTGCCATTAAGAGATGGGTTAACTATCATCAGACGGATCTAGTTAGTGGTTAGTGGTTAGTGGTTAAAACAATTAGCAACTAACAACTAACAACTAACACCTAACCAACACCTTTTATGACACAATCGATTTCTTTTTCTTCACCAGTACCAGCAACACCACCCTTTTGTGTAAAAACACGTTTTATTGCCCTGTTCCAAAACTTAGGCGCTTTAACATTGCTCTTGTTAGCGCTACCTATTAACGTAGCGATCGTTCTGATTTCTTTAATTTGGAGTTTCTTAAGCCGTCTTTTCAGTACCCAAGAAACGACAGTTGCAGGCGCTAAAAATATCCTTATTAGCGGTGGTAAAATGACGAAAGCCTTGCAGCTTGCACGTTTCTTTAGTGCTGCGGGACACAGGGTTGTTCTCATAGAAACCCATAAGTATTGGTTATCAGGACACCGATTTTCTAATGCTGTGTCTCGCTTTTACACCACTCCTACTCCACAAGACGAGCCCGAGGAATATATTCAAACCTTAGTAGACATCGTTAAGCGAGAAAATATCGATGTTTATGTTCCTGTCACCAGCCCAGTTGCTAGTTACTACGATTCTCTAGCCAAGCCAGCACTATCACCTTATTGTGAAGTCTTGCATTTTGATGCTGATGTGACGAAAATGCTAGATGATAAATTTGCTTTTAGTGAGAAAGCACGAGCTTTGGGTTTATCGGTTCCCAAATCATTTAAGATTACCAACCCAGAGCAAGTGTTGAATTTCGATTTTTCTCAAGAAACTCGCAAGTATATTCTCAAAAGCCTTCCCTACGACTCTGTACGTCGTTTAGATCTTACAAAACTACCTTGCAATACACCTGAAGAAACAGCAGCATTTGTGAAGAGTTTGCCAATCAGCTTGGAGAAGCCTTGGATTATGCAAGAGTTTATTCCTGGCAAAGAATTTTGCACTCACAGCACAGTCCGAAATGGAGATTTAAAACTGCACTGCTGTTCGGAATCTTCGGCTTTTCAGGTGAATTATGAGAATGTTAAGAATCCTAAAATTCAGGAGTGGGTAAGGCATTTTGTCAAAGGGCTAGGATTGACCGGACAAGTTTCTTTTGATTTTATCCAAGCTGATGATGGGAAGGTTTATGCAATTGAGTGCAATCCTAGAACCCATTCGGCGATTACAATGTTTTACAACCATCCTCAAGTTGCAGACGCTTATTTAGGTACAGAACCTTTAGCCGAACCCCTCGCTCCAGTGCCAAACAGTAAACCTACATACTGGTTGTATCATGAAGTCTGGCGGCTGACGGGCATTCGTTCTTTTGCTCAACTGCAATCTTGGATAAGGAATATTTTACGAGGAACTGATGCTATTTACGAGTTGCATGACCCATTGCCGTTTTTGATGGTACACCACTGGCAAATTGCCTTGCTATTGCTTAACAACTTACGACAACTTAAGGGCTGGACGAAGATAGATTTTAACATTGGTAAACTTGTAGAATTGGGCGGTGATTGAGTTCTTTTTCTGTTTATCTGATGCTTGGCTTTTGATAGTATTGGGCTACGTATTTCTATAAGGGTGTACTGGGGGAGTTCTCACTCATGGCGATGAGTTCTTTTGAAACTGCTACCGATAGTAACATCACGGGCGATATTGCTATTGCTAACCACCACTATCTGCTGAAAGAGCAGGGATATGTATATCTTGAAGAAATCCCCGATGGTTTTGACTACCTGGGATTCGTGCAGAACTTTGGGACTCTTATCCCACACAAATACAACGGCGAATATGTGTTTTCTATCAAGGTCGAGCCGAATTTAGGAGAGCGATACCCTGCTTTCACTACAAGCGACGTTGAACCACACACTGAGGGCTATGAGTATGAGCAGATACCCTTACACTATCAATGTCTGTGGTGTGTGAACCCTCCAAGTTGCGGTGGCGGACATACACTTCTAGCGGATGGTTACTCTTTTGTACACTCACTGACAAATGAAGAGCGTGAATACATCACAAACAACCACTTTGATTTTGTAACTCCAAGTAATAACATCGTCAAACATCCGCTCTATGATGTAGAGTCCTGCGAACAACCCATAATTAGGTTCAACTTCAGCAGCATTAAACGTGACAACGCTCCACATTTAAACAACATTACTAACCGCTTTCTACAGTTCTTTGACAACGAAAAAATCTCTATCAAGTGGTCCAAGAATGCCTTGCTAATTTGGGACAATTTCCGCATGCTACATTCGCGAACACAGTATCAGGATCGAGAACGCCATCTGAAGCGAGTTTACATAAAGTAAGTTGATAAGCTCTGAAATGGCAGTATGCGTTACCTATTTCTTATTGATTAACTCATGACTACTACCCCAATCAAAAAAGCTTCTTCAATGGAAGCTAAGAAAAAACTTTTCGATATGGTTCTGGCTTTTATAAAAAGCCAGTGCATTTACATTGCTACCCGCTTGGAAATATTTAATTTCTTAGAGAATGAGGGAGAGCAGAGCCTTGATAGCATAGCTCAAAAGACGAAAACACAACCTGAAAGGCTCTATTTTGTCCTTAGAGCTTTAGCACATTTAGAAGTCTTGGAGGAAAAGCCAGGGCGAGTTTTTGCTCCTACTGAATTATCAGCCCTTCTCGTTACCAATAAGGGACCATCCATCGGACATTTTGCCATGCATATTACAGAACCCGCTCAGTGGGATGCATGGAAAGTCCTTGAAAATGCTTTGCATACGGGTGAAGTACCCTTTGAGAGAGCAAACGGTAAAGGAGTTTATGAGTTTTGCCGGGATAACGAATGGAGCGGCGATACGTTTATCAATGCGATGAGTTTTTTAACCGATCATGCTGTTGACGCATTGTTAGATGTTTATGACTTCAGTCGCTTTGGTACCGTGATGGACGTAGGAGGCGGACAGGGTGGGCTCATTGCTCGCATTGTCAAGCGCTTTGGCTGTAAAGGAATGTTGTTTGAAGTTCCTTATGTGGCTGAAACGGCGATCGCTTATTTGGAAAAGCAAGGGGTTGATAAAGAGGCGGTGCAAATCATCTCGGGAAATGTCTTTGAATCAGTACCAAGCGGTGCGGATGCGATCGTCATGAAATATTTTATCTCAGCATGGAATGACGAAGATGCGATGAAGATATTGCACAATTGCAAGCAAGCTCTCCCAACTCACGGAAAAATTATTCTTTTACAGGCTTTCGTTCCCGATTTAGATGAACCAAAAGTAGCTCCTGATGGTATTATGCCTGGAGTTTTTGCGGTACAGGTGAATGTTGCAGTCCCTGGGGGTGGATGGCGCACGCGACGACATTTTCAGGAGTTGTTTGAGAAGTGTGGATTTCAGTTAGAGAAAGTGGTTGACACAGAAACCAACCTCTCAGCTATGGAGTTTGGTTTAGCGTCTTAATCAGAGCAGGGATAGATGCAACTTATGTCAAACAATGGTAAGGAAGATCGAATGACCGTGCAGCGAGTAATTTGCATCATGGTCTTGTTTTATTTAATCCAAACTTATGGAAGTCTTCCAGGATTTTTCGGTCTTCCCCTAACTATCTACCTTAAAGAGAGTCTGGGACTTTCTCCAGCACAATTAGCAACCTTTAGCAGTTTAATTTTTACACCCTGGTTAATCAGACCACTTTATGGAATTATTGCAGATGCTATTCCCATATTTGGCTATCAGTTTAAAAGCTATTTTCTAATTTGCTATACGCTAGCAATTGCTGTTTTATTAGGGTTAAGTCGCTTTCAATTTAACACAATTTCTCTACTGGCGATTGGCGTGCTGTTAGTCAATTTATCTATAGCCTTTAGCGACGTACTAACAGACAAAATAATGGTCGTTCAAGGTAGGATTTTAAACAATACAGCAGTCTTACAGGCATCTCAATGGACTGCTTTGGGTTTTGGTAAAGCGCTTCTATACTATATCAGTGGTTGGCTGGCTCAAAACTCTAATTTATCAACCGCTTTTTTGCTCACTGCAATTGTACCGCTGATTGGTGTCGTCGCGACCGTAGTATTACTTGCGGATGAAAAAAAGCAGCAGCAAACAGTTGCGATCGCAAGTAGCATCAAATCCCTTTGGTCAGCACTCAAGTCACGACAGCTTCTTGCTGTTATTGGTTTTATTGCTTGCCTTGAATTCTCTCTCGTTCCGCCCCTCGTAAATTACCTTATATATTATTACAAGGATACTTTAAAGTTTGATGCTCAATTCATAGGTCTTTTAGGTACATTTGAAGCTTTCGCCAATGGTTTGGGTGCGATCGTTTTTGGAATCTTTGCCTTTAAGATTTCACGGCGGTCGCTGCTCAATCTTGCTGTTGGCTTAACTGCTGTTTCTACAATTGGTTTGTTATTTATACAGAATCAGCAAACAGCTATCTTGGTGAGCCTATTTTTTGGATTTTTTGCCATGATTGCCATGCTAGGTGTACTAGAAATTGCAGCTAGAGCTTGTCCTGTTGGTGTAGAAGGTGCGACCTATGCACTGCTCATGTCTGTGTACAATCTTGCCAAACAACCCGGTTCCATCTTGGGCGGTTACTTATATGGTTGGGATGTTCCAGTTTCCGCCCTTGTCACGATCAGTGCTGCATTTACAGCGTTCTGTTGGTTTCTCATTCCTCTACTTAAGTTAGAGCAATTACCAGCTAGGGAAATAACTCAGTAAAGCTAACAAGCAAATTCGCATTCAAATGAGACTAAATAAGTTACAACAGAAAATCATCAGTATTCTTGAGCCTCTACCCATAAAAAACGAGCATTTGGCACCTACAGGTATAATTGAGCCTCTTCAAATTAGGATAGGCGAAACTGTCACGGGAGTTTTGCGATCGCTGCGCCGAGGTCAACCGATGGTTTGGGACCCTTGGATACTTAAGGATGGCGATATTTATCGTCTTTTCTACTTAGAAGGACTAGAAGGACAAATCCCTTGGTGGACAATCAGTAAAATTTGCGGTGCAATTTCTACTGATATGAAGCAGTGGCAATATCTAGGAACCATTCTTGAGCCGGAACCAGCTAATGACTGGGAGTCGGGAAGAGTGTGTGCGGGTTGTACCTATAAAGAAGATGGTGTCTACTACCTGTTTTACTCAGCAGGTGGTAAAGAACCACCTCACTTGAGGAATGAAGCTATAGGCTTAGCAACATCAACCGATGGCATACATTTTTCACGTTATTCTCATCGCCCTTTGTTAATGCCAGAAAAGGATGATTCGTGGTATGGAAGAAGTAACTGGACGGGACATTTTCACTGGCGAGACCCTTATATTTTTAAGGATGAGCATACTGGCAATTATTATATGTTCATTTGTGCTGGCTCTAAAGTCAGTGGTAATTTTCAAGGCTGTGTGGGTCTAGCAGTAGCAGACAAAATTTCTGGTCCTTACAAATTATTACCACCTGCTGTAGAAGCACCTGTAAATGCTTCCGATTGGCCTTACTACCACTTAGAACGACCCCAAGTCATTTACAAGAACGGAAAGTACAATCTATTCTTTTCGTGCTTTAAGCAGTTCTTCAATCCCAATTGGCTGCAAAAAGTGAAGCATAAAAGAGTCACTAATTCATCTCTATATTGGTATATTGCTGACAACATTGCTGGTCCTTATGAGCCTGTTGACAATGATGAATATATTGTTAAGGGGAGCGAAAAAACTGGGATGTATGGTACTAATTTTCTTCAGATATCGGATGAGCCAGAAGAATTTATTGCTTATGGTTGGTATCACAGAATTCATGCTTTAGAAGTTTCAAAAGCATTTCAAGTTATCTGGAAACATAGCTGCGATCGCAGCAGTAATCAACAGCAATTGGGCAATCTTGAAATTTCTCTTTCTAGGAGTCATATCAATCCATTGGAGTCTGTGGGATATTCAAGACCTGGTTTATTCTTGAAAAATCCCGCCTCTTCTAGAGGTGGGAGTGTCACCAAATGATTCGATGTTGATTTGGCACTGTCCATCCCCACCCTACCTTCGCTTGAGGGCGGGGACTTCCGTGGTTGCGTTAAACAGGTTGGTCTCTGGGAACTACCAACAGACGGGGAATAAGAACGTGCTCTGGCTGCTCTAGGATAAAGCGGACGCAATGAGCAATATCTTCTGGTAACAAAACACCGCCAGAATTAATGAAGGATTTGTCTTCTGCATTCCAATGGTCATAAAGCCCCGTATCTACTGTCCCTGGAGCGATCGCAGCAACTTTAATGCCAGTACCAGCCAGTTCCATTCGTAAAGCATCGGTAAAGGCTTCAACGGCATACTTTGTACCATTGTATGCGCCGTAACGAGGTACTGTTTTCAATCCAGAAATGCTTGAGGTGTTAATTAAAAAGCCGCTTCCAACTTTTTTGAAGTGTCGTAGAGCCGTGTAAGCCATTCTATAAACAGACTCAACGTTTAAGCGAACCATCTGGCAAACAGCTTCGATGTCTACTTCTTCAATGGAGCCTACAGTCATCCCACCTGCATTGTTCAGAACCACATCAAGTTGACCAAAAGTTTGAAGGGCAAAATCAACCAGTTTTTGAGGCATATCTACATCTGTGATAGCTCCTGCAAGAACGCTAGCATTGTTTAGTGATGCAGCCAGTTTCTCAAGCTTATCTTGCGATCGCGCACTCAGAACTAGCTTCATACCTGCAGCATCAAGTTCTTGAGCAATCGCTGCCCCAATACCGCTACTAGCACCTGTGATGATAGCTACTTTGTTTTGTAAAAAACTCATAATTTCCTCTGGATTTTTGAACTTTGCAAGTTATTAAGTGCTCATTCACTTGAGTGTTTGTTTGACGGAGCCTTCTATTTTGCTTACCCTACCTGCACCCATACTGAAACGTATTGGCGAGATGAGCAATATCAAGACCGATCGTGCTCTCAAACAAATGCTCTACCACAATTGCTCATCTGTTTTCACTGTGGAGTGTGGTAATTTTTTCTCCATAGCAAATTTTTCAAGAGATCTTTCTCCTAAACTCTAAGGTTAGTTCTCGTACACCTTGAACAAGTTGAATTTACAAAATGTTGGCTGAGAAATCTTGTTGATTGTTGCTAAAAGCAAATTAATCTTGCTTTTTTTAAGCTTTATTTTAGATTTCTTAGGAATTTTTTATTGAGATTTGCTCCTCTTGTAACTTTATCTTGGATAAGGAATAGCACGAGCCATCAATAGTTACCAAATAGATACTAATGGAATTGCGAGTATGCCAAAAACAGAGTATAACTGCCCGGTTGAAGTGACACTAGAAGTGATTGGCGGTAAGTGGAAATGTGTTATTTTGTGGTGGTTGAGACGAGACGCAAAGCGATTTGGAGAATTAAAACAGTTAATTCCTGGAATTACCCAGAAGGTTTTAACTGGGCAATTGCGAGAACTCGAAAGAGATGGATTGATTTGTCGCGAAGCTTATCGTGAAGTTCCTCCTCGTGTAGAATACTCACTGACCTCCTATGGCGAAAGCTTGGGACCCATTACGGAGTTAATGTGTGCTTGGGGAAAAACGCATAAACCTGAATACGAATTTGGCTACTTGCGATTGCAAGGTTTACACGTTCTAATAGTTTCCAGTGAAACAGCAGTTCGCGATCTCCTCCAAAGAATGATAGAAGAACGTGCAGCACGGGTTATAGCAGTTGGGAATATCACTGCTGCTTTGACAGCAGTAGAGCAAATGCAACTTGATGCACTCATTGTTGATATCAGGGGACTTGGTGAGGAGAGTTATAGACTTATCCAGCAAATAAAAAGTGTTGAGGCAGTACAAAGAAGACAAATCCCAGCGATTGCGCTAACGAGGAGTGACGCAGATCGGGGACGAGCAATTCACGAGGGATATGCAGTACATATTGCTGAACCTTTTGAACCAGTCGAGTTGGTGGCTATCCTTGCCAGCCTCACCAGTCGTCCAGATTAACCAAGATATTCCAGCCCGCGATAAAATACAACATGAGTTTGACATACTCCGCGCCCTAAAAGTGCGCGGATTCTAGGCTCAAGCAACAACTGCGGACATAGCCCGTCTTACGTCGTCTAACCCAACAGTTGATGCCCCAACTGTACAAATATTTTTAGCGGCGTTTTCGTCTCTCCCATTCAACGATTGACAAGACCGGCAGCGCCACTGTCTGACAGACAAATCCAGATTTTCTAGAACGTATCCGCAATGAGAGCAAGTCTTGGTAGACGGATACCAGCGATCTATAAATACAACTTGTTTGCCTTTGATAGTGGCAACCCACTCTAGAATTTGGAGAAATTCTCCAAAAGCTAGATCTGATATTTTGCGACCCCAAAGACGTTGCATTCCTTTGAGGTTGAGTGTCTCGAAACAAAGCACGTCAAACTTATTGGTTAAGTCGTGAGCTAACTTCCACTCGCCAGTCGCATCTAGCATTGGTCACGCCTTCGTATTTGCGTACCAAATTTTTTCTAGCTCGTTCTCGATTGGAAGAACCTTTTAACTTTTTGGAATGCTGTCTGCTCGCTTTCTTGATGGCGTTGAAAGACTGTTTTAAAAATTGAGGAGACTCAATTTTTGTACCATCCGAACAAGTGAGGAATGTCTTAAGTCCAAAATCAAACCCAGCAATTTTACCTGTCTCGAATTTGATTTGCGGACTGTTTGTATTGTCAACTACGATCACCATAAACAGTTCGCCCAGTGGTGTCCGTTTAATGGTTAATGTTTTGACCGTTCCTTCAATTTCTCTGGACTTCCAAAATTGATAGACTCGATTTCCAATCTTGATCCTATTAGCACCCAGAAACTTGTATCCTGCTTGTTTGAGAGTGAAGGATCTGTACTTCTTGATTTTCTTGAATCCTGGTGGACGAACCCCCTTTTTGTTGTACTTGAAAAATAATTGGTACGCTTTCTCAATGCGCTGACAGATGTCCTGTGCTGCTTGAGAACCCACCAATTGCCAAAACGGGTTCCGCTTTCGCAATTTAGCAATATGAGATTGAAGCTTTGCACAATTCAAGTGCTTGCCCCACATCTTGTAGTACCGATGATGCAGGGCAATGCAATGGTTGTAGATAGCCCCTGACGCGTTAATCGTTCGCTTGAGGTGTCTATTCCGCTTGTGTTCGTACAGCTTAAACTTCAATGATTTCATGTTATTATTGTCCCACATTTGTCGGCAATATGACAGCTTCAATTAAATAAAACCCGGTAACGGGATTGAAACAACCCTCCTATACCCGAGCAAAGGTCTAGAACTTTCTTTCAATTAAATGAAACCCGGTAACGGGATTGAAACTCTGCAAAAGTGCCGTTATTGCATGCTGGCAATGTGTTACTTTCAATTAAATGAAACCCGGTAACGGGATTGAAACCAGAGAGCGATCGCTCGTTTTGTACCAAAAGCTGTGACTTTTAATTAAATGAAACCCGGTAACGGGATTGAAACTGACTTCTATAGAGCAAAGCGTTTTTCTAGGCGTAACTTTCAATTAAATGAAACTTAGCAACAAGATTGAAATATGAAGGAGGAGCGATTTATAGATGAATATCCTCGCCCTCTTTCAATTAAATGGACTCTCTTACTCTGTGCCCTCTGCGTCTCTGCGGTTTAACATACAAATTAAATATGGAAGAGGGATATACCATTTCTGTATAACGATGCATCTAATTAGCCCGCGCAGGCGGTGAGTCCAGCCCTGTAGGCGGGTTTCCCGCCGTAGGCGACTGGCGAACCCGGAGGGCGAACCCGAAGGGGCTTTGTTTGTATAGCCCCACATTTCTAATGTGAGGGAATTTGAAACGCCACTGCGAAAATAGAATTCTCTTGCTAAACAAACGACGCGAGCTTCCGCAGGCTCTGCGATGAGTCCGCGTAGGCTGACGAGCGTTTGTGTAGCTGCAATTTCAACCGCAAGCGCATTTTTTCCACGTTGGGATGCTCCTGACGAGTGGAGTATTTTGAGGAAATCGCAATACAAAGAAAGTTGTATGGCAATCAATACTACAAGGGCTGAGAATTTTTGTGGCTTTGGATCGCCATGGAGAAACTCAATAAATACCTGTAAATGTTGGGTTTCGTTCCTCAAACGCCACATCGCTCAACGGGGGGAACCCCCACACGCGAGTGGCTCCCCAACCTACCCATTTTCGTGTTTCCACGCAAAACCTACGCAGTATTGGTATGGCAATTGCGTCTAGTTAACAGTTAGAGTTTTGTGTCACTAAATCCTCTGACCAAAATTAATGGGATACAAGCCCCGTGCTTCTAGCACGGCTTTTTATTGATTTTTAATTTCCTAATCAACTCTCTGAGTACATCAGATTTTGTTCTTCCAGAGGCTTTGCAATATTCTTCGAGGTGCTCTAACTCTTCTTCTGTTAATCGAAAAAATACACTTTTATTCATTGCTTTGTATATTGATATGATATACAATAGTAACAAATTTAGGGAAAAATAGTGAAAGCAAGGTATCAGTATCGTTTCTACCCAACAGACCAGCAACAGCAGAGTTTAGCTCAGTTGTTCGGTTGTGTTCGTGTGGTTTGGAACGATGCTCTTGCTATCTGCAATTCTTCTGAAAAGCTGCCGAGTAACAACGACTTGCAAAAGTTAGTGATTACGCAAGCTAAAAAGACTGAGGAGAGAGCATGGTTGTCTGATGTTTCTAATATCCCATTGCAGCAATCTGTAGCTGATTTAGGAGTCGCCTACAAAAACTTTTTTGATTCACTCAAAGGTAAGCGGAAAGGTACGGCAGTCGCTACAACGCTTGGAACCCCCGCAACGCGCTGCCTCAAAAAAGTTGGTACTCCACGGTTTAAAAAGAAAGCAGGACGGCAATCAGCAAGGTTTAGAATTGGTGGATTTTCAATTAAAGGCTTGGAAGTCTATTTAGCCAAAATCGGTAATGTTAAGCCGATTTGGTCTAGAAGTTTACCGTCATCCCCATCAAGCGTGACAGTCATCAAAGACTGCGCTAATCGCTATTTTCTTAGCTTTGTTGTAGAGATTGAACCTATTCATGTTGATGCCAAAAACCAAAGCATTGGTATTGACTTAGGTGTAAAAACCTTTGCAGTTATGAGTAATGGGGAAAAAGCAATCAGCCCAGACTACTCAAAGAAAGACCGCAAGATACGCAAACTACAACGCAAACTAGCAAGGCAAGAAAAGGGCTCTAAGCGCCGTGAGCGCACCCGTCTAAGAATCGCCAAAAAACACAACAAACAAGCAGATACCCGAAAAGATTTTCTACACAAGCTATCAACCAAGGTGGTTAGTGAAAACCAAACTATTGTTTTGGAAGATTTAAATGTGTCAGGGATGGTTAAAAATTGCAAGTTGGCAAGGGTGATTAGTTTGCAAGGCTGGCGAGAATTTCGGGTATTGTGTGAGGCTAAATCTGAAAAACTTAGTCGAGATTTCAGAGCAATTAACAGATGGGAACCCACTAGCCAGACTTGCTCTTGCTGTGGGTATCGGTGGGGTAAAGTAGATCTCTCAATTCGTTCAGTGGTTTGCCTAAATTGCGGTACTGAACACGATAGAGATGAAAACGCAGCTAAAAATATAGAAATGGTCGGCATGGGGCATCGGCACGACCTTAAATGTACGTCGAGACAGAGTAAGACGACAACAGTCGCGTCAGTCGATGAAGCGTAAAGAATCACCGCACCTTCAGGTCGGTGAGTATGTCAAAAAAGTAACTCGGCTCTGGGATAGGTGTCATCCCAAAATTGAGTGCAAAGGTCTGGTCGCTCTGGGGGGTTAGCGGTGTAGCAAAAGAATAGTGTTGAGCGAGCTTGCATGCGGATTGTCCCGTGATGTAAAACATTTTTCGTATCTACCATAACAATCGTACCTGCTGAACCGGGACAAGATTTCCAAGCTGATTTGGGAATAGCTTTTTCTACATCTTTATCATCTATGCCCATATAGCTTGACTTCCAAAGTTCGTAATAAAGTCGGTAGTATTGCCAACTCAATAAAGAAGTTAAAGAGCGTGGAATATATTGAAATGGTCCATGCTGTTCTTCAACATCATGCAAGTAAACAAAAATCTTGATTAGACGACGATCTTCTGCATCACTGTGCCATAACAATGTACCAAATTGATGCTCGCTGGGAAAATCTTTCCGTAAATGCACGCCATGAAAAGTAATAGGAAGACCTATATAATTTTCGATGATGCTCAGTAGCCTTTTTTCTGTCGCCCAACGAGAGAACTCTGGTAATCCTGTAACTGTGTAAATTTGCGGCCATTTTTCATCTAGATGCTCATTATTTGGTTTTTCCATGCGAGACAACTGACGCTTAGCAGCTTTGAGCAATTCCAAGCTTGAATTTAATCCTAAATCTGCAATTGTTGTTACACAAACGCCATCACGCTTAAGAGTATCAACAATCCAGCGATCTCTGTCTTCTAATGCTGGCAAATTTTTCTTATACTTCCAACGCTTTATTTCATAAATCAAATCAGAGTAAAGCGCCTGTATTTTACGTTTAATGGTGTTTAACATGATGCGCGTACCTTTAAACTTTAATATTTGTGAGTTAGAGGATGTCTGAAAGTTTTTAGTGATGTATTAATGTTCACAGAGTCCCCTAAATCCCCTTTTGTTAAGGGAATTGCAGGAATATTCCCCAAATTTTTAAGGGGAACGCATGGAGAGTATTTCCCCCCAATTTATCGAGGTGCTAGGGGGAACCGTGCATACAATCTGATACTTCTCGGACAACCTCTTAGGTATTGAGCCGACTCTATTTATAATCCATGTTTTCTAAACTTTATCCGGATTTTTACAAAAACAAAAAATAGGGGAGTAAACTACTAATCTTATTTGCTAAAATGAAAAATTCTAACGAATATGATTCATATATACTGAGCCAAATTCCCTAATATTTAAGACAAATGCCTCTCCCCTAAATAAGTTAGGGGCGCTAGGGGGATCGCATATAGCGATCGCTTTGTGAAATGTTATGAGGAAAAAATTTGCATTTCAGGCAAAAGCTCTGCAAACTTACTCTTAAAATACTGGCAAGCTTTTATCTGAAATTACGGACTTCAGTACTGATAGTTGAAAAACGGCTATCTTATCTTTTAAGAGATTATAGCCGTTCTTTTGTATTGCATCTATTGACAATCGCTATATGTCTTTTTTCAACTTACGCTGCAGGATCTTCTCGACCAATGCCAAGACCCAATAAAGTATTTTTCACATCTTCCCAGTTAAGTCCGCAGTAGTAGTATTTATTCTCTAACAAGTTTGCCAAGTAATACCCTGGCTTACCTCCATTGATTCGGAATAACTCAATGGCAACTTTCTTTTTTGTTGTACCAAACATGAATTCAATATCACCCTCGCTTGGCAAATTTAAAGGATTGTAAAATACTCTTCCCTTAAGGAAGTGCCAGTAAGACTTTTCTGGGGTGATGTTGCGTTGAATAACTCGATATTCAATAGGGTAAACTATTTTCTGCATATCTGCTCCTAGGATAAACTGCAATTAGGAAAGCCCCCAAGGGCTAGTTGGGGGCTACTTGGAGGTTTAGGGATTAGCGTTGGCTAGTGCCGTTTTCCTCTTCGTCGTCCCCTCGGATGTCGAGGTCATCCAAAATGTCCTCTCTATCTACGGGAGTTTCTTGTCCCGACACGGGATCTATCTCAACCCAGGTACGTTGTTTTAACTGGAATTGAAAGATGCGGAAGACGGGCATCCAACCGTTGCCTCTCCCATTGCGCCTTTGATTTGGATCTGTCAATTTATTGCCTCCTGTGAGGGTTGCATTTTTCTGTTGTCCCTCATAGTTCAATTGTGTTCCCTGTTAACAGGGGATACAATCCCGAAGCCAAATTTTTAGGAAATGACCCAATGACAATAAAACCTATTAATCGCGGTTAACTGGGATTTATGTCATAATGATGAAGTTGCGATCGCATCTAGATGCAGTATGTCAAAAGGCAATCCCAATCCGGTTCAAACAAAAGCGTTTATTAGCAAGCAGTTTCAAGCTTACGGTGAGATAGAAAACATCCCTCTCTCAAAGAAAGTCACAGGTATTAGACTCCCGCAAGATGTGCATGAAGCATTATACGGGTTGTGTCCGGAAGATAGAGTGAGTTACTTGCGGCGCATCATTTCAGAAGCGGTACGACGCGATTTGATTTCATAAAACTCTCTATCATTACTTTACAGAGAGAAAAATTCTATGCCTCACAGTCTAGTTCTACACTTGCTTCCTCAGTCTCCCATTCCACCACAATTTCTCACCGGCAGACATCTTCACGCACTGTTTCTCAATCTTGTGAGTTCTGTAGATCGAAAACTGGGCGATTGCCTTCATGACTCCACATCTGACAAAGCTTTTACCATCAGTCCCTTACAAATCAAAACCAACGCCAGTCACAAAAATAAGACCCTAGACCCAACATTGCAGTGGGAACACCAAAAACCAATACCAACTGGAACAAGCTGTTGGTGGCGCATATCTTTATTAGATGACACTCTTTTGGCTCAACTCACCCAACTTTGGCTCAATCTTAACCCGGCTCATCCTTGGCATCTCGGTCCTGCTGACTTATACATTACCACTATCCTTGGGACACCTCACACAACACAACCTTGGGCAAACGCTATAACCTACGCCCAATTGTACGAGCAAGCTTCCGATAGCCAACGTCAAATTGCCCTTAGTTTCTGTACTCCTACTAACTTTCGTCAAGGTCATTTTGATACCGCTTTACCAACTAGAGAATGCGTCTTTAACAGTTTGCTTCAACGTTGGAACAAATACAGCGGTATTCCTTTAGAATCCAATCTCACAGAATTCATTTTCCCCAGTTTCTTTAACATTCGTACAGCTGTAGCAGTTGACTCACGCAGTAAATTTATCGGCTGTGTGGGCGAAATTAATTATCGGATTTTAGGTCAAGTCGATACCTGCATCATTAAACATATCAATGCCCTAGCGGATTTTGCTCTCTACTGCGGCGCAGGACGCAAAACCACCATGGGCATGGGGATGGTTCGTCGTTTGGAAGTTTAACTGGTTAGTGGTTAGTTGTTGGTTGTTCGCTTTCAGCATAGTTGCCTTTAGCAACTGGCTGCTACCCTCTTCCCTCTGACTTTAAGACAGTGGAATATATGGTGGTGCGATCGCTTTTTGACAGTTCACTACAGTTTTTAGTATCTCTACATTGAGACCAAAACCTTTGGTGGCAAACTTTTCTGTATGGGTTCCTCGTAAATTGAAAAAAGTTAAATATTTTTGAGCTAATTGATTATCTAGTTTGGCACAAGCTGCAATTTGGTCTACAGCTAATAAATCCAAAATAGTATCGTGTTCCCAATCTGGAAGGGATTCAAGACCCAACCAATTAGCCACAACTTTTGATGGAAAAAATCCATAACCGTTGAAAAAAACGTAGGCAAAGCTCACCTGTTTACCCACTTCACTGATATCTGTGTTGTTCATACAATTTATGAAATTTTCACGACACCTTATGTTTGAATAAGGTACAAAAGCTTTTGTTAGTGAATATAATAACTTTTTATATAAAATGTAAATTGTATTATAAGGTACAAGAATTAAGGTTAAAGAATCACGAGTAAAGTCTCAAGGATGAAGACAAAGCTTACCAAATAACAAATAGGGTGAGCTTTGCCCACCCTACTTATACTTCAACAATCAGTCGTAAATTTTTAGCAATTCTGGAAGTAAAAGGTAAAAGAAAAAAAGAAAAATGATTTATATTTTCTTTTTCCTTTTTCCTCGTTTTGTACCTGATGCTTATTTAATATTAGCTTTAGCATCCTTCACTGCAGCAACAAAAAATAATCCTGTTAGTGGAATGCTAAGTGCCAAGATAATCGCAGTCGTTTGAGTCCCTAAATCTGGTTGTCCGGAAGACAGTTCAAAAATTGAACCAACCGCCGCTATGGCTGCAATACAAGAACCTGCTAAAAACAAACCACTTTTTGGAGTTATTACGTTCACTATCAACCCACCTATGCTACTGGTTTTACTGCTTGATGCGAAAAGCCATGTTTGGATAACTCCTGTGCTAAAGCCAAAGAGTTATCTACTCTGTCTACAAATACTACCCCGTTCAGGTGATCTATTTCATGCTGAATGCATCGTCCGAGTAAATCTCCCGCCTTTAACGACTGGGGACGCCCGCTTTCATCTTTGTAAGAGATTTCTACCACTTGAGGACGCTTCACATCAAGGTATACGCCCGGTATGCTCAAACAACCTTCTTGAGCAACACACAAATCGCGGCTGACTTTTTTGATGGTGGGGTTAATTAATACCAAGGGGGGATTGGCTGGGTTTTCTGGATCGCAGTCAATCACAATCAGTTGTTTGTTGATTCCTACTTGGGGTGCTGCCAAACCAATACCATCTTTGCTATACATGGTTTGTAACATTTCGCGGATGATTTGGCGCAGTTCCTCATCGACTTTGGAGATTCGCTTTGCAGGTTGGCGAAGGACGCGATCGCCCAAATAATGCATTTCTAATGGTGGATTTTGTAACTTTTTCTTTTCAACAGCAATTTCTATAGGCATGATTTTGTAACTCGCTTATCTTGAGATAGGTCTTATAAGTTCAGAACCGCAACAAACAGCGTCTAAACTTATCTTAACAATTCCAGTTCCTTTACTGCGTCCTTGTAAGACCCATTATGACATTTGCCGCATCTTCCGGAGTTATGTGTATTTCGCCCGTTCTTATAAGTCTCAATTCATACTGACCATGCAATTTCTTGTTCCCAGGCTCAGCCTGGGAACGAGGTGAGGGATCTGACCTATCATTCGCTAACAGCATCCTCATAGGAGAAGGGTTTGGGGTGAAGTCTATTTTGGCTTTAGCGAACTCACCTTAAAACAAAGGAGTTGGAATGATTTGAGACTGCTATTACTTCCTATACAGCAAGATTTAAACCAAGAAATGCCAGTGTTCCGCCAGTCGCTATACGTAAGTAATTGGAAAATTGAGAATTCCGTATAAATAAGGTTGCTATGTTGCTTGAAAAAATACCAATTAGAGAGAAAATCATCAGGGCTTGAGTACCAAGTATCAACCCCAAGATAATTATTTGAATCGTAGAGTGGTTTGGTGAAGATACAAACTGTGGCAGAAAGGCTAATATAAATAACGCTAATTTGGGATTTAAAACACTAGAGAAAACGCCCTGAGCGTAAACAACACGCATACTGACTGGCATTTGTTGCTTTAAAGCAAGACTGTTTGGTTTGTCTTGTATCAATTTAATTCCAAGATAAATAAGGTAAACTGCTCCAACTAGTTTGACAACGAGAAAAAGTGTCTTGGAAGTTTGAAGTAAAACTGACATACCAAAAGCAGCCAAACAGGTATGAACAAAAATGCCTGTCGTTGCTCCCAATGCTGAAACAATTGCTGCTAGAGATCCTTGAGAAAAACCCCGACTAATCACGAGCAGCATATCTGGACCGGGAGCAAAAATAAGCAATGTTGATGTTGCAAGGAAAGCTAAAAAACTTTGTGCTTCAAACATAAACCAATTAAACGATAATTGAGCCTTCTTTGTAAGCTACCCAACTCAATTGGTTTATAGTAGAGCCACTTTTGGTAAATTTTTTAAGTACCAATTTTTGCTAGTAGACTTTTATGCTGTGGTTACCGATCGATCGCACATCGAACATCCCCTTGATTCGGCAGATCTATTTGGAATTACGCAACAAAATTTTAAACGCAGAACTAAAAGCCGAACAGCGTCTCCCTGCAACCCGCTCTTTGGCTGCAAGCTTGGGAGTGTCCAGAAATGTCATTTTAGAAGCTTACGACCAACTCATTGCAGAAGGCTACTTGGAAGGGCGATCGGGATCGGGGACTTATGTAGCTCGGGGGGCTTGTTGGGAATTCTTACCAACTCAAAGACACACCGAAGAAAAAATGACCAGCCTCCTGACAGATTCCCCGATGTCCCTCTCAGACAAAGAAACTGGCGGAATTGACATCATTGATTTTCGCTCCGGGCTTCCAGCCCTAGATTCCTTTCCCCGCAAACTCTGGGGACAGCTAGCCAAGCAAGTCTTTACGGAGATACCAAACGCTCTACTTGGTTACGGACAACCAGAGGGATGCGTTGAGTTACGATCCGTGCTCTCAAAATATCTTTGGAAAACAAGAGGTGTCATCTGCAATCCCGAACAAATTGTCATCACAAGTGGAGCAACTCAAGCATTTTCGCTAGTAGGGGAACTGCTTTTAAAGCCAGGAAGTCGAGTTATTCTTGAAGATCCGGTGACTCGCGAGCTCCAGAAAATATTTATTGCTTTGCAGGCAGAACTCTTTCCCGTTCCAGTTGATGAGCAAGGCTTGCAGACTCACCTCCTACCTCCTGACAAAAAACCAAGTTTTATCTTTGTCACGCCTTCCCACCAGTTTCCCCTAGGTAGCGTTCTGACCATTCAACGACGAATTTCCTTACTCGAATATGCCAAGTCTACGGACTGCTTTATCGTCGAAGATGACTATGACAGCGAGTTTCGCTATGAAGGGACTCCAGTCAGTTCCTTGCAAGGGCTAGATCCCGAACGTGTCATTTATATTGGTACTTTTAGTAAGATTCTCTCGCCTGCTTTACGTATAGGGTATATAGTACTACCAGTCTCTTTGGTAGAAAGGTGTCGTTACTTTAAACGGTTGAAAGACCAACACACTGCATATTTTGAACAACTTATCTTGGCCCAATTTATTCAGGATGGTTATTTGGAACGACATATTGCCAGAATGAAAAAGCTCTATCAAAAGCGACGACAAATTCTCAAACAAAATCTGATAGATCGGTTTGCCGATCGAGTCAAAATATTTGGAGATTCTACCGGGCTGCATTTCGTTGCGTCTTTTCCTAAAATCAACTTTTGTAAAAAAACTTTACAAAAACTTGAATCCCAAGGAGTGCGAATTTACCCTGTCACTGCTCATACTGTCTTTCAAGAGCGCCACCAACATCAAGTGATTCTGGGTTATGGCAATTTGACCATTTCTCAAATTGAAGCTGGTATCCAAAGGCTGCAAAAAAGTTTGAGTGATATTTAATATGCGTAGAGACTTAGCACAACCTCTGTTTGCAAAACTCGCTAATTGCGAGTATAAGAGATAGCATTATTTCTCCTTGCACAAACTCTGGGGTTTGAAGTGTTTAAATTTTTTACCAAGTTTGATTACCTACTTAAAGAGACTTTTCTCGGTTTGCGACGTGGTGGATGGATGAACTGGGCGGCTGTCAGTACCGTCACGGTATTATTGTTTTTATTCGGCATGAGCTTGCAAACATCTTGGCAGTTAGAAAAATTACTGAACCAGTTTGGTACCCAACTCGAAGTATCCGTCTACCTCGAACCAAGTGCTCGCATAGAAACACTCGAGCCACTTGTAGCCAATATGCCAGAAGTCGCTAGTATTCAGAAGATTACAAAAGATCAAGCTTGGACTAAGTTAGTTAAAGAACTAGGTATTTCTAATATTGAGAGTGCGACTCAACAGCTTGGCGAAAACCCTTTAGTTGATGAGTTAAAAGTCAAGGCGCAAAACTCTTCTGTTGTCCCAACTTTAGCGACACAACTGGCTAAGTTACAGGGAGTTGAGACAGTGCAGTATGTAGATGAAGCGTTGAAACGTATTGCCCAATTGCATCAAGGTTTAAATTGGGTTTCATTGGCGATTACCATAATCTTGACGTTGACCGCAGTTGCTGTGACTTCAACGACTATTCGCCTAATTGTCATAGCACGACGGCGGGAAATTGAAATCATGCAACTCGTAGGGGCGACTTCAGTTTGGATTTATTTACCGTTTGTGCTGCAAGGAATCGTTTTCGGTATTTTAGGAGGTGCGATCGCTTGGGGATTTATTAGCTGTCTTCAACAGTTTCTCAGTCGTTGGTTGGCCAATCAACCCGAATTTATTCAGTTTCTCACCAATGGTTTGCAACTGAGCGTACTGCAAACTCTGTTATTACCCATCATTCTCTTGAATTTTGGTGCTGTGGTGGGATTATTGGGAAGTCTCTTTGCTGTTCGTCGTTTTGCTAAAAGTTAAATTTTTGGTGAATTAAAGATTTATTCTTAAACTTATCACTTCTTATCATCGCTTAACTATGCACTCGCAATGGACAGCCCTACTACAAAATCTAGGCGAATGGCAAGGGTCTTTTACTCGCTTCTCTCCTCAGGGTGACATTTTGGAAGATACCCCAAGTGTAGTGACTTTGGAAGGGCTAGATAACAACCAGAAAATTCGTCAAACAATTCGTCTTGGGGGAAGTGAGAAAGTCTTAGAATACAGCACGCTTGCACGAAGTGTACTGTTTTTTAAGAACGGGGCGTTTTCCCAAGGTTCAATTCAACTCGCACCATTTTCTGAATTTGGTGCTGAATTTGGTTTGATTTATGAAAACCAACGCCTGCGTCTCGTTCAGTTGTATGATAAAAATCTTGAGTTAGCTCAATTAACCTTAATTAGAGAACACCTAGCAGGAACTCAACCACCACAAAAGCCCCAGCTGACAGTGGACAATTTACTCGGAGAATGGCAAGGCGAAGCAGTCACGATATATCCCGATTGGCGTTCTCCTGAAAATTATTCTACAAAAATGCAACTACAGCTAGATGGGAATGGACGACTTATCCAAAGTTTAACTTTTGGCGAGCGCACGATCTCCTCAACAGCTACTGTTAAAAACTCTATCATCCACTTTGACCAAGACCCCCAAAAACAGGTACAAGTCTTGCTCTTACCTAATGGTGCATCAGCAACGTCTCCACTCAAACTGTCAGTGCGTCAGCCGTTGTTTCTTGAAGTGGGTTGGCTTATTCAACCAGATTTGCGCCAGCGGATGATTCGCAGCTACAGTGACAAGGGCGATTGGATAAGTTTGACTTTAGTGACGGAGAAAAAAATTTAACCGGAAATAGTTAATCCAAAGAACACCTCCGAAACAAAGCTTTTTTCAGCAAAATTTGATACTCATCATCATTAATGCCATAAGCCCCAAACCTTTCCAAATGAGGATTCATCATTTGGGCGTCAAAGAGTACAAATTGTCTTTCCCGCAATCTCTCTACTAACTTTACCATCGCCACTTTCGATCCTTCGGGAATGCGGTAAAACATCGACTCCCCAATAAAAGCACCCCCAATCACAATCCCTAAAATACCTCCAGCAAGTTCGTCCCCTTGCCAAGTTTCAAAACTATACGCCCATCCTGCTTGGTAAAGTTCCCAATAAATCTTTTTTAACTCTGGCGAAATCCATGTTGTTTCTCTGTCAGCACAGTTTGCTACAACAGATTTAAAATCACGGTTAATTGCAATGCTGAAACGCTCTTGATTTAATGCTCGCCTCAGGGACTTGGGGTAGCGAAATCTGTTATCTAGAGGAATGAGAGTGCGATCGCGACTTCCATACCATCCCAAGACATTATCCTCATCAGCCATGAGAAAATAGCCTTGAGCGTAACCTTGAACAATAGTGGCGATATCATAATTCATAATAACCAGTAACCAGGGATCGGTGACTAGTAACCAGTGACACGTCTAATGAGTTAACTTTAATTATGCCGATTGAGTGATAAAGATATGAACGAATCAATCCCACCTATCACTTTACCACCGGCTCAAAATCCCGTACTTGAGGGAGAGTGGTTGCAACTGAGCTTACATCGGTGGTTAGATGAAGAATTTATCCCAGAGGCAGTGAATCAAAAAATTGCCCAAAGAGCTGCACAGATTTTTGTGCGCCAGAGAATGGAGGGGGAAAACGACTTGGGTTCTCTGGTAATTGCCATTGTTACTGAAATGCAGTCGTTTGATTTTTCCAAAAGTTTTTACGGAGAGTTTGCTATTGCTAACGCCGTCAGCGATTTACTTTTGGAAAGCTTGGGCATTGATAAATGTTGCGGTCAATGATTTTGGTTAGTTGTTAGTTGTTAGTTGTTAGTGGTTAGTTGTTTAAAAGCGCCACTAACTACTAACTACTGACGACTAACTACCAGCTAGACTTAACCACTCCAGGCAAAAGACCTTCGTGCGCCCATTCCCGAAGGACGTTCCGAGATAGCCCAAAGTCACGGTAAACGCCTCTTGGACGACCTGTTAACCAGCAGCGGTTGCGACGGCGGGTAGGAGCGCTATTGCGGGGAAGTTGTTGAATTTGCCGATGAATCTCCAGCTTATCTAAAGGAGATTCTGCCTCTTTAAATTCGTCCAGCAACGCTTCTCTTTTTGCAGCGTACTTTTGTACCAATTTAGCGCGTTTTTTCTCGCGCTCAATCATGCTCTTTTTTGCCATATTATTTTGGTAGCTTACTTTTTAGACAGCATTCTCCATTTTATATAATTACATAAATAATAGCTAATTTATCACTCGTAATTCATCTTTGTTTTAAAAATAACGTAAAAGACAGTAATCTCTCTGTCTTATTAAGGCATTCCCAGGCTCTGCCTGGGAACGAGGTGATACCTAGCCTCTACGGCTCCGCAAAATGAATGCGGTAGACCGCTAGTTTTCTACAATTTTTGCCTTTACCTTTTCCTGCGGAACGTGAAAAGCACAAGGACAGAGGTCAGAGAGTTCACAAGCCTCACAAGCGGGCGATCGTGCTTTACAAATGGCGCGACCGTGATAAATGAGCCGGATAGACCAATTTTCCCAGTCTGGTTGAGGTAATAAACCCATCAAATCTCGTTCAATGCGGATGGGATCGGAATGTTCCGTTAAACCCAAACGTTGGGTGAGACGTTTAACATGAGTATCAACTGTTACCCCAGAATTGATTCCATAAGCATGAGCGAGAACAACATTTGCTGTCTTCCGAGCTACACCAGAAAGTTTTAGTAAGTCCTCCATGCGCTTTGGGACTTGAGAACCAAATTCGCTCACGATCGTTTGGCAAGCAGATTTGATATTCTTTGCCTTATTGCGGTAGAAACCAGTGGAACGGACTAGATTTTCCAACTCTTCCAAGTCAGCATTTGCCAAACTCGCTGCATCAGGGAACTTACTAAATAGCGCTGGTGTTACTTGATTGACCCGCTCATCAGTACATTGTGCGGAGAGAATAGTAGCAACAAGCAGTTGTACTGGGCTTGCATAATTTAAAGAACAAGTCGCGTCGGGATAGAGGCGCTTCAGACGAACGAGAATTTCTATTGCTCGTTGCTTTTTTGATGACCGTTTGCGGATACCAATCACTGGAATAACTTTTGCACCCACTCCAATTGGGTAGTTTCTTTAAGTATGAGAAAAATACCTAATCCTAAAAGTAGCACTAAACCAGTTTGCATGACACCTTCTTGAATGCGGTTGGGTAAAGGTTTACCTCGCAAGCCTTCAACAAGGAGAAAAGCGAGTTGTCCGCCATCCAAAGCTGGTAAAGGCAATATGTTGATGATAGCTAGGTTAATACTGATGAGAGCAGCAAAGAAGAATAAACTACCAGCATCATTTTGAGCAATGTTAGCCCCTATTTCGACAATCTTCACAGGACCAGCAACTTGATTTGCGGTTTCCTGGAAGTTTGTAATCAATTGCCCAAAACCCAAGAATGTCATGGAAACAATCCGTTGAAATTCAGCCGCACCAATGCTCAAAGCTTTGAGCGGATTGCTGACGCGCCGACGCTCAACTTTACCATTAGGAGAAAGTTCTACACCAATAGTGCCATCCCCATTTGCATTTGCTTCAGGAACAATAGTTAAAGATAACGTTTTGTCGCCACGGGCAATTTTTAATTGGATTGGCTGACCTGGGTGAGTTTTAATAATGTTTCTTAAAGCCTCTATCTCTTGGATTGAAGTTTCAAATTCTCTGTTATCGGCTGCTAGTATGACATCTTTTGGTTCAAGCCCAGCTTTTGCTGCTACAGAACTCACCTTTGGTGCTAATTGTTGGATTAAAACCCCAGGTTGAGTTGCTTGTGCTGTACCAATAACAAAAACCTGTGTCGTAAGGAGGAGGTAAGCAAATAATAAATTAGCTATCACTCCTGCACTAATAACAATCGCTCTATCTAAAACAGGACGGTTCCGCAACAAATTGGGATCGTTAGGCGGAATGGTGCTATCCGGATCGTCGTCAGGAAAACCGACAAAACCACCCAATGGAATGGCACGAATAGCATATTCAGTCTCCACTCCTTGATATTTCCAAAGAATTGGACCAAAGCCTAAAGAGAAACGGTTGACGTGAATCCCCTGAGACCTTGCTGCAATGAAATGGCCGAATTCGTGGACCAAAATTAAAACAGCTAAAACTGCGATCGCTGCTAATGCGGCAAAAAATGACATAGATAATGTAATGAACTGATTCAGCTACTTCTATTTTATGCTAACGGCTAATGGCTAATAGCTAATGGCTAATTGCTAATTGCTAATTGCTAATGGCTAATGGCTAATAGCTAATCGAACTGCTTCTACGATTACCTACGAAGTAGGTGGGCATTGCCCACCCCTACATACAGAGGTAGAATTTTAAACCGAAAAGGAAATAGCCATCAGCCATCAGCCATTAGCCATTAGCCATCAGCCATTAGCCATTAGCCATTAGCCATTAGCAATTAGCCAGTCTTCCATTACAACACCTCTCGTCGCAAGTAAGGCTGTAGCGCTTCCGGTATCCGTACCGTTCCATCTTCTTGTTGGTAGTTTTCCAAAATCGCTGCCATTGTCCGCCCTACTGCCAATCCCGAACCATTGAGGGTGTGAACGAATTGAGTTCCTTTTTTTCCGCTTTCTTTAAAGCGAATGTCACCCCGTCGTGCTTGGTAATCTAAGATGTTTGAACAACTGGAAATTTCCCGATACTTACCCGAAGAGGGAAGCCAAACCTCTAAGTCATAGGTTTTGGCAGAGTGAAAACCTAAATCCCCAGTACATAAGGATAAAACTCGGTATGGCAACTGCAATGCTTGTAAAATAGCTTCAGCGTTCTCCACCATTTTTTCCAGTTCTTCATTAGAGGAACTCGGATGGACGAACTTGACCATTTCAACTTTATTAAATTGATGCAGTCGAATTAATCCTCGCATATCCCGCCCGTAGCTACCTGCTTCTCGACGAAAACAGGGAGTATAAGAACAGTGGTATATGGGCAATTGCTCTCCATCAATAATTTCTCCACGATAGAGATTGGTGACGGGGACTTCTGCTGTAGGAATTAGCCATAAATCATCTGCTTGACATTTAAAGCTTTCTTCGGCAAATTTAGGCAATTGCCCTGTCGCTGTCATGGAATCGCTATTGACCAAAATAGGAGGCATGATTTCTACATAGCCTGCGGCTATCTGGCGATCGAGCATAAATTGAATTAAAGCTCTCTCCAGTGCTGCACCAGCGCCTATTAAGGTGATAAAGCGGCTTTGTGCTATTTTTACAGCCCGCTCGGTATTAAAAATTCCTAACTTTTCGCCAATTTCCCAATGAGGAAGAATATTTTGGTTTTTGGGAAGGTATTCATCGCCCCAACGACGGACTTCAACGTTGTTTTCCTCATTCTCACCGATGGGGGTGGAGTCGCTAGGTAAGTTAGGTATTGCCAGTAAAGATTCTTTAATTTTGGCTAGCAGTTCTTTTTCTTGGGGTTCTATTTTCCCAAGTTCAGCTTTAATTGAACTCCCTTCATCCCGCAGACCTTTAATTTCCGGTCCTTTAGGGTCGCTACCAGCTTTTATCTTTTCAGGAATTAGCTTAGCAATTTCGTTACTGCGTGCTTGGAGTTGATTTCGCTTGGCTTCTAATTCGCGCTGCTGTGTATCTAACTCCATCAGCGGTTGAACATCGTAGTTTCCACCACGAGTATTTAACCGTTCCTGCACTAATTGTGGATTTTCCCGTATTTGCCTAATGTCTAACACAGATCTACTCAATTATTAATAGTCATTTGTTATTTGTCATTTGTCATTTGTCATTTGTCAATGGGGATGGAGATTGAAGATAAGTCGCACCCCCTTGTCTTCCTGGTCTTCCCGGTCTCTCTTGTCCCCAATCCCTAAGGCTGTGGTTTAGAAAGACGGTAAAGCAGCCAAATGGAAGAAACAAGACCTGCAAAATGTGCTGTTACCGTGTTGGTATTTGCTTGCACGACAAAGATATCTAGAGGTTGGATAATTCGGCTGGGGTCAATTTGAGTGTATACTCCAACACCAAATTGCGGCAATGTTAATGATTTGAGAATCAGTGTACCGGCGATCGCTTGCGCTCCTAAAAGAGTCAGCAGCATTCCTGTTAGATGCACCACGAGTGCAAACTGTAGGACTTGAACGCTTTCAATTTTTCGAGGACGGTTGTTAGGGTTGGCAGAGTCCAATCTCCTACCAGTACTAATGAGACGAAATGCTAAATAAATGCCTACACCTAAGGCAATGAGTCCAGCAACCGCAAAAAAAGCACCAAATCCAGTTCCCGGATTATTACTGTTGTTAGTTCCCCTGCCTACAAAAGTTGCACTTAGCAAAATCCCGCCAGAGACAATGCCCAGTACTAACTGAGTCCAAAAGCTAATCCAACCTGTCAGGCGAAACGCT
Organism: Tolypothrix bouteillei VB521301; assembly: GCF_000760695.4. GTDB lineage: Bacteria > Cyanobacteriota > Cyanobacteriia > Cyanobacteriales > Nostocaceae > Scytonema > Scytonema bouteillei_A. The sequence continues at coordinate 7,531,849 of NZ_JHEG04000001.1, read as the reverse complement.
TGGGCGATCGCCCGGATTCCAGAGATGTCTGACATACTTAACATTACTAATATCCTGGGCGCTTGTTCAATTTAACATGAACTTTCCCCAGTAGTTATACCCGGATATTGAAACCATTATGAAGGGATAGCAAGGTATTCCCTCAACTTCTTACTTTTTTCTGAAAAGAAAAATGTTAATTGCTGATTATCCTATGTTACAGTAAAAAATAATGTTTTCAAAAATTTAGGGAACTGCTTTGTTTTTTAGAACTCAAGCAGTGGCTTTGTTGTTATTGAACAAGATTTCATTCATTTTCTGACAAATAAAAAACGAAGAAGACATAGTTTGGGGTAAAACTTGCTAACCAAGAAGCGCGATTTCTCTGGAAAATCGCGCTTTTAGGCTTAAAACTGCTTTATGTTGGCTTTATGGGTATCTCCCTCACTCTGATATTTTTGTAGAATAACTATATAGAGATTGATATCGGAAATCTACTTAAGCGTATTGATATGTTTGTCAACCTTCTTTACTGAAAACTATATCTAATCTTTAGCATTACCCTCGGATAATTACTGTCCGACAAAGTTTTGGTTAAGTTGTTCATCAAAAATGCATTTTCCCTTTAAAATTGCTTAGGCGGGATTTTATGCTTAAGCAGTTTTTACGCCATCTGCATCAACCTAAATCGAGGACAGCTGTTATGCTGTTGTCGAATAGCTCCTCAACAAAACGCCAAAAGCTTGGGTAGAGGTATCCACCTGTATACCTCTATAAATGGCGCATCCATCCTACGACTTATCACTTTTTGTTCTTTGGTATTACAGCCTAAGTACCACAATATTCTTAAAGTTTTCGGGGTAGCATCTCAGACACCCATGTGGGATTAGAAGCTTGACCCTTAGGCATTTTTTAGCCATTTACTAACCATGAAACTTGAGGATATATATAAATTCTTTGAAAATCCTCCGCCAACGTATCTCTGTCAAGAATTAGCTATTTGCTATATCTTGTACGTTTTACTACAAGGAGAATCCTACGGAACAGAGTTGATCCAACGCCTGGAAACCGAATATCCAACATACAGACTCTCTGATACTGTACTTTATAGTGCAATTAAGTTTCTCGAAGACCAGAAGGCAATCACTGGATATTGGAAAAAACTTGAAGGACGCGGACGTCCAAGGAGAATGTACCAAGTTTCCCCAGAATGGCAATCGCAAGCTGCGAGTTTAGCTCGTTTGTGGCACCAATACATTGATGAGAGAACGAATCAACTAGTTAGTAGTTAGTCGTTAGTGGTTAGTAGTTTATGGTATTACTAATCACAATTCAACTAGTTAGTGGTTGGTGGTTAGTAGTTTATGGTATTACTAATCACAATTTATACTGTTGTTATGTGACTTGCGCTCAGTTACTTGATAATGAATAAGTCCCCTCCAACTTAAAAGTAACACTTACCGATTTATGGATACTGCCATTTTGCCATCCACGTTACTGTTGACCTTACTATTATCTGTCGGGCTGTTTTTCTTTATTCGAGCTTCGACCAAAGACCGTATGGAAACAGCACACCTGGTTTCAGCAGACGACGAAAACACTTTAATGCCTTTATTAAAGGATTACTTTCAGTCTCGGTCTTACCGAGTGGCAGCGGTAGACCCAGAACACAACCAAGTAACCTTTGAAGGTTATGTTAGACCTAGCTGGTTTTTAGCTGTATTTTTAACGCTTTTAGCTGCTACAGGTATTCTTTGCCTATCGCTAGTCTTATCTTTTCTATTCCCCAATCTCAATCAAGTTTTTGTAGGAATGGTACTGCTTTCACCTTTAAGCGGTACTTTTTACTGGAAAAAAGCCAAAAAACTTGAGAAGGTTTCGTTGAAATTGGAAGAAACCAAGGGCAACGAACGCTTCCCAAGTAAAATTACTGTTGTTGCTCATCGAGATGAACTCATTGAGCTTCAACGGGCATTGAGTTTAAAAAATTGCGAGTCATAGCCGTACACCAAAGACTATCTCTATAAAGAATAAGAGACGGACTTGTAACAACCCCATAAAAAAAAGAACTTAAGAGAGGAGATAGAACGTTCCTTGTGTAAAATGTTCTCCCTGCATACTGTTGGGAGAAGTTACATCGCTCGTAAAGAGCACAATCTATGGTCTGCTCACATCCAAAAACGTTCATTTTCCTCTCTTATCCGCTCTTGCACGCAGAATCAACTCATTAACCAAGCAAATAGTTTGATTGAAGTTGATTGTCCAAATTAGGCTTGCTCCTCACTGGCAAATGAGCCATATTCTTAAAAAAACATGAAAATTCTGAATATACACAGCATTTTTGCCAGTTAATTGTTGTCATGAGTCCAACTCAGATCCTATGATAGCCATTGATGGTTCAGCGACTGGCAACAGCTACTGGTTCTTGACCTGGAGAAGGTTCTAACGTTCTCAGGCTGGGAAATAAGAAATGATTTTCTTCAACATACTGAGCACCAAACAGACCTTTCTCAGCCCAGAAGTAACGATCTGTGGTGTGTTCGTTTCGCTTTACGAGTAGCAACGCAGGTGGCAAGATTCCCTCAGCTTGAATAAATCTTCTTGCTGCTGTCACAGGTTTCTCTTCGCCGCTTTCGATGCTATATTGGGGCACGTGTTCTAAAATTCGTCGCCCTTCTTGACGACGACGGCTCTTCCTTTTTCGTCTCCTTGCCAACCTTCTTTCCTCCTCTTGAAAGCTATAGATTATTGTAGTGATAGCTACAAAATCCGTCGTAATTATAAAAGTTCTAGTTCAAAATTTCAAGAGTTGTTAACCTTTTGATACAAGAAAGATAATTTCGCTAGCAACAGAAAATATACACAGCGATCGAGTGTACTCCGTTGGAACGAGCCAAGACAGGTCAAATTGAGTTAAGCTTTGTTAAAGAAAAGTTTTTTCCAGTTCCTTTTCTTACCATAACTGTAACCTCCACTCCCAATCCCTAACCCCCAACCAAAGTAATGTCAATGTCTACCAGTTCTGAGTTTGTTGCTCTATGCCGAGAGCAGATGGCACTGTTAGCCCAAGCACTGGAAGCATCATTGAGTGTCGTTTATTTAACACAAGAATTGGTAGAGGCTTCAACGACACAAGAGGCGAAGCTAATACCTGTGGTGTTTTACCCAGAGACAGCAGTGGAACGGCAGCAAGATAATGCTTTAGTGTTGCCCATGTCTATTTCAAACCCCGATGAGGTTTCATATAGTTCAGCTTTGACTGTCATGAAAAGAATTCCCCATTCTTCTACAGGTAAAGCCCGGAGATTGGGAGAAACCAAAAAGAATCAGAAGCTATTGAAAGCAGCAGAAGAATTTCCTGCGACCACACGAGAAACCTCAACAACTGAGGCGTCAGAGTCTCATTCCGCAGACGAATACTTCATAGACGGCGATCGCATTGTCTTGCCTCTGATCGGCCAGGATATGATGTTAGGGCTGCTCGTAACAGTTAGGGAAGATCGGCAATGGAACGAGCAGGAAAGGGGCGAAATTGAGCGCATCGCTCAAACACTCTCTTTAGCTTGTGTTATAGATAGACAGAGAGCATGGTTGGAACAGCAGTTACACCAACAGCAAATTCTGCAAGAAAAGCAGCAAGATTTACTCGATAATTTACTCCACCAGTTACGCAATCCATTAACTGCATTGCGAACCTTTGGCAAGCTGCTTCTCAAACGACTGCGTCCGGGGGATATCAACCAAGAAGTAGCAAATAGCATAGTGCGAGAGAGCGATCGCCTTAAAGAATTGTTGCAAAAATTTGATGAAGTGATCGATTTAACAGCAGAAGATTTGGGGTCAGTGGCATTACCCTCAAAAGAAGTTTATGTTGAAGCCAACGTACAAAAAGAGCCAAAAACTTCACTGTTGCTACCCGGTACGGGGGAGAAAGAAACAGATTGCTCAATAATGGATATATTAGAACCCTTATTAGTATCCGCCAGTGCCATCGCTCAAGAAAGAAATTTACAATTAGTAGTAGAAATTCCTCCTCATTTACCTCTAGTACGTGTCAACCGCAAATCACTAGAAGAAGTATTAAGCAATATTATTGATAACGCCTTAAAGTACACTCCAGCTGGAGGTAAGATTTTAGTTCAAGCAGGGCAAGAAAAACCATCATTTCAAGGAATTGCCATTAGTGATACGGGACCCGGTATTCCACCTCAAGATTTGGAGCATCTTGGGGAAAGGCATTATCGAGGAGTACAAGCCCAGACTCAAATTCCCGGAACAGGATTGGGACTATCAATTGCCAAACAACTCATAGAACAAATGCAGGGCGAAATTCAAGTTTTCAGCCCTGCATTAAACACCGATATTACATCCCTAAATGCACGTGGAACCACTGTTATTGTTTGGTTGCTAATGGCTAATGGCTAATAGAAAATTGACCATTAGCTATTAGCCATTAGCTATTAGCAATTAACCTATCTTAATGAAATCTGCAAATTTCTTTCTACAGTCATTTGCAGGTCGGTATCTGGGTCAATAACAACTAAGTCAACGCTCTTCTTACCAAAGAACAGCCCGAGCAATCCACCAATAGCCGCACCACCGAGAACTTCTTCTGTCGCAATAGCGCGATCGCCAGTTACGGCTGATACTGCTGCTGCAGCACCCGCACCGAGGGCTGCATTCTTCACAATTGCTTTTGTGCTAGTCCCTTTCTTAATAGTTTCAGTCTTGGTAATCACTTCAGAAGTGGCGCTCAATTGATATTCCTGACCGTTGGTAAGAACGAGTTTCTCCGCAACGAATTGAGAACCGTTTTTCGCTGGTTTGAGTTTACCTACGACTTGGCTACCAGCAGGAATGACCAAAGTTCCCCTGTCGGTAACTACGTTTTGCCCAACAGTGAGGGTTAAAGGTGCTGTTTCGTCCTTGGTAACCAGAATTTTTTCAGCCTTGTCGTATTTCACGGGAATAACAGTTCCCTCAGGAATGGTCACGGCTACCGGTTTGGGTGGAGTTGTATTACCAGCCGCTACGATATAGGGTGAGTTAATAGCTGAAACTTGACCGGTGCTAACTAACGCTTGATAGATGAAAGCTGCTACCTGTGCTCGTGTTGCTACTGCTTGTGGTTGTAAAGACTTGACGTTGGGATAGTTAACTACCAAGCGCTTCTCAGTTGCTGCTGCAACGGGAGTCCGAGCATAGCTAGAAATATCGTAAGCGTCGTTGTAGTACTGCAAAGTGCTTTCAGTACTGTTGTTAGCAACATAGTCCAGACCGTTAGCCAGTGAAACTAATACCTGCTGGCGGGGAATGTTTTGATTGGGCTCAAAACGATTGCCGGGATAACCAGATAAGAAACCTGTTGTATAGGCTTCATTAATTGCCATGTATGCCCAGTAATTGCTAGGCACATCATAGAATCGAACAGCTTGCCGTTCTGCTGATTTTTGGAAAGCTTTACGGATCATGGCTGCAAATTGAGCACGCGTGACTGCTTGATCTGGACGGAAAGTCCCATCAGGAAATCCAGCAATAACGCCGCGCTGTGCTAGTTCTTGAATGAACTGTGATGCCCAGTAGTTATATGAAACGTCTGAAAAGCTTGTTTGAGCCAAAGAGGCTGTAGGTGTAATTAAAGGTGCGATTGTGCCTGCTGTAATACCTAATGTCATGAATGCAGCACATCCAGCTTGCCAACGAGTATGACCAAACATTTTATTTTTGCTCCCCAACCTTTTTTGTGTTTCTGTTAGTTAATTTGACAATTTTTGACTTCAAAAGTTCCAATTTTTAGTTATCAGCTATGACTTAATATTAGTTACTTTGGTAGAAGTATTAATAATTTTCCACCCTTAATTCTTAGATTTACTGATAACTATTAATCCGATAATTCCGAGCTTTTCAGTTCGTAATTAGCCATTGATAAGGCAATTATGAATTATTTAGACGCTATCCTGACAAAATAGTTGCAAAAAAATCAAAAAATACGTAGAACTACTACAATTATTTTTGGGCTTTTAGGAAATGCACGCACTTAAGATAACCTTCTTGATTCTCAGACTCTGTATGAGAATAATTGTCTTTCAATGACCTACTTTTGTCTCACTTTATCTCTAGTAATGCCTACCCTAGTTGTTTGAGAATCTCTTTCTTTGATGATTGCAATTTCAGTATAAATGAAGCCAAAGTTACTTTGTTCGAGTAAGAATACGGAAATTTTTACCAACGGTTATAAAAAAGTCAAGCGATCGCAAACTCTACCGTAGGTGCGATCGCATTTCTCATGATGAAATTCACGGACTTAAACAGAGTTAAGTCTAGTAGTTATTGTATCGATCGCTGCGAGATAACTGCAAGTTAGAACGCAGTGTCAAATCTAAATCTCCTTCTTGGGGTTCAACAACCACAACTTCGACTTCCTTCTTCCGCAACAAAACGCTGGCGGCTGCACCTGCACCTGCACCAATAATAGGTTCTAACGCTTCAATTCGACGGTTACCTGTTAGCAGTGAAATGACGCTGGCTGCACCTGCACCAATAGCAGCATCTTGAAGAATTTTGCCTGAATCAGCTCCTTTCTTGATTTTTTCCGTTCTCGTAATGACTTGAGAAGTTGCATTTACAGATTGGCGCTCGCCGTTACGGAAAACCAATTCTTGTGCTTCAAATCGGCTACCTTTTCGAGAGCTTCTGCTGGCTGGTTGCATTTGTCCGACAATTTCCGTTCCTTCTGGAATTAAGACATTACCAGAGCGATCGACAATATTTCTTGCTACCTTGAGAGTGATTGCTGCTTTCTCTTCAGGGGTGACCAAAATTTTCTCTTTGTCATAGGTAGTAGGAATGACAACTCCCGCAGGAATAGAAACGTATCGGGATTGTTGTCTGGGTAATACCTGTGCATTAGCAGGAGCCAAAGGCAATATAGGTACAATAGCACCTGTTGTAATAGTCATCGCCATCAATGCGGCGGCTCCAGATTTCCAATTAATAAAACGAGTCATAAAGCAGGGGTCCTGTCGTTTCTTGTTAGTTTTTATGACGTGCTGTTACTGAGATTGTTTCTGACCTTTTTCCAACCTATCTCTAGGAGTATTCCGAGGGTGAGTTCACTATGACATGGGAAGAATATGCAATTGTTCCACGTTATTCTTTTTGTAACGTTAAATTGTACCAACGAACAGTAACGAAAGGCGTAAATGACGTAAATTGTTTGAAACTGTTCCTAAAATTTTGAACGACATCTGTCTGAGAAGAATGAAGTGTACCTGAAACGCAAGTTGATTTGCTGAAACAAGAATCCCATGACGTGAAGTCGTGGGAGTGTCAAAGAATACAGTCTATGATGAAAATAACCAAGTTTGGTCGATCGGAACGCCTAGTACACGAAGGCAGAAGTACGATGGCAGAGGAGCCACTGCGGTGGACGGGTTTCACAGGCTACAGCAAGTGGCGTGGCAGAAGGCGCAAAAGCTTTAACTGTAAGATTTTTCTCTGTCACTAATGGTTGCTTTATTTACGCCGAACTGTACTAGTTTGATTCTACCGATTGCTATGCTATTACCTAATGGTGAAATTACGCCTGTGACACCGAGAGAAGAACTATGAATCTGGAAAAACAGCTTGTCATGTCTGGGGTGATTTTTACCGAAATCTCTAATTTTCCTGGAGAAAATTTGAATTTTCTGAGTTAAAATGTAAACTTTCCATCACTTCTGTCCCAAAAAACATAGCTAACACTCTTGACAAATTTTACTTCGTTATTAAAGGAAACAGATTTGCCTCCGCAGATTCTTTTTTAGCAACTACAAAAAAGCTTTTGCCTGTATGCAACGTCGCAAAAATATTTTTATATCCTCAAATTATAAGTCTGGAGTTATGTAAACCCGGTCTACCTTCTTTTAAGTTTTCACTTCTGAGCGAGCGAAGGTAGCCTTCGTTGAAAATTGCAAAAAGCTTTTGCCCGAGGGAAAAAATGAACTCATAATATTGTTAACATTCGTAAATTTGCTTTATTAGAGACTAGAAACATGATAATAACCTAGTTAAACTAACAGAGAGAGCATCTGTACTGCTTGCTTCTTTAAAATAAGGTGTCGCGCTGAAGCCTCAATGATCCCAAGACAACTTACACTTAAAAACTTTCTCAGTTACCGCGATGCCATTCTAGATTTTCGCGGTTTACATACAGCGTGTGTTTGTGGTTCTAATGGTGCGGGAAAATCTTCCCTCCTCGAAGCTATCACCTGGGCGATATGGGGTGAAAGCAGAGCTGTATCTGAAGATGACGTTATCCACACAGGGTCTAAAGACGTTAGAGTTGATTTTATTTTTGAAACCAACCAACAAAATTATCGCGTGATTCGTACCCGACAGCGCGGTGGAAATAGTGGTTTGGAATTTCAAATAGAAACACCAAATGGCTTTCGCCCGTTGACGGGTAAAGGTGTACGGGCAACACAGGATATCATTTTAGAACACATTAAGCTAGATTACGATACATTTATTAACTCAGCTTATCTCCGCCAGGGTCGTGCTGATGAATTTATGCTCAAGCGACCTAACGAACGTAAAGAGATACTGGCAGAGTTATTAAAACTCAATCAATATGATGAATTAGAAGAACGGGCAAAAGACCTATCGCGTCAGTTTAAAGCACGGGCTGAGGAATTAGAACGTTGCTTGGAGTCTCTAAAAAATCAACTGCTTTCTCGTGAGGCGATCGTCCAAAAACAAGCTGAATTGGAAGCTGACATTAACCAGCTCCAACAAGTCCAAGCATTTGATACGATTCAATTGCAAAGTTTGCAGGTTGTGCAACACCAGAGGCAAAACAAAGAACAACAGCTTAACTTTGTCAGGCAACAATACCAAAATCTAACCCAGGATTGCGATCGCCTTCAACAAGACCGCGCAGCTATTAGCGCTCAGTTATCTGTTTTAGAAAAGTTATTAAGCCAAGAAGCTGAGATTAAAGCCGGGTATGAGGAGTATCAAAATCTACAATCTCAAGAAGAAGTGATGGGTGCAAGATTTGAAGAGTATACTCGCGCCCAACAAGCACGTCAAAAAAACCAGCAGCAACTGACAAAACAAATTCACGAACTCGAACGCCAGCTGCAACACAGCGAGGCGCAACTCGCCGCTTTGCAGCAACAAGAGCAGGATTTGCAACAAATTCTTGGGAAATCAGAAGAAGTAGAGGTCGCTTTGGCACAACTGGCTGCTGCACGCAACCGTCTCGAGCAGCTCGATCGACTGCAGCTACAGGTGTCTCCTCTGCTGCAAAAGCGAGCTTCCTTGCAAACCCAAATAGATCGAGCGCACGCTGGGTTAGTGGCTCGGCTCGAACAACTAGGCTCCACAGAAAACCAATTGCAACGGGCTTCACAGCGACAACCGCAACTGCAACAAGCCGTGATGGAAGTCGCAATCCATATTGAGGAGCTAGAAAAAAAGCGGGTTTATTTGCAAAGAGTTCAGGAGAAAGGACAGGAGAGACGCCACCTGATAGAGCGCTTGCAAGCTCACCAACGAGATTATGAAAGACTTTTGGGAGAATTACAGCAAAAACTGCAAATGCTCCAAACACCCAATGCTTTATGTCCTTTGTGCGAGCGTCCTTTGGATGAACATCATTGGAATCGTGTAGTCGATAAAACTAAAATTGAGTACAAAGATGCTGAGGATGAATTGTGGATAGTTCGGGAACGAATGGCTGTATCGGATAGAGAAATTCAGGTTCTCAGACAGGAATACCGGGATATATCACAACAATTATCTCCTTACGATACTTTACGCGAACAAAGAGGGCAATTAGCAGCACAATTGCAGGCAACAAGTGATATCGAAGAACAGCTACAACAAATAGTTGTTGAGAAGCAGCAACTCGAGCAAGCGTTAGAAGTAGGTGATTACGCTCACGATCTACAAGCCGAATTGCAGCAATTGGAGCAGTACTTACAACAGCTCAACTACAGCGAACAGGATCATGCCCTTGCACGTAATGAGGTGGAACGATGGCGGTGGGCAGAAATTAGGCTCAGTCAAATGAAAGATGCTGCCAAGCGTCAAGCTCAAATACAGTTACGAAAACCGGAAATTCAGGGGCAAATTCAAGGGTTGCAAACTAGAGTTCAGCAAGAAGCAACTGAATCTGAGTGTGCCAAACAAATTGCTGGTCTTGAAAAGTACATTGCTGAAATTGGCTATGATACAGAGCGGCACAACCAGGTTCGCTTGGCAGTACGCAAAATGCAATCTTGGCAATTACAGTATCAACATCTCCAAGCAGCACAACAGCAGTACCCGCAGCTTCGTGCAAGACTCCAAGAGATCGAGGTAGCTTTACAAGGGAGATTGGCCGAGCGGCAAAAACTTCATTCTGAAATAGACAGTCTTGTTCGCCAATTGCAAGAAACAGCAAATCCAACAACTCAAATACAAGAGTTAGAGCAGCAATTAGCTTCTCGCAGGCGTCAGCTTGACGAACAACTCTCGCATTTAGGACGGTTACAGCAGCTAGCCCACCAACTTGAAGCGCTACAACTTCAGTACGAGCAACAGCAGCAGCAATTGCAAGAAACAAAACAGCAATATCGGATTTATCAGGAATTGGCGCAAGCCTTTGGTAAAAATGGTATCCAAGCATTGATGATTGAGAATGTTTTGCCTCAATTAGAAGCTGAGACAAATCAATTGCTCTCGCGGTTGAGTGCTAACCAGTTGCACGTTCAATTTGTGACACAGAAAGCTGGACGCAGTGGAAAATCCACAAAGAAAAATGTCAAGCTGATCGATACTTTGGATATTTTGATTGCAGATGCACAAGGAACGCGAGCTTATGAAACTTATTCTGGTGGAGAAGCTTTTAGAATTAATTTTGCTATCCGTTTAGCTTTGGCAAAATTACTGGCGCAACGGGCTGGAGCGTCGTTGCAATTGCTGATTGTGGATGAAGGTTTTGGTACGCAGGATTCCGAAGGATGCGATCGCCTGATTGCAGCAATTAATGCGATCGCTTCTGATTTCGCTTGCATCTTAACTGTAACTCATATGCCCCACCTGAAAGAAGCTTTCCAAGCTCGAATTGAGGTCAGTAAAACTCAACAAGGTTCTCAGTTACATTTGTTAATTTAGTACGGCAAGTCATAAATACTCAGAAAATCTTCTTTTGCTTGCATACCTGTGGGTGATTTGCGCTTTCCGGTGAAACTCGGCTAAACAGTCATTGTCAGTTTGCAGTTTACTAGCAACAGAAACAATACACAATATTTCAGTATTTATACTTAAAAGAATCTACAGTTGTTCATGGCAATGCATTTTTCTTATGAGACAGAAAACCGGGTTATAATCCAAATGATTATAGTACACAGATAACTTGGTGTGCTTTCAGCAAAAGAGCGTGACAAGATCGAAAAAAACCGAATTTCCCTTAAATTTAGGAATCGGGTGGCAAAAAAGAAGTATAAATGACAACTTTAAGCCTTGGGGCGGTCACAGGCTGGCTCTTAAGTGGCATCTTGTGTTGCTCGTAGCAGGGGCATTACTCCCAGTTGTTCTTTTTGCCGTTGCTGTCGTACACAGACTCTCGCTGAAAGAGCGTGCAGCATCAGAGCGCCGCTTGGTTCTAGCAGCACGCAACCTCACTCAAGATATAGAACGTGAGGTTTCAAGTACAACCAGGGTACTCCAAGTACTGGCAACTTCCGATCGACTCGACCGAGGTGAATTAAAAGCTTTTTATCAAGAGGCGCAGCGCACAGTGCAAACGCAACCGACTTGGTTGGGCGCGATCCTCCTAACACCAGATAAACGTCAGGTCTTCAATACTTTTCGTCCCTTCGGTACCCCACTGCCCTTGGCAAATGAGCCTGAAAGTGTGCGACGCGTTGTCAAAACACTCCAGCCAACAGTAGGTTACCTCGCCTTTGCACGTCTCAAGCAAAAATGGGCTTTCCCCGTCCGCGTTCCAGTTATACGCAGTGGTAAGCTACGGTATGTGCTGACCGCCCTCATCACCTCAGAAGCGCTCACTCGTCTGGTCAAGACCCAAACCACTGTTGATGGCGAGTGGACGCGTACTGTCGTTGACGGTTACGGTGTTGTTGTAGCCCGAACTCGCAATCCCGAACGCTTTGTGGGACATCCGGGTACCCCTTCTTTTCTGAAGCGAATCGCAGCAACAACAGAGGGAGTTTTCCGCGAAACTACCTTAGAGGGAACGCCAGTGTACGTTGCCTTCAAACGAGCCAATTTCTCTGGCTGGACGACCGCCGTCGTCGTTCCTATTGAAGTCATTGAAAGTCCGGCTCGCCGTGCAATGTGGTTCGTCGTTGGATCGGGCTTGGCTTTGCTCCTAGTCAGTGGCGTGGGAACGCTCATCCTCTCGCGATGGATTTCTCAGGGTATCGCTGAGGCTGCTCGTGCTGCAGAAGCTCTAGCCAAAGGTGAATATCCTCGTATCAGTCCCTCACCCATTCAGGAAGTCGCTTTGTTAGGCGAAGCCCTAGAATTTTCAGCTGACCTTTTGTCGCAACGGGAGCGGGAGCGGGACGAAAATTTAGCACAAGCCGAAGCAGCACGGGCTGAGGCGGAAACCGCTAGCCGCCTCAAAGATGAGTTCTTAATTACCGTCTCCCACGAACTTAGAACTCCTCTCAATGCTATTTCCGGCTGGTCCCAGTTGCTGGGTACCGGAAAGCTCAACCAAGAAAAGACACAGCAAGCGATCGCTACCATCGAGCGCAATGCAAAAGCTCAAGCACAACTGGTGAACGACCTCCTTGACACATCGCGAATCGTCGTCGGGAAACTCCGCCTCGAACCAGAGTTACTGAACTTAGCTACCGTGATTGTCAGTGCGCTCGATTCGGTGCGCCATGCTGCTGAAGTGAAAAACATAGATTTGCAGCTACAACTTGCTACCGTAGAACCTGTCGTGGGAGACCAAAATCGCCTCCTGCAGGTAGTATGGAATCTCCTTGCGAACGCAATTAAATTCACGCCTCAAGGTGGACGGGTGGAGGTGAGTCTCTCTCAGGCTAACTCATTTGTCGAGATTATAGTGCGCGACACAGGTGTAGGTATCAAGGCAGAATTCCTGCCACACGTCTTTGAACGCTTCCGCCAAGCCGACGGTTCAACCACAAGGCAGTTTGGGGGCTTGGGGCTGGGTCTGGCGATCGCCCGTCACTTAGTCGAGCTTCACGGTGGGACAGTGCGGGCTGAGAGTGACGGTGAGGGCAAGGGGGCAACTTTCACTGTTATACTGCCATCAGTTCAATCGTGTCATGGTTTGCAAGCGACAGACAGCACTACAGAAGCGGGAATTTCAATCCCACCATCTGTGGCGTAGGAACGAGCACCAGCAATAATAGCGCTCTCAATATTGTGTCGTTGCTCCTCGCTTTGCATTGCAAGCATTGGTCCCAGTCTTGCTGAAGTTGCGATCGTATTTGGCATTACATCCTCTGGCGTAGAAAAAAACCACACTACAGGTAATTCAGCGATAGAAACTGAAGTAAATCCTTTTGCGCTCAAAACCCTTTCGCATTCAGCTTCTTCACCAAAGCGGAACAAGGGTGGTCCTGGAGGGAGGTTTAACTTCATAGTACCTTTTGCCTGAATTGACCCCAAGATTAAACTCATGAATGGATTCCGTGCTGGTGGTGTCCAACAAGTGAAGGCATAGTACCCTCCGGATCTAAGCACCCGAAAAGCTTCAGCAATTGCTTGCTCGGGATTGGGAAAATGGAGAAGCCCCAAGCTGCAGATAACCGCATCAAATTGGTCTGACTCAAAAGGGAGGTTCTCAGCATCTCCTGTATGAAATTCGGCTTCAGGACATCGCTTTCGAGCAATGGTAACCATATTTTCTGCATAATCTAATCCAGTCACTATTGCCTGTCGCCTCACTGCTGCAGCACTCAACCGTCCAGTCCCGCAAGCAACATCCAGCAATCGCCAACCGTATCCTATTCCGACAGCGTCTAGTATGACTTCATTGACTTGAGAAGTCACTTGAGCAGTAGAGCGATCGTATTCAAACGCCACCCGATTAAATCCATCACGCTCGAACTCTTTGAATGCTTCGTAATTAGATCCGTCCAACATATAATTATAGGTGCAAAAAAATAGTAGAAATTCAAATTAACATCCTACCATTCTGATTCTAAAATGAGTCTTGTCTTGGATTTTATCTAAAGTATCAATTGATAAATACTTTATAATCTTCAATTTTACAAGCCAATCGCGACGCTAAAAACGGGCTTGCATCCTTTAAAGCGTCATAAATTAGAATACCTTCTTCTCGATATCGCACAATTTTATCTGAAGTCCAATAATGTGGAGGTGCTTGTAAGTTGCTGATTCTATCTGCTAACTTTACCATCCATATTTCTTTCGGTTCTTGCTTTATCCTTGTTAAACTATCTTCCATCTGAAGATATTTTGCGATGGTATTATTTTTAGTTAAGGCAAGTACACCTTTAGCTACGGCTTCACCAAATTCGATATTGATTTGCTCAAAAGTTATATCGGTATCTTCGATGGTGTCATGCAAAAGCGCACATTGAATTGCAAGATCTCCGTTAGATTCTTTTTCTACATTTAAAGCTGCAATGACTTCCATACTTACAAAGCTTAAGTGCATAATGTAAGGTATGTTTGAACCGGGCATCTCCTGACCTTGATGCGCTTGTGCTGCAAATTTGTAAGCTTTAATATAACTTTCTTGCGACCAATTTTCTGGTTTTAATTGATAGTTTTCCATATTTGCTTGCGTTTTCCAATACCTTAATAAACAAAACGAGTACTACTTGTATGAAAATTTTAAATGTAGATAATAAATCCTAAAGCAGAAAAAACCTTATGTCCACACTACAGGAAATCATTGCTTGTCCTTTATGCCGCAAAACTTTAACCGCAGTTCCACAGCCATGTAACAGGTGCCATAATTCTTTCCAGGAAGAATTAGCAAAAACTCCCTCTGTTATGGATTTGACTTATAAAGCTTTACAAAGACAACAAGACAACTCCATTACGGAGACAAAACCTTTACGTACAGAGTTGTTTCGTTCTCCAATTGTTTCTTTTTTATATGAAAGAATTTTACCCCCACTTTGGGCAGTGGGACTGCGGAACTCCGGCGGTATAGATGCTGAATTTAGACTGTGTACGGAATTCTTCGGTCAAAATCCTGGAATTGTAGCAGACGTCAGCTGTGGTACGGGCATTATGGCACGTCGTTTGGCAAAGTGGGGAAAGTGCGAACAAATCTTAGCTCTAGATTACTCTGAAACAATGCTGAGCGAGTTGCAACAACAAATGCAATTAGAAGGCATATCACCGTCAGAAATTGCGATCGCCCGCGCTGATGTAGAAGCACTACCTCTAGCACCAAATTCTATAGATGCTATCTATGCTGGGGCTGCCATGCATTGTTGGAATGATGCGACTGAAGGAATTCGCAATATTTACCAAGCGTTACGTCCTGGAGGGAAACTGTTAGCAACCACTTTTCTCAAACCATATCCTAGTATCGTGTTTCGGTTTTTTTCACCTGAAGAATTGCGATATATTGTATCAACAGCAGGTTTTCATGCAAACAACATACAAGTAGAAGCTAGTGGATTTTACGGTATTGTTAAGTGTATCAAATAAAAAAGAACCTGTAGGCTATTATTGTATATCCTACTACTAGTGGTTCACCACATTAATTTTGAGGGTTGATTGAAAAACCGCAGAGGCGCAGAGGGCGCAGAGGAAGAGAAAAAGAGGATGAGCTTGAACATCGTTTTACCCATTAAAACTTATGTGGTGGACTACTAGTGCTCTGTCGCAAAAGTTTTGAGGAGTGAAACGTTTTTATCTCGTTCCCAGGCTGAGCCTGGGAACGAGGTGTGCGGAGTTGTGAAAGCCTAGCAAAATTAATGGGACAGACCACTGGTTAGAACTACGATTGCTTTAACTCAAACTCATCAAACTTAATGACTTCTGAATCTGGCTTGCTGGTATCAAACAAGTAACTGCTGACCGTAGCCGTACCCGTATCAAAGATGCTGAAAACAGTAAAGTCATTGCTGGCAATATATGGTGTTGGATGACCATCTTCCCCCAGAAAGGGATGAATTGTTGGTATTACGGGTTCTAAACCATATGGATCTCCAAGTTCGACATAATCCTCTCGATAACCTATGGGAACTTTTCGCTTGCGATCGCCCCAAGCCGCACCGTATGAATTACCAACATTTGATGTTTCGATAAAATGTACTTGAGTGGAACTGACAAAGCGGTTCCACAAATGGGAATGCCCGTAAAATACTAACTGTACGCCTGCGGCTTCTAATAAAGGCATAACATCGCGAATGAGGTAATCAGCCTCTTTAGGGTACTCGTAACGTACTGCTTTAATATTGCCCAATGTATCGCGTTCTATGATTTGTACTGGCTCGGTATATGCTGGAACCACGTTATCACCAAGCGAATGAGGCGGGTGGTGCAGCATCACCACTTTGTACTTTGCTTGCTGAAATTCAGGGCTATTTAATTCTTGTACCAGCCAATTGTACTGCGTACTGCCTTTTGCGATCGCCTCATAAATATGCTGTCCGTAACCCCAATTCTCTGGTTTATTTAAATCTTTTGCACTTTCGTTGTATCTGCCTCTAGCATCTGCATCTAAGAGATGAGTGCGCCACATATTTGTAGCATATAACACTATTAATCCCACATCACCCAAAGTGACCGAGTAGTAAGTTTTTCCTCCTTCTGGACTTTGAGGTAGGGTAAAAAGTTCTTCGTAAGTATCGGTATTAAAAGAATTGTTTTTCAGCGAGTCTTTGCCGTATAAATTTTGAGCAATTGAGCGAGGAATTGTCTTATCAAATTCCGTATTTAAACTTTCACACCCAAAGCGTCCCATAATCTCATGATTGCCAATGCAAGTAAACATTGGGGCGTGTTGAATGATTTCACCTCCAGTATAAAATGTTGTAGTCCCATTTTTGCTCATTTCAAATTTGGCACGACCTTGCAAACAAGGAAAGAACGCACCCCCACGATTATCATCAAACCATTCGGAAGCGCGGTCTGGAATATTTGCTAAATCACCAGCAAACCAAACAGCATCTACGTAACCAACAGTTTCCACAACTTTCTGTAAATTGGCTGCTACCATAGGCTTGATTTGATGGTCGGAAGTCAGCAAAATTTTTAGGGGCGTTCCCGGCTGTGGTGCAGGTGCAAGGGTAAACACTTTGCTACTAACGCTTTCGCCATCTTCTCTCACACTTGTAACGTGGTAAGAAACGCGTATGTTAGGAGTTAAATCTTTTACCTCAGCCTCATGACGCCAAATATCGCGCATGACAGGATGTTGGTAAATTTGTCCATCCCGTGATTGGGTTGCGACACGTGAATTTTGGTCTTCGCGTACCCGACTGAGTTTGGTCGTTTTAGCAATAGCAGTATGAGCTAGATTCTTACCGTAAGCAACTATATGCCCGGAACCAGCAAATTCAGTAAACCACACAACTCGTACCGAACTTTCGGTTGGAAGTTGCAGGAAAGGATCGGTAAGCAACTGTGGTGGTGACATTATTTTTTCCCTAAATAAACTCACGTTAATCAGGTTAATCTATCCTGAAAATAGGGGCTAGGGGTTAGGGGCTCGGCAAGAGGAATTTTTACTCCATTGTAAATTATTGTTCCTTTGCTTGCATCTTCTATGCCTTTTGGCATAAATACGTTATCCGATGTAGATAGGAAGTGATTATCAAAGGGATTAATTGTAAGATACATCTAAACTTTCTTGCGAATGACTCTACCTGCATCAAGCGGACAAACTGTTGCTTTTAGAGACAGTGCCTCGGAGAGATAGACTGAAACGGTTTTAGCCTTTTAGAATGCTTTTACTATCACTCGACAAATACAAAAGAGTCGATTTGTGCATCTTGTTACTTAAAAAGAATTGAGGCTTGACCATGAATACAATTCGTGTTGTTTTAATTGAAGATCACGAGCTAACTCGGATCGGTATAGTAGCTGCTTTGAAGCAACAAAATGGAATTGAGGTGATTGGTGAAGCCAAGGATGCAAGGTCAGGTTTAAAGCTTCTGAAATCAACAAGACCAGACGTTGCTATAGTCGATGTCGATCTACCTGATATGAGTGGCATTGAGTTGATCCAGCACTTCAACAATTCTGAGGAAGCAAGCGAGATACCAGAAACCAAGATTTTGATTATGACAATGCAGGATAATGAGGAAACCGTGCTAGCAGCTTTTGCGGCTGGGGCAGATTCTTATTATATGAAAGATGGCAGTATTAATAAACTGGCTGATGCATTGCGGTCAACTTATGAAGGCAATTCTTGGATCGATCCGACCATTGCTCGTATTATCTTGCAACATAGCAATAAAACTTACGCAGAAACTCAATCAGGTTCTGAAAATACAACAGTTTCTATCAATGGTTTATCAGCTGAGGAAAGCCAGATTATTCCAAGCTATCCCTTAACAGCTCGCGAGTTAGACGTCCTCAGACTTATTGTAGATGGATGTAGTAATGCAGATATTGCCGAAAAACTTTATATCACTGTAGGTACTGTCAAAACTCACGTCCGCAACCTTTTGAATAAGCTTTGTGTAAGCGATCGCACGCAAGTTGCGGTGCTTGCTTTGCGAGCAGGCTTAGTTAGATAACCTGTCAGTGGTTGGTGGTTGGTGGTTGGTGGATTGCATGGCGAGCAAACCACTAACGAATAACAACTAACAACTAACCACTCACAATTAACCCTAAAACCCATGCAAAAAATACTTGGAAAAGCTATCTCCTATTGGATAGACTCAACATCAGAGAACAACTTTTCACCACTCCTTAATACTGTAACAGTAGATGTTGCGATCGTTGGAGCAGGTATCGCTGGAATCACTGCTGCTACATTGTTAAAGCGTGCTGGCAAAACTGTTGCTGTGATTGAATCGAATCGCATAGCAACAGGTGTCAGCGGTCATACAACTGCTAAAATCACCTCGCTTCATCAATTGATTTATGCAGAGTTAATCGAGAAATTTGGCGAAGAAAAAGCTAGAGTTTACGCACAGTCAAATCAAGCAGCATTAGAACGTATCGCGGCTTTTGTGGAAGAAGAACAAATAGATTGTGACTTCAGCCGCCAAAGTGCTTATTCTTTTACAGAATCTCAAGATCAACTCAACCAAATTGAGAAAGAAGTAGAAGCTGCACTTAAATTAGGGCTTCCTGCTTCTTTTGTACGGCAAACTTCCTTACCTTTTCCTATTGCTGGTGCAATTAAATTTGACAACCAAGCGCAGTTTCACTCACGCAAATATTTACTGCACCTTGCTAAAAGCATTGCAGGAAATGGTAGCTATGTGTTTGAGAACACGCGAGTACAAAAGGTTGATGAAGAGAGCCCCTGTCAAGTCATTACCGATAAGGGAACTGTTCTAGCACGGGATGTCATTATTACGACAAATTTGCCAATCCTAGACCAGGGCTTGTTTTTCGCCAAAACTTATCCCAAGCGTTCTTACATTATTGGTGCCAGGATTGAGGCATCCAAAGCACCCAAAGGAATGTATATTGGCATTGGGGAAACATATTACTCAATTCGTACCACTCCCTACCAAAATGGTTTACTCCTTCTTGTTGGTGGTGGAGGTCATAAAGTGGGTACTGTGACTAACACGGAAGAAAAGTACCTCGATTTGGAAGCATTTGCACGTTCTCGCTTTGGGATTGATTCTTTTGAGTATCGTTGGTCAACTCAAGATGCTGTTTCCTTCGATCGCTTGCCTTATATTGGTAAGTTGACACCATTCAACAACCATGTATATGTAGCCACTGGTTTTAGCCTTTGGGGAATGACAAAGGGAACATTATCTGGAATGCTACTTGCAGACAGAATATTGGGTATAGAGAATCCTTGGGCTGAACTTTACGATGCAACCCGTGCAACGCCATTTGTGAGTTTGGAAGGGGTTAAGCAGAACCTTGATGTAGGCGTTCATTGGGTAGGCGATCGTATTAAAGGAATTGGTCATTCTTGCGTTGATGTTGCCAATGGTGAAGGAAAAATAGTCACTGTTAATGGCAAAAAGGTAGCAGCTTACAGAGATGAAGGAGGAGAAATTCATGCAGTCTCTGCGGTGTGTCCTCATTTAGGTTGTGTTGTTGCCTGGAACAGTGCAGAGAAAAGTTGGGATTGCCCCTGTCATGGTTCCCGTTTCAACTCTGACGGAAAAATACTGCACGGACCAACGGTAAAAGATTTAGAGTGACTGATAACTAGCACATGAAGGCAGAAGTACGGAGGCAGAGGGCAGAAGGCGCAAAAGCTTTTTTTGTAAGCTTTTTATCTGTTACTAATGGCTGCCTTATTTACGTCCCGCTGTACTAGTAATTAATCAAGGGTTAGCGATCGCTCGTTACTAAATTTTGACAGTGGTTTTTGCCTAAATGAACCACACTGTTGGTAGGGGTGCAAAGTATTGCGCCCCTATATTTGTAGTTTATTTACTTGGAAAATAGTACTAAGCAGCTATATTTGGTTAAGCTTTTTATTAAAAATACTTTTGACATCAAGAGCTTAATAAAAATTAAATGAATAGCAAAAAAAATACATCATAGGATAGAAAAAACTTAATTCTGTTTAACTGGTAACACTTCTCAAGATTTTAAGCTCCACCTCTTTAGGCACTAGATTTCAATTGTTAAAAGATTTAATTTATTTAGTATAAATGGTGAATCAAAAATTTAGTGAGGACATAATATATGACTACTGAAAAGAATAACAAAGCTGTAGATAGCTCTGAACGAGTTGAAATGGATACATACGATAGAGGAATCGTACCTGCTGAAACAGCAGCTCGCAAAGAAAGAGAGGGAGAATTATACAAAACACTTCCTAATGAACAGAGAGAGGCAAGCGCACCTACTGACGACCAAACACATTCTGATAGCGTACATTCTACAGACGGTTATACAGTAGACAGAGAAGGTTTGCTAAATAATTACGCAATAGAACCGGAAATGTATTATGAAGTTCCTGGTGATGCGAGTCAAGAAGCTAAGGAGGATACCACTCATCGTGCAGCAGAACTGAAAGAAGTTAATGAAGATAAAGAAGGTCAGTTAACAAATGATGACGACAAACGAGGCAGAGGTCCGGGAATTGTTTAATCTTTTTGTCTGAGTTTTTCGGTTACATAGGTACTGTGGGATGATTGGGACAACACCCGGTCATCATTTTTTTTGTCATTAATATACTCATTTTGCCTACAACATACCCGACTTCTTCAAGAAGCCGGGTATTTTATTTTCGCCTTGTTCCCTAGCGGAGTCTGAAAATGCCTTCGCTAGAAGCTTTGCCTCCCGGTACAGGTGGTTGTTAGGTTATTTTACACGAGCCAAGCAGTCATGAAATTATCTACCGCAAGATAGAATATACTTATCCCAGGAAAGAGGTAACTTTACTATCTGTGTCTCTCTAATATCTATAATTTTAAATCTTGCAGATGAGTTAAATAACATAAATAATCTGTTGCGCGGACAAAATCTTTTTGCTTAATCATAAACTTAGGATAGACTGACAGACAAATATTTTTTAAATAAGATATTTATAGATAGAAAACAGGCTACTAACAAATCAAAAGTAAGGAGTTAATATGAGTATCGAAAATCGCATAGAAGCAACTGCTAAAAATATAGAAGGTAAAATTCAAGAAGTTGTGGGTGAAATCACAGGTAACCCCAATGACAAAGCTGAAGGTAAAGCAAAGCAAGCTGAAGCTCAAGTTCGCCATAGCGTGGAAAACTTGAAAGATGATGTTAAGAGAGCGATCGACTAACTAAAATAACAGAGATTTGTGTATAACAGTGTTTGCTGAAACAATCGGCAAACACTGTTTTATTTATAATAAGTAATATTGCAAGCTCGCAATCGGCGTTAATCCACAGACTAAGTATTGAAGCTGTAGCAGTCTCTAAATCCTTTGTGAAAAATTTTAAGTACTGTATGGTAAAAAATGCCTACTACATAAATGCTTTTTGTAGCCATTGTACGGGTATTTTATAAATCAAATATCATTCCTAGTATTAAGAATTTTAAATTATTCACAAAAAATTTTAGGTAGTATCGGTAGGGGTAAGCCCACCAATTTTTGGTAACTTGCCAAAAACGCCATTAAAAATTATAATCGTATTTTTTTAAGAGGTGTAATTGAAAAACGCAGTTAGTTGATGACGATCGCCACTCTGCCAAAAACAGGGTCTGTGACACAGTCAGAAATAACTTATCCCTCGGCCCTTATTCCATGCCCATTTGCATTAATTTTTATAGCTTGGGGGGGATGAAGTTTGTTGACATCTTTCTTTTTGTATAAAATCCCTATTAGAATATCCATGTATAATGGGTAGAGGTGATTGGCTATGAGTGAAATCAAGGTCGTCGTCATTGAAGACCACAACCTTACCCGGATAGGTTTACGGGCTGCTTTACAAACTCAGGCAGAAATGAAGATTGTTGGTGAGGCTTCCAATGCAAGGGAAGGGCTACAGCTTTTGAAAACCTTGCATCCAGATGTTGCCACTATCGACATTGGTTTGCCTGATATGGATGGAATTGAACTGACACGTCAGTTTAGGCAATATCAAGCTCAGACACAAGACTACACAACAAAACTGCTGATTCTCACAATGCAAAATAGTGATGAAGCTGTTTTAGCAGCTTTTGCAGCAGGAGCAGATTCTTACTGTATGAAGGATATTGCAACAGATAAACTGGTAGAGGCAGTAAAAACAATTCATACAGGTAGTTCTTGGATTGACCCAACAATTGCAGATATTATTTTGCAACAAATTCGTCATGATTTCCCCGATCGCAATGGAGGAATGACGGGCAAACGGGTCATGATTAATGCTGTAGACCCAGAAGTTGAGAAAACACTGGAAACTTATCCACTGACCGAACGGGAAATGGATGTTTTGGAGTTGATTGTTTCTGGGTGCGATAATGCAGAAATTGCCCAAAAGCTTCACCTGACAATTGGGACTGTAAAAACTCATGTTAGAAGTATTTTGAGCAAACTCTGTGTAGCTGACCGTACTCAGGCTGCTGTTCGAGCTTTACGTGCGGGTTTAGTACAATAAAACCTTGCTAGAATTGGTGAGGTAAGTCATTTGCGATCGCAAATGGAGAAAAATGCCTCCGCCAACGCTTAAGGCTGTCGTTATCAACTTGGGAGATGGAGATCTAAACAGTGGCTTTCCTAGAGTAACCGTTCAATTGTGGGTATCGGGCTATTCTCGACCCCAGCAGTTTATTGGTAGCCTACCCGCAGCACCAATTTTGGCAGAACTCTACAGTAACTGGCAATTAATTTACAAACACCTTTGCAATCGGATGGCGAGTATGAAGGACATCCGCAAACAATCCGTTGCCCAATTGGTAGAGGTGGATGTGGATGATGAGCTAGAAATTGACCTAGAAGGCGTTACCAATATTTCGCAAGATAGCTTTCATCAAGTTTGTTATCA
Source organism: Tolypothrix bouteillei VB521301 (assembly GCF_000760695.4). GTDB lineage: Bacteria > Cyanobacteriota > Cyanobacteriia > Cyanobacteriales > Nostocaceae > Scytonema > Scytonema bouteillei_A. The sequence goes on along the minus strand of NZ_JHEG04000001.1, from coordinate 7,508,305 downwards.
ACTAGAACAGAGCATAAATGCTTGGCTTCACTCACCAGGGTTTCTGAATGTCGATAGCCAAGTGCGATCTCGACTGGACTCATCATCAGAAATCCATGTCATGATTGAAACCAACGATGACTTACTGCGTCGGTTACCCTGGCATTGTTGGCAGTTTTTTGGCGAATATCCCCAAGCAGAACCAGCACTGAGTCAACCTGAATACCAGCGTGAAGGGCAGGCTAAGCGAGATACAACAAAAGTCAGACTCTTGGCGATTTTAGGCAGTAGCAAAGGAGTAGATTTAAAGGCGGAACAAAGATTTCTTCAAGATTTACAAGAGGCAAAAATTGAGTTTCTTGTGAACCCTTCCTACGAACAATTAAACCAGCAACTTCGGAACGATCGAGGCTGGGATATTCTCTTTTTTGCCGGACACAGTCAAACCGAAGGCGAAACAGGCAGGATTTATCTCAACGAAAATCCCACTAATAACAGTTTAACAATTCAACAGTTGCAAGAAGCGCTCAAGGTAGCCATTGCCAATGGGTTAAAACTGGCAATTTTCAATTCCTGTGACGGCTTAGGCTTAGCAAATTCTTTAGAAAAATTACATATTCCTACCGTTATTGTCATGCGAGAACCCGTACCCAACCGGGTAGCACAAGAATTTTTTAGACACTTTCTCTCTGCTTTTGCTCTCGAACGTTTGTCTTTATATCGAGCCGTGCGGTACGCCCGTCAGCAATTAAAAAGCTTGGAAGCTGATTTTCCCGGTGCTTCTTGGTTACCTACCATCTGTCAAAATCCTGCTGTCGAACCTCCTATCTGGCTTAACATAGCCGAACCTTTGCATTTTGTATTGACATCATCCCAAATCTATAAATTGGAAAAGGTTTTACTCGATCTTATTGGACCGATTGCTCCCATTCTGCTACAAAATGTGTTGGCACAGGTGGGGAATCGAAGGGAATTAATCGAGCAATTGAGGCGTCATCTGTCTCCATCTCAGCAAGAGCAATTTCAGAAACAAGTCCATTTGGAGCTAACACAGCCGCTTTTGAAACTGGAAGATAGGGTAGAAATGTTAATAGAGCAATATCAAGTATTAGATGAAAATTTTATCCGTCAGTGCGAGCAAGCGTTAACCCAAGCGATCGGACCAATTGCTCATATTCTCATTCAACAAACTCTTAGTTCTGGAGAACACTCTCGCGCAACTTTTGTCGAAAGTCTAGCTGCTCAACTTCCAAATCCTCAACTAGCATTGGCTTTCAAACAGCAGGTACTGGATAATTAACGGATTAAGTTTTGTGTTGCTTTAGCAAATCCATGGCAATCAACAAACTGGATCTCATGCGTTCAAAAGCGATCGCTAGTAAACCAATTTCATCTTTTGATTGTTCTTCAAAGTTAGCATTTATCTCACCCGTGCTTACAGCATTAGCTGTTTTTGCAATATTTTTAATTCTTTGGATAACAACTTTCTTTAATAAGAAATTAATCAACAATATGACAGCAAAAAAGATAGTCATGATAACGAGCATAACAGAAAAGAAAGCCCGCCAAGTTTCATCAAAGACCTTTTCTGAAGGAACATAGACCATTTGAGCCGCAATAACCTCATTCAGCTGCCAACCAAACCCATGTTCTCCATAAGTGGCTAATAAACTTTTTGGTGCAATGTCAGGACGAGAATGGCACTCAAGACAGCGATTTTCTTCTATTTTAAATGGATGAGCTGTATAAAACTTTTTCCCCTCTGGTGTAGAGCGAAAACCCGAAAGTTCCTTGATTTCTGGTTGTCGGCGAAAACGTTCTACCAATGCAGTTTCAAAACTATCAGCTTGGTCTCTAGGATTAGTAGGATTGAGAGCAGCATCTTTATAGAAAAAGTCGTGATATTTGTCATCTTTGCGTAAGTATTCCGAAACCTCTCTTACTGAAAAAGTTGGAATTGCTTCGGGAATAAAGGTGGAACCAGTTTTTAATTGAGGCGCAAGCAGTGGATTGACACGATCTTGAGTATAATGCCGTAATGAGTTCATTGTTTGCATGAGCAAATCAGCCTTAACGTTAATCTCATACTCCGCTCTCTGTTGCAGAACACTTGATAGCATCAGGCTGCTAAGAAGAATACCGACGAAGAAAGAGAGAACTAATAAAGAGTTAAACTTGACTCCAATCTTGGCATTTAGCAAGTCAGCGTTGAATATAGCCATGCCTATGTATAATAAGAGAGATCTGTTCAGCGATCGATTTTTTCCCTAGTATAGCTAATCCTATATTTCTCACTCTACTGCCCTAAAACTTTGAGTGAATTTCTCGAAAAGCGCGATCGCGGTGAGGTCGGATCTAATTTTTCTAGGAAAGTACCTGACTTTCCTTCAAATCCGGGTTTTTGTATTTAACGTGTGTTGGCTCGAAAGCCCCAAAAGCGATATCGTGCTCGATTAAGTCTGCTTTCTTACGTGCAGCTGTTACATTGAGGTCATTGTAGTGCAAACCGGGAGTTCAGCAGAAATCCTTTGTTTGGATAAGTGGTTTTTTAGTCTGGTTACCAATACAACTTTTGCAGGTGTTACCTGGAGTCCTGTGGAGACATCACGGGTTTCTCTCAGCAGTGGTTCGGGCTTCTGATTCGAGTGGGACAATATCTGTTAAAGACAGTGACCCACGATCTATAAAAAATGCAAAGAAAGCTCTGAACAATTTTATAGGTGGGTTTCTAGACAATATGACCTTGTACTGTATTGTCGCTTATGTTGTAGATGCTTTGGTTTGCATTTGGTATTACCCTATAATGCCTGGTATACCTTGGGATAAAGCAATCCAATACCTGATGTTAGGCGTTTTCCAGTATGTCAACTGGAGCAATGTGTTTGGTACGATCGCAACACTATTCATGGTTGAGATTCTTGTCCACACGATGATTTCTATCAATATGCTCCATAAATTCCTGGTAGCAAGCAGCAAGGAACATTAAAAAATAGGCGTAGCAGAAGGTGCGATCGATCCTCCTCGACCCCTGAGTTCAAGTCTCAGGTACCTCACATCTTGCAGCATCGCCTTATTGCAAAAATCAAAGCCCAAAAAGCTTATTCTTTCGTAGGGTGGGCACTACCCACCACTCTGTTGTTGAGAAGGTGCAAGATGTCAGCCTCCGACTAGCCGTGAAAATCGCCGCTAGTAATATATGAAAGACGCACATTTTTTTCATTTTCTGAAAGCCTTGCTATATGAGGGTTATAAAATGTGCATCTTAGGAGGTACGCCATTCAAACACAATCGTTTTTAATTATGACTAATTTTAATTTAGAAAGCTTTCACAAAGATAACGAAGAATGGTCTGAGCTAGCGTTGCAGCAAGTAGGTTCCGATAATCTACAAATACACGTATTTGGTGGTTTTGCTGCTGCCGCTGCTTTTGGAATGATGGCAGGACCAGTAACTGGTGGACTAGTAGCTGCGTATGTAATCTATTCTGCTTTTGAAAAAGGTAGGGAGAAGAAACGTAATTTGGCAGCAGTCAAGAAGAAATGTTTGGCACACGTTCTCGAAGGTAGCAACTTCAGGTCATACGCAAGGCAGATTGGTCACGAAGGAGTAATGCAGGAGCTAACTTATGCTTTAGAAGAAGAATTATCTATATCTGATGATGCGATGGATTACTTAGATAAGTATGCCCCAGAGTATCTTGAACCTAGTCAATCAGACAAAAAGCCACTATTAGCACCAGCTAGTACTCCATCATATACCCCTAAACAAGTCACTTCCTTGAACAATCTCAAGCTAAAACTATTCATGAGTTCGTTCTTAATCTAAACCTTTCACATCCACCAAGTACTGTTGAAGAATTTACTGAAAAATTCATTACGTATCTATTGAAACCAAGGGAGATAACAATGATTAACTCAGAATATCTTAAATACTTACAGAAGTTGGGTATCTGGCAATGTGAGATATTTTACGAAAATGAACTATCATAGGTTTGCCATTAGTTAAAACTTACGCATGTGCGATCGCACTTAGTAGCGTCTAATCTACGAGTATTAAGTGGAAGTTATAAAAAATTAGTAGATTAATTATTTTGCCTTATATTACTAATCAGAGTGTTAAGTAGGTAAAGTGAATTGGAGTACGGTCTCTGTAAGGTTTGTATTCCATCTTTTGAAAACTCAGTTTTCAAAATAGCTGCTATTTTCTATTTCATCTTTTTTGTGTTATTCTGTATTCATCACCCACAGATAAGATATTCCAAGATAAGATAAAACAAGCTGAGACACATATACTGTACTCGGTATTGCTTAAGTTTGGTTAAGAAAGACCAAGAGTTACTGCGAATAACTCTTGATCGGTAGTCTGGGATGATAAAAGAAACGTAAGTTTAGAACTTACCCAATGTAAACAACACAATTAAAATTAGTGTTGTTAGAACGGATATAGTTGTCAGAACCAAGCAAAGGATGACAACAAACCTCCAAAAAGCACTACGAGATTTAAGAACTCGTAGCAAGACCTTAATTAGGTCAGCCATGTAAACCCTCCTTGTAGGGTATTAATAGTATAGCCATAATAAAGCTCTCCTTCTAAGCCAATAGAATGAGGGCTAGTGCCTTTGTGAGAACTTCACTATGAATACCAGCATATCATAAACTCTGAGAGAGCTGTGTCTTTAAACTATAAAAGTTATCTCAGAGAAATCAGCGATCGCACCTAACAAGACTTTAGAAAAAAGTTAAGCCGACCCCAGTCCATTCGGGGTTGGCTTTGTACAAGGAGTTCTTAAATTTCAGAGAGAAGCGATCGTACACCTAGCAGAAACTTTCGGCTAAGCAACTATCACCTAATTTTGTCCAAATAATCGTACCCACTCATTGTGATTCCATCTATACCGTATCCCGTAATACCAAGCAAAGTTTTATTTACGTATCCTTTTAAGTAGTTCCATTCAATTAATAAATCAACACGATCGATAATAGTAGGCTCATCAAAACCTTTTATGTTGAGGTTTGTAATTCTTCTACTCCCTGATGCAGAGTTCTCTACTTGTAGAAAAATCTCTTTAATGAGAGATAAATCCCTTGCTCTTAGCATGAGAAAATCCTTTATTATAGTAAATATATACTACAATAAATGACTTGTAAAATTATTAACTAAAAGTAGAAAAACAATTTTCATTATTTGAGGAATATTGGAGGTGGTCGCACTTACTCTAGAAAACAATTCTGGATTGTTGATTTTTATTTTATGTCAGTAAATGATATTGATTAGCAGTATAAATATTATATAGTAGAGAGCTATCATTCTTTAAATTAGATTATTTTGCCTGGGTAATTCTACCGTAAACATTAATTTATTAGGAGAACGAGTAGAGTGACTGGAGTTAAGCCCAAGAAGCCTGGACTTGTGGAATTGCTTGCTAGCATTAAAAAAGATTCAGAGACACCAGTGCGCGATGTTCCTAAGTCTTCTGGAAAAACACTTGTAGAAGCGATTGCTAAATTAAACCAACAGAAGCAACAGGTTGAGCCATCAAGTGATAATAGTACTAAAAGTACCAGTATAGAATTAAGCAAAAGAACCACTTCGTTAAGTAACTTAGAATCTCCAACTCTTGTGTACGAGTTGAGAACTTACCAAATGCTCAAAATGTTGAGTAAAATAATGCCTACTACAGAATGGTCTTCCGATTGGTTAACTGCAAATGTCAGAAAACCAGGGTTCTATTCTTTTCCTCAAGGTATAACTCTAACTTACAAAGGTCAACCAGATGGTTCGGGGACTCAGCATTTATGGGAGATTCGGGTTGATGCATCTTGGGCAGAAAAGTTAACTAACGCTTATAAACAAATAAGCGGTGAGATGGGATTAGTTCTGCCAAAAAAATCTGTCTCAAATAATTCTAGGTCTGATTACTACCACTCAGAGAATGGTTTAAACTTTCGTTCTCAGGCTGAGTTTGAAATTGCTAAAGCTTTAGAGAAAAGACGTGTTCTTTTCTTTGTTAATGCTAAATGTAGAATCCGTAATAGGATAAATTGTATAGAAACTAAAGAGACAGATTTTCTAGTTTTTTATAAAGGTTCCCCTAGAATTCTTGAAGTAGACGGGTGGGAATTCCATCAGCGACCTTCTGAAGACTACCAAAGAGACCGATTATTTGATAGAGAAGGAATCAAATCTACTCGTTTTAGTGCAACAGAGTGTTTAAACAATGCCGATGAAGTAGTAGATGAGTTTTTAGAGTTGTTTGGCGCATCTTAATAAGTTAGTGTACAGATTAAACCAAATTCTTTTAAATCTATAAAAGTCACATCAGGGTCATCAGCGATCGCACCTAACTGTAAATTCGTTACACGGTATTGAGTTCCAAAGTGTACATAGGTTGTGGCAGATTGCACTTATTGAGTTTTGGATAGAGTTATCTAAAGATAAAGCAAATATACCTAATCCAAAACCAGTAAAGTAAAGAAGCTTAAAAAATGATGTGTTGGTTTTATCAAGCCATCCAGTTCCATCAAAATATTTGATTTCTGTAAGTCTGTTTAAGGTCGCAAAACCAAATATAAAAACTGAAGCTAGCTTAAGATAAGCTTTAACACTTTCTTCCTTAAGATAAGGCAACTTTCGTCCTAATACCTGAGCGAGTGTGAAACTAACTAACGTTACTAGAAAAATACGTATAAGAGTTTTTGAGCTATTATCTC